>JBIIRP010000072.1:0-7866 GCA_044341475.1 Flavobacteriales bacterium | reverse complement strand
CACCCTCGACGCCGCAACCGACCTGCTCACCATCACCGAATCCGGCTACTACCGCGTCGACGCCTCCTCCGGATTCCAAACGTCGCACGGCGGCCACGACATCTTCACCCTCGCGGTGGTGCGCAACGGCGTGGACATCGATGGCAGCCTCGTCAGCCACCCCCACAACCCTGTCCCGGGCTATGCCCAAACCTCGTTCATCACATACCTCACCGCCGGCGACACCATCGGCCTCGTGATCTATGTCACGGCTTCAGGGGGAAATCAGCTGGCCAGTACGCTGCAGGTGAGCCGGGTGGGCTGACGCGGGGGTCAGACGAACCGGATGGCCGGGGTGCCGGCGAGGGGGGGCGGGGTGAGGCGGCCGATGGGGCGGTCGGGGAGGCCGGCGTCGCGCAGGGTGCGCTGGACGGCCGGGGCGGCGGCGGGGGATGCGGCGATGAGGAGGCCGCCCGAGGTTTGGGGGTCGCTGAGGAGGTCGCGGGCGAACCCGTCCAGCGATTCCACGCGGTCGCTGTAGCTGGCCCAGTTGCGCCGGGCGCCGCCGGGGACCGCTCCGGCCGCGTGGTAGGTCGCGAGGGCGGTGGGGTGCAGGGTGGGGACGGTGCCGGGCTCGAGCTCGGCCCCGCAGTCCGAGCCTTCCGCCATCTCCAGGAGGTGGCCGAGGAGGCCGAAGCCGGTGACGTCGGTGAGGGAGTGGACGCCGGGGAGGGCGGCGAGGATGGGGCCGAGCGTGTTGAGGCGCTGCATCGAGGCGACGGCGGCGGCGTGGTCTTCGGGGGAGACGATGCCCCGCTTCTCGGCCGTGGTAAGGATGCCGACGCCGAGTGGCTTCGTGAGGAAGAGGAGGTCGCCGGGCTGGCCGGTGTCGTTTCGCTTGAGCCGATCGAGGGCCACCCGGCCGGTCACCGCGAGGCCGAAGATGGGCTCCGGGCAGTCGATGCTGTGTCCCCCGGCCAGCGGGATGCCCGCTTCCGAACAGATGGATCGACCGCCGTCCACGACCTCGCCCGCGATGTGCTCCGGTAGCTTGTCGAGCGGCCAACCGAGGATGGCGATCGCCACCAGCGGGGTGCCGCCCATCGCGTAGATGTCGCTGATGGCATTCGCCGCGGCGATGCGGCCGAAGGTGCGCGGATCATCGACGATGGGCATGAAAAAGTCCGTCGTGGTGATGATGCCCGTTCCATCGCCGAGGTCCACGACCGCGGCATCGTCCTTCGTCTCGTTGCCGACGAGGAGCCCGGGGAAGCGCTCGCTGCGGTCGACCGCGGACAGGATGCCGTGCAAGACGGCCGGAGACAGCTTGCAGCCGCAGCCCGCTCCGTGCGAGTAGGCCGTCAGGCGAATGGGGGTTTCGTGCATACGCCAAAGGTCGGCTACCCGCCCCCGTCCAGCAATTCCGCCACCTCTTCAGCCGACCGCCCCCGCGCGTCGACGGGATGGACGGCGGGCCGCACTGCCCGCGTTTGGGTGTGGCGGTAGAGCTTGTCGTAGTACCGCAGCCCGATGGCCGCCGCCCGGTCGAGCTCGCCGGCCCGCACGGCTGCGACTGCCGTCTGGGTATCCGCCCCGCCCAGCTTGTCCCGCACCCGCTCGAAGGCGGCCGCTAAGGCCTCCACCGGCGCCGCGCCGTAGATGCGCAGCAGGTGGTCCACGCGTTCAGCGTCCGTCCGCTCGATCTCCCACATGGGCGCGCTCCGCATCCGCTGGTGCAGCTCTTCCGGCAGGTGGACTGCCCCGATGCGCCGGCTTTCGTCCTCAATCCACACCGGGCGGGCCGGGTCGAGCGCCGCGAGTACCCGGTGGCAGTCGTTTGCAAACTGCTCAGAAGTAGGCTGTTGCACCCGGTAGAGGTTGCCGAACGCCGAGCCGAGATGGCGGGCGAGGCCTTCGAGGTCGAGGGTTTGGGCTCCGCGGGCCGCCAGTGCGTGCACGATGGCCGTCTTGCCCGTCCCCGTCATCCCTCCCACCACCCGCATCTCCCACGGCCCGCGGGCCAAATCCCCCACCACCCCCCGCCGGTACCCCTTGTACCCCCCCACCACCTTCACCACAGGCAACCCCGCCGTCTCGAGCAGCCACGCCACCGCCCCCGACCGCATCCCGCCCCGGGCACAGTACACCGCAAACTCCCGCTCCGGCACATGGAGCGCCCGGGCCCGCTCCACGAATCCCGCGAGCTTCGGCCCGACGAACTCGAGGCCCCGCTCGATCGCGCGCTCCTGGCCGCTCCGCTTGTACAGCGTGCCCACCTCCGCCCGCTCCTCGTCGTCAAACAGCGGAAACGACACCGCCCCGGGCACCGCGCCCGCCCCAAATTCCCCGGGCGACCGCGCATCGAGCACCACCGCCTCGTACAGCCACGCCCCCGGTTCCCGGCTCCTGGTCGCCTCCATGCCCCGAAGGTACACCTCCCTCAACGCATGGAGGGGGCCCTCCTCGCGGAAGGCCCCCTCGGCATCAAGTGGTTTGGTAAATCGGTCAGTCCGGGCACGACGTGCCGTAGACTTGGAAGAGGTTCAGCAAGTCCTCGACGGTGATGTTGCCATCGCCGTTCAAGTCGCCGGTGCAGCTGAAGTCGCAGGAAAGATCATCGTAGGTGGCCAGCGGATTGTAGTTCGTGGCCGCATCGTACATGCACCCTCCGATTTCACAATCGATTCCGTTTTGGTCGAGCGGGTTGTAGTTGTCCGCGCCGATGACGTTACACCCCGAGCAGATGGCAGGATCCGTAGCAAGGGGGTTGTAGTTCGTCGCGCCTACAATTTGGCAACCCACCACCTCGTCGTCATTGCACACGCCATCGTTGTCGGTATCGCCGTCCACCACCGCGCCGCCCTGGCAGTAATCGCACCCTGAGGCGAAATAGCAGGTTGCTGCGTCTGTAGCAGCTGGGTTGTAGTTGCATGCCCCTGCGGTTTGGCAACCGACGATTTCGTTCACATCGCACACCCCGTCGTTGTCGGTGTCTCCGTCCACCGCCACACCGGCTGAGCAATAGTCACAGCCCGTTGCGCCAATACAGGTGCCCGGATCAGTTGCTGCCGGGTTGTAATTGCAGGCGCCGATGGTTTGGCAACCGACGATTTCGTCAGGATTGCAGACTCCGTCATCGTCCGCATCACCGTCTACCGCTGCACCTGCTGAGCAGAAGTCACAGCCCGTCGCGGTGATGCACATGCCTGGGTCGGTCGCGGCGGCGTTGTAGTTGCAAGCGCCTGAGGTTTGGCAACCGACGATTTCGTTCACATCGCACACCCCGTCGTTGTCGGTGTCACCATCCACCGCCACACCGGCTGAACAGAAGTCACAGCCCGTTGCGATGATGCAAGTACCCGCATCGGTTGCGGCCGGGTTGTAGTTGCAGGCGCCCACGGTTTGGCAACCCTCGATTTCATCGTCGTTGCATACCCCGTCGTTGTCGTCGTCGTTATCGACTACCGTTCCCGTTCCATCCGTAGCTCCACTGCAGGTTTCGCACCCCACCGGAAGGATGCAAGATCCATCCTCGAGGTTCGCGTCGTCGTCGTAGTTGCACGCATCCGGGTCCGTACAGCCAGGGAAGACGCACAAGCTCGGATCCGGGAAATTCGAATCCGCATCGTAGGTCAGGGATGTCGGGTCTTGGCAGCCCGGGCTCATGGGCGGGAAGATGAGTTCCACGTCGTACACGATGTGCGCGGCCCCGCTGCCGTCCAGGTACTGCAGGTTGAAGATGCCGTATCCGACTCCGTTCGTGGTGAACTGGCCGATCAACACCCGTCCTTCCGCATCGGTTGCTCCTTGATCCAGCGCACTGCCCGGGGTGACGAAGATGGCACCGGACGTCGTGTTGAACGTGCCCGTGGTGTTCCACTGGGCGAGCGCCCCGGATGAGCCACTCATGTACGCCACCGCGAGGTCGCTGGGCTGACCCGGTTCCGCACCGATGGTGAACCAGCTATCATACTGAAGGCCCGGGAAGAAGGGATAGAGCAAGGGGTTGACCAAATTCGCTGTTCCAGCTCCCGCCGCCGTGTTTTGGTAGAACGAACCCGTCGTCTGCAAGTGCCAGGGATAGCCAGAGGCGCCTCCAGTCGGGGTAGATCCGCCGAACAACGCAATGACCTCCGCTTCCGCAGAGAACTCTGCATAGACACGGTAAGTAGTATATCCTGGGACGCTGTTCAAAGTCACATCGTACGTCAGTCCCTGGAAGAGGTCCGGATTCCAAATACAGCTACCGTCATCGTTCGTTGCTGCAGCGTTGTAGTTCGTCGCAGACTGCGATGTACAACCGGCCACCTCGTCGACTTCTTGCACGCCATCACCTTCGTAATCCCCTGCTGCACAATCGCCATCGCAATCGCAGAACGGTTCTGGGTAGTCGCACAAGCTCGGATTGTCGACGTCCGCGAGCGGATTGTAGTTGCAGGCCGTGAAGTCCGTTTGGCAGCCTGCATACGTGCAGGATGCATCCGAGGTGTTCGCAGCAGCATTGAAATTCGTAGCTGTGGAATCCATGCAGCCCAGCACCACTTCACAGTCGCACACACCATCAGTATTTGCGTCCAACGTGCAAGCGCCCGCACAATTCCGACACGTAGAGCTGGGGTAGGTGCACGATCCGTTATCCACCGTAGCGCTCGGATCAAAATTGCACGCCGTAGCATCCATACATCCAGGGCCTTGAACCGGGAATTGCAATTCGACGTCCGTGATGCGGTAGGTGATGTTGTTGAAGAAGAGCTGGAAGTTGTACTGCAAGCTCACCACACCTGCGGTGGTAAACTGTCCGATGAGCAACTTGCCTGCATCCGGATAGTTCGCTGGAGTCGAACCCGGTGTGTAGAACATCGTGGCTCCGACCGGGTCGTCAACGACCACGTTTGCGCCGCTTGTTCCGAACGCATTGAATGGGTTTCCTGCGGGTTGCACAAGGGATACCCCTGTCAGTTCGCCGGGCTGGCCACCCAGTGAAAGCCACGAATCGTACTGCAAGCCTGAAACCACCGGATAAAGCGCTGGGAGGATGCCATCGGAAAGCAAGGCGCCACCAGCGTTTTGGTAGAACGGCTGTGTCGACGTGATACGCCATGGTTCGTTCACCGGTGGGACAAGTGCCATGTTCTTCGAACCATACGCCGCAATGACCTGAACCGCATCCGAGCCGAAGTCGGCGTACACGCGGTAGGTCGAGGTGCCCGCGATGCCGTTGACGGCAACCCGCTCGTACGAAAGTCCTTGGAACAGACCGAAGGCCCAGGTGCACGAGCCGTCATCGTCCGTTGCTGAGGAGTTGTAATTCGTAGCACTCGAAGACATGCAGCCGTCTACCTCGTTGTTGTCGCACACTCCATCGCCGTCCCAGTCCCCCGTGCACGTAGAGCCGCAGGTACCGCCGGCCGGCGGATAGGTGCAGGTGGCATTGTTTGCATCCGTAGCTGCAGCGTTGTAGTTGCATGCGGAAACGATGGTGCAGCCCGAGATTTCGAACGAATCGCACACACCATCTCCGTCGGTATCCGCGATGCATGCGCCACCGCAGGTGTAGCCCGTTGTAGCATAGGTACAGGTACCGGCATCCGTGGCCGCTGCGTTGTAGTTGCAGGCTCCTGCTGTTTGGCAACCCACGATTTCGTTTGCGTTGCACACGCCATCGTTGTCGGAGTCGCCATCGACGACCGCGCCACCCGCACAGGTATCGCAGCCCGTGGCGAAGACACATGAGCCGGCATTCGTTGCGGCTGCATTGTAGTTGCACGCTCCTACCGTCTGGCAGCCTGTGATCTCGTTCGCGTTGCACACGCCGTCGTCATCGGAATCACCGTCAACCACCGCCCCACCTGAGCAGGTATCACAACCCGTGGCAAAGACACAGGAACCGGCATTCGTCGCAGCCGCGTTGTAGTTGCACGCACCTACCGTCTGGCAACCCGTGATTTCATTTGTGTTGCACACACCGTCGTTGTCGGTGTCTCCGTCAACCACAGCACCTCCCGAGCACGAGTCGCAGCCCGTGGCGAAAATGCAGGAGCCGTTGTTGTCGGTGGCTGCTGCATTGTAATTGCACGCCGTGGAACTCGTACATCCCGGAATCTCATTTGCATTGCATACGCCGTCGTTGTCCGCGTCGTTGTCGACCACCGCACCGCCGGAGCACACATCGCATCCGAAGGCAAAAACACAGGTGCCGTTGTTCTCCGTGGCCGTGGCATTGAAGTTGCATGCGGTAGATACCGTACACCCTAAGATCTCGTTCGCATTGCACACGCCGTCGTTGTCCGCGTCTCCGTCTACCACCGATGCGCCTGAGCACGTGTCGCATCCCGATGCAATGTTGCACGTCCCCGGATCTGTGGCAGCAGCGTTGTAGTTGCAGGCCCCGACCGTTTGGCAACCGACCACTTCGTTCGCGTTGCACACCCCGTCGTTGTCCGTGTCTCCGTCCACCAACGCGCCTCCGCTGCAGGAATCGCAGCCAGTCGGCACGATGCAGGAACCGTTGTCCGTCGTCGCAGCCGCGTTGTAGTTGCATGCCGCAGCATTCGTGCAGCCCGGGACGGGTGCGCCAGTGGCGGTGTTCAATGTCAGATCTAAAGCTCGGATTTCTCCGCCTGCTCCAACGTTGTGGGGGAACCACTGAATGTTGAAGGTCAAAGAGAGGTGGCCCGCTGAACCCCCAGAAGTGTTTGCCACGGTGAATTGTCCGAGCAGCACTTTCAAGTCACTTCCAGCAATACAAAAGGCCGGAGCTGTGGATAGCTCGTTAGCCCCGGCAATGTAATACATGGCATCATTGACTACAAAACCGTTTCCGGAATTGAAAGCGGCGAATGCAGAAGTCCAACCCGGGGTATAATCAAATGCACCTTCCGACGAATTTGTCACCCCGATAGTAAACCAACTGTCGAAGGCAAGGTTAGGCAGGAAACCAAGTAGGAACAGGTTCACTTCGTCTCCGAAGTTCACCTCACCAGCTGCAGTGAATTGATAAAACGACGTGGTTGTCGCGATGGACAACTCATCAATCACCCCCGTTAAGGCATTCGTTTGCGCAAGCACGGCGCCCACGCGGTCGTTCGCGTTTGCGAAGTTCGCGTAGACCCGGTAGGTGGTACCGAAGGCGGATGTGGCATGCACCTCGTGGGAGAGGTAGGGATAGGTTTGGGCAGCCACAGGCTGCCAAACGCCTACCCCCGCAAGGAGCAGCAGGACGAGCGCGAAGGGGAAGGAGGTGACGTGCTTCATTTTGGCCAAGGTCCAATTCAGTATAAAGGTATGCAATGCGGCCTGCATTATGGCCACTCTGTCGAACTTTTTTGCAACTTCATTCGCAATGCGACGCAATCGAGCGTGGTAGAGGGTCCTGAGCATGGCGGTGCGTTTTCAGCAGTTTGCCGGTCTTACGCAGCATGCCGCGGAAGGTTTCACGGTGGCGGACGGAGGCAAAATCTGATGTACCTTTCTCTGCATGAGTAGGCGACGAATTCTAGCGCTGGCCGCGGGTCTACTGGCATTTTGCTTCTCCCATCCCCTTGCGGGTGTGGGCTTGCCCCCCGGCTGCACCGAACTCACCGACGCCATCCCCCTGTTCTTTCCCGACTCCCTCCCTGTGGATCAGCTCCCGACGCACCGGCCTGAATCGACGGTCGCTTTGCGCCTCGATGCGGAGGGCCTGGCTGCTGTACGCGCCGTCCACCCGCGGCTGTGGCGGTTGCCCATCACCTTGCCGAACGGCGTCCACGTCGAGCTGCAGTTAGAATCGTTTGCGCCCGTAGCGGACGGATTTCGCATCGGCCGCACCGGGAAAGAGGGTTACCGCGAAGAAATCTACGCCCCGAAGCTTCAGACGTACCGGGTGCGGGGCAGCCGTTCAGATGG
>JBIIRP010000071.1:0-7881 GCA_044341475.1 Flavobacteriales bacterium | reverse complement strand
CCATTCGCATCGGGAGTGAATCCACAGGGACTTTGAGCCCATCCCCCCAGACCTCCCCCACCCAGTCCCAGCAGAGCGCACAGCAGAGCACGTCGGAGTTCACGCAACACCTTTGGCATACTCTAAATATCGTCAAAAAACCCTCCCCTATCTCCACACTCCACATTACCAAATCACTACCAATCTCCCCCCACCCCCAATCCCACCACCAGCCCCGTCACCAGCAGCATCACAGCCACTACTTGCTGCACCCGCACGATAGTCACCTTGCCGATCCACTGCGCACCGAGGACCGAACCGGCCACGGCGCCAGTGGTGGTCGCTGCCAGAAGCGGCCATTCCGACTCGATGCCAGCAAGGTCCAGCGAGGCGCCGTAGACGGAGAGCCGGATGAGGTCGACCCCGAGGGCGATGGCGACCCCGGTGGCTACGAAGGCGCGGGGTTCGAGGCCCGCACGGACCAGGAAGGCAGAGCGCAAGGCGCCCTGGTGGCCTGTAAGGCCGCCGAAAAATCCGCTGAGCAGGCCGCCGAAGACCAGGCCAGTGCCGGTGAGACCGCGGGGAGGACGGAGTTCGAGGACGGCGAAGGCGACCATGAGCGCGCCGAGCAATGTTGAGGCCGGGCGCATCGTTCCCGAGATGCGGCCGAGCGACCACTCGAACCACGGCTCACCGATGGCCAGGACCCCGAGCACCGCCGCGCCCGCCGCTGATGCCACCACCGCGGGCAGCCCGAAGCGCACCGCGACGCCCCAGTCCGCGCTGCGTCCCACAAGACTGAACTTCACCACGTTATTCAACAGGTGCACTCCAGCCACCGCCGCAACCGCCGTGGGTGCCGGAAAGCACAGCAGGAACACCGGGGTCAGCACCGTCACCAGGCCGAAGCCCGAAAAAAACGTAAGCAACGACGCGGTAGCGGCAGCAAGTGCGGCGAGAACGAGCATCATGGCCGAAGGTTGAAACCGTTTACCGGAACGACCGAAGCAACACACGGCAGCCGGGTCAACTCGTACAGCGCCCGAAACACCGGGGTGTCGAGCACATTTCCACTCAGCTGAGCCCGCACGAGCGGTCCAGCCCCGCGTTCTGCCGCCTGCACGCTCACTGAGGCAAACAACTTCGTCTGCTCCATGCACTGCAGGCATTCGACCGCCGTCGTACCCGGAACACACCGGATGTCGATATCCCCCACCAGCCAGCCTAAAACGCTGGTTTCCTTGATGTAATACACCCGCGCCAGCCGCGCAATCCCGACAGAGGCCGCAAGATCCCCGAGGACCTGCACGGCAATGGGGTCTGGAACGTTTGTCAAGTCAATCATGTGCCAACCGGACAGCATGGTCTGCTCCACGGCCGGATGCCTGCGGCGAAGCGCCTGCATCGCCTGTTCCGGGGTCAACCCCGTGCGTAGCAGCACCTCGCTGTTCCACGTGATGGCATACATCCGACCCGATGGAATGAGGGGCTCGGCATAAACGGTATCCGCGATGGGCCGGAAGTGTGCGTCAAACCGCATCCACCGGCCCTCCGGAACCCCGTCGACCCCAAGCGGCCCGAAGCTCGCCCCAGCAGCGCTCTTGCGCAGCTCGTGCAACCGGGAGTCCCCGCCGGCCCGGCCGCGCCAGACCCCTTCACCTGCTGCCGTGCCCGCCCCCACCACGAAGGCCCGCAGCACCGGCGATGCATACTCACCGTTCGAGGTCCACAGCGACCCCGTCACCTCGTGGTACCAGATCCACCCCGGCGGACTCAGCAACCGCGCCGCCACCCCCACCTCTCCCCACCCACCGGGCGCCACCGTCCCGCTCCCATGCGGAGCGAAGCCCGATGGCCACACCGAGAATTTCTCCACCTTGAACGGCTGCTCTGAAACGTTTCGAAACCGGAAATCCGCACGAATGCGCACCGTGCTGTCCGCCGCGGGGAAGATGGCGAACCGCTCCCAGCCGGATTCGGCCCGCATGGCCGAGCCGGACGGCATCGAAGCGGGGGCGTGCGGCGCCTCGACGATGGCCGGCGGATCCGCGGGCGTGGCAGGCGGCGTCGGCGGCAGCGTCCCACGCACTGGCACCGGAATGCGCACTACACCGAACGGGCGATTCAAGGCATTCTGCGGGCGGTCGTCCGTCGGTTTCCACCGGTCGCGCCCGTCCAGAAACCCGGAATGGCACACGTGCACCAGCTCGCCCAAAGGAAGCGGATACAGCAGCGTATCCCCCCGGTGGACCAACCGAAAATAGGCCCCCTTCTTTGCCAGATCGGTCCGCACCAGCGCCGACTTCCGCCTGCCCAGCCCCGGCAGTTCCTTGCGCCGCACCTTCACCTCTGCCCGAGCCTGCGTGCGGCCTTCGGCGTCGCACACCACGGCATCCACCCCCCGCACGCGTTTGCCCGTCACCGGATGCACCCATTCCACGGCCAGCACCGAATAGTAGTCGCCCCAACCGCACACCTGCGCCCGCCCCGGAACCAGCAGTCCTGCGGCAGCCATGCCGACCACCGCCCACAAGACCGACAGGAAGCGCGCGCTGCTCACCTCCCGAAGGTAGCACACCCGTTACCTTCGGGCCATGGAGTTCCACACCATCCTGACGGGGTACTTTAAACTGGACGGCGGCGCGATGTTTGGCGTGGTGCCGAAGTCGCTTTGGCAAACCGTCAACCCGCCCGACGAGCGCAACCTCTGCACCTGGGCCATGCGCTGTTTGCTGGTCATCCACGGCAAGAACATCTTGCTGATCGACACAGGGTTAGGCGACAAGCAGGATGCCAAATTCTTCAGCCACTACCACCCCCACGGCACCACCACGCTCGACTCCGAGCTCGCGCGCCTCGGCCTGACCCGCGCGGACATCACCGACGTCCTGCTCACCCACCTCCACTTCGACCACGTGGGCGGCGCAGTCGTCCGGCGGCCCGACGGCCTGCTCGTCCCGTCGTTCCCGAACGCCCGCTTCCACAGCTGCGCCCGCCACTGGGACTGGGCCATCCGCCCGAACGCCCGCGAAAAGGCCTCGTTCCTCGCTGAAAACATCCTTCCGCTGGAAGAAAGTGGCCAGCTTTCCTTCATCCCCCGCGACGGACGCTGGACCCGCGATGCACTGGGCGACCGGTTCCCCGGCCTCGACATCTTTTTCGCCGACGGCCACACGGAAAGCCAAATGATCCCCGTCCTCCCCCACCCCTCCGGCACGCGCCTCGCCTTCATGGCCGACCTCCTCCCCTCCGCCGGCCACGTCCCCGCCGCTTGGGTCATGGGCTACGACACCCGCCCCCTCCTCACCCTCGAGGACAAAGACCTCCTCCTCACCTTAGCCGCCGACGAACAGTGGCTCCTCTTCCTCGAGCACGACCCCACCCACGCCACCTGCACCGTCCACCATACGGAGAAGGGCATACGGGTTGCGGAGAGAGGTTGAGGACGAGCGCGGCACAGCCGCACCCTCCTCAACCTTAAAAAACGGCCTCCCCCGAAGGGAAGGCCGCAAAAGAGTCAAAGAGTCGAATAGTCAAAGAGTCATCAATCCCGGACGCAACGGACAGAAAAGCCGCGCCGTGCGCCGGTGGTGTTTCGGAAGACATTCGAGTAACCAGAGTCCAGGGAGCGGAGCCAGGCGCCTGTACCATTCGGGGAGGAAGACCACCAGGACCCGACGTAGCCCTGACCGTTGAAGTACCCATAGGCGTCGTAACGGAAGCCACCGGGCAAAGCCGAGAAGCCGCTGGTATTGTCGCCGTTCCAAGCTGGAGTGTTACTCGAGGAGGCTTTCAACTTCGTCCCAGCTACGCTCGACCCGCCTAAGGTATCTGCAAGCGTTGTCCACTCCGCATCCGTAGGAACGTGCCAGCCCGATGGACAAAGTTTGCCCGTGTTCACCGCGTACCAGTTGTACAACCTGCCGTAGGTGGCGAGGTTCGCTGCTTCGTCGCTGCTGCCATCGTAAACAGCCGAACTCCCTTCCCCGTAAACCGTTTGCGCTCCAGAGGTCGTGGTCGTCCAGGTCGCGTCATCCAAATTTCCCGGAATCGGCGTTGCATCGTTGTAGTCGTCGTTCCGCAGATTCTCTTTAAACCAACACTGCGAACCGATCTGCACCGTAGCGTAGTTGTAGCCATCGTACGTCACCGTCGACGTCCCGCAGGTGAAGGGCGGAGCCGACGTCGTGAACGTAATCGTATCGCCGTAGCTCGTGCCCACTGCATTCGTCGCGTAGCCCACCGCCCAGTACTGCGTGGAGGCCGTCAGGCCCGTGAGCGACCCCGTGAATGGACTCGATGTGCCGCTGCCCGCCACGTCCGTGGGGCTCGTCAAAAGCGCGTTCGTCGCATACTTGAAGCCCGTCGCAGTCACCGCTGCCCCGCCCGTCGCCGTGATCGTGGCGTTCAGCGTCGCTGCGGTCGAAGTCACCGAAGAAGCCGCGTCCGTGTCCACCGTGGGGGCCACTGCGTTCGTAGTGAACGTGATCGTGTCGCCGTAGCTCGTGCCCACACTGTTCGTCGCATAGCCCACGGCCCAGTACTGCGTGCCGGGGGTCAGACTCGTCAGCGATCCCGTGAATGGACTCGAAGTGCCACTGCCTGCAGCGTCCGAAGGGGTCGTCAGCGCCGAATTCGTCGCATACTTGAAGCCCGTCGCAGACACCGCCGCCCCGCCCGTAGCCGTAATGGTGGCGTTCAGCGTCGCTGCGCTCGAAGTCACCGATGTCGCGGCGTCCGTGTCCACCGTGGGGGCCACTGCGTTCGTCGTGAACGTGATCGTGTCGCCGTAGCTCGTGCCCACACTGTTCGTCGCATAGCCCACCGCCCAGTACTGCGTGCCGGGGGACAAACTCGTCAGCGACCCCGTGAACGGGCTCGACGTGCCGCTGCCCGCCACATCCGTCGAGCTCGTCAGTAGCGCGTTCGTCGCGTACTTGAAGCCCGTTGCAGACACCGCCGCCCCGCCTGTCGCCGTGATCGTGGCGTTGAGCGTCGCTGCGCTCGAAGTCACCGACGAAGCCGCGTCCGTGCCCACCGTCGGCGCAATGGCTAACGTCGTAAACGTAATCGTATCCCCGTAGCTCGTGCCCACCGCGTTCGTCGCGTAGCCCACAGCCCAGTACTGCGTCGCATGCGTCAGGCCCGTCAGCGACCCCGTGAACGGACTCGTCGTGCCGCTGCCCGCCACGCTCGTCGCGCCGGTCAGCGCCGCGTTCGTGGCATACTTGAACCCCGTGGCCGTTACCGCGCTGCCGCCGTCCGTGAATGTCGCGCTCAGCGTGGCCGCCGTCGCCGAAATCGAACTCGCAGACTGGGTGTCGACCGTGGGGGCCGCCCAGGTCGTAAAACTCAGCGTGTCGCCCGGGGTAGTGCCTTTTGCGTTCCGCGCAAAGCCCGCCACGTAGTACGTTGTCCCCGCAGTCAGCGTTGACACCGAGCCTGTAAACGGCGTTGCCGTACCAGCAACCGCCACGGAATCGACCAAACTCCCTGCAGACGTCCCATACCGGAACCACTGCGCCGTCACCGCCTCACCGCCATCCGACGTCACCTTCGCGTGGAACGTCGCTGCAGCTGAGGTAAACCCAGAGATACTGTCCGTGTCCACCACCGGTCGCGTCGCCCGGGCAAACTCCACCGCATCCAACAGCACCGTCAGCGAGTCGTACAGCGCTCCACACCGGTAGATCTTGTAGACCTTTCCAGCCACCGCCACATCCGTGACGCGCCAAGCATAGTCAACCCGCACAACCGTAGTCGATCCCGCCAGAGCCAGCGAGTCCTCGTAAGCGCGCAGAACCGTAATCAGTGAGTCGTGGTTGCATTCCAAATAGGACTTATTTGGCGCTTGAGCCCAAAGCAATCCAGAAAAAAGGGTGCCGACAGCGGCCACCAAGCACGTATGCGCGAATCCCGCGCATCGAAGAGAAAATGCGCGGGCCATTTTGTCAACTATTTTATGTTCGAGAAAAACAATACACGGCCAAGATAGAATTTTTTTAACCCACTCATAAAGCTCATATATCGATTTATTTCGTCGTTAGCCTGTTATACACCGAAAGCGCATCCCTCGCGCCTACAGTCCTCGTCCTCGTCCTCGCCCTCGCCCTCAACCTCAACCTGTGCGGCACAGCCGCGCCCGTCCTCAACCTTAAAAAAACGGCCTCCCCCGAAGGGAAGGCCGCAAAAGAGTCAAAGATTCGAATAGTCAAAGAGTCATCAATCCCGGACGCAACGGACAGAAAAGCCGTTTCGAGTGCTGCTGCCGTCGGCTCGGTAGACACCCGAGTTTCCAGAGTACAGGTAGCGGTTCCAAGCGTCTGGCCCAATCGGGGAGGAAGACCACCAGAACCCGTAGTCGCCCTGATCGTAGAAGAATCCACTGCCGTAATCCCGGAGGCCACCGGGCAAAGCCGAGAAGCCGCTGGTGTTCGTGCCTCCATCCCCCGATGGCCAACCAGTGGTGGACTTCATCGCATTCCCAGCTCCGCTCAATCCACCCAAATAGTCAATTAACGAGTCCCACTCCGCATCCGTAGGAACGTGCCAACCCGTCGGGCAAAGACCCGCTGCATTATTGACTGCATACCAATTGTACAAACGGCCGTAGGTGGGAAAGTTGGCGACCGAATCAGCGTCAAGAATGGCCTGGGCTCCAGAGGTGGTAGTCGTCCACGTCGCATTATCCATACTCCCCGGAATCGCTGTTCCGTCGTTGTAGTTGTCGTTACGAAGGTTTTCCTTGAACCAGCACTGCGAGCCGATCTGCACTGTGGTGTAGTTGTGGCCATCGTACGTCACTGTCGACGTTCCACAGGCAAAGGGCGGAGCCGACGTCGTAAACGTGACCGTATCCCCGTAGCTCGTGCCCACCGCGTTCGTTGCGTAACCCACTGCCCAGTACTGCGTGGAGGCCGTCAGGCCGGTCAGCGCAGCCGTAAAGGGGCTCGTCGTGCCACTGCCTGCAGCGTCCGAAGGGGTCGTCAGCGCCGAATTCGTCGCATACTTGAAGCCCGTCGCAGACACCGCCGCCCCGCCCGTCGCGGTGATGGTGGCGTTGAGCGTCGCTGCGGTCGAAGTCACCGAAGAAGCCGCGTCCGTGTCCACCGTGGGGGCTGCATGCGTCGTGAAGCTCAGCGTGTCCCCCGGGGCAGTGCCTTTGACGTTCTCCGCAAAAGCCGCCACGTAATAAGTCGTCCCGTTTGCTAAGCCGGTTGCAACCGCTGAGAAGGGCGTGACCACCCCACTCACCGCAAGCGAATCCGACAAACTCCCAGCCGAAAGTCCATACTTGAACCACTGCGCTGTGACGGCCGTGTCGCCGTCCGACGTGACCTTGCCGTAGAACGTCGCCCCCGTACCGGAAATGCTGCCGATGCTGTCCGTGTCCACCGTGGGAGGCGTCATGCGCGCAAAGGCCACTTCGTCCATCAAGACTTCAAGCGAATCGTACAGCGCCTCGCAGCGGTAGATTTTGTACACCTTCCCTACTACGGCGACGTCTGTCACGAGCCAAGCATAGTCAACCCGCAAAACCGTAGTCGATCCCGCCAGAGCCAGCGAGTCCTCGTAAGCGCGCAGAACCGTAATCAGTGAGTCATGGTTGCATTCCAGATAGAACTTATTGGGCGCTTGCGCCCAAAGCAATCCAGAAAAAAGGATGCCGAGAGCAGCCACCAAGCACGTATGCGCGAATCCCGCGCACCGAAGAGAAAATGCGCGGGCCATTTTGTCAACTATTTTATGTTCGAGAAAAACATTACACGGCCAAGATAGAATTTTTTTAACCCACTCATAAAGCTCATATATCGATTTATTTCGTCGTTAGCCTGTTATACACCGAAAGCGCATCCCTCGCGCCTACAGTCCTCGTTCTCGTCCTCAACCTCAACCTCAACC
>JBIIRP010000112.1:0-5560 GCA_044341475.1 Flavobacteriales bacterium | reverse complement strand
AACCCGCGTATGTAGCCCATATGCTCCTCGAAGACATCGCTCGCGGCGCCCGCCAAATCCGGAATCCCCGTAATCTCCTGTGCCACCGCCATCGCTGGAGTCATCAGGTCCATCTCGCCGCGCATGGCCTTGCGCAGGATCATGTCGACCGTCAGCATCCGGTTGATCTCGTTCGTGCCTTCGAAGATGCGGTTGATGCGCGCATCCCGAAACGCCCGTTCAGCGCGCGTTTCCGCACTGTACCCCATCCCGCCGTGTACCTGGACGGCTTCGTCCACCACGTAGTCGAGCACCTCGGAACTGAGCACCTTCATCATGGCGCATTCCGGCGCAAAGTCCGCGATGCCGCGCAAGGTGGCTTCGCCGTGGGCGACGCCTTCCGCCTTCAGGGCGAGGATGGCATCTTCGATGTTTTGGGTCGCCCGGTAGATTGCTGATTCACAGGTGTACAGCCGGATTGCCGCTTCGGCGAGCTTGTACCGGATGGCCCCGTACTTTGCAATCGGCCGCCCAAACTGCTCGCGCGCATTCGCATAGACCACCATCGCCGCGAGCGCCTCCTTGCCCGCTCCGAGCACCGCGCCACCGAGTTTGATCCGCCCGATGTTCAGGATGTTGACGGCGATTTTGAAGCCCTTTTGCCGTTCGTAAAGCAGGTTTTCGACCGGGACGAGAACGTCGTTGAAGAAGATTTGGCGGGTCGAAGACCCCTTGATTCCCATCTTCTTCTCCTCCGGATTCTTCGTGATGCCCGGGCTGTGGCCGTCGACGATGAAGGCGGTCAAATTTTCGTCCGCATCGATCTTCGCGAACACGATCATGACGTCCGCGAAGCCGCCGTTCGTGATCCACATCTTTTGGCCATTCAACACATAATGCGTGCCTTCTGCGTTCAGCGTCGCGCGCGTCTTGCCGCTGTTCGCGTCCGATCCCGCCCCCGGTTCCGTCAGGCAATAGCACCCCTTGAGCGCGCCGCTGGCCAAACCGGGAATCCACTTTGCCTTCTGCGCGTCGTTCCCGTAGTAGAGGATGGGCAACGTCCCGATCCCGGTATGGGCACTGAAGCTCACGCTGTACGAATGCGCGCCCCCGATGGCCTCGGTGATGAGCATCGTCGTCTTGAAGTCGAGTCCCATCCCGCCGAGCTCCTCGGGCACCGAACTCCCCAGCAGGCCTAACTCGCCCGCCTCCTCCATGAGCCGAGGCACGAGCCCTTCTTCCTGATCGTCAATCCGATCCAGCACGGGCACGACCTTTTTCTCGACAAACTCGAGGGTCATGGCCTTCATCATGAGCTGCTCTTCCGTCCACTCTTCGGGAATGAAGATGTCAGCACTCGAGACGTCGCGGATCAGGAATTCTCCGCCGGAGATGGGGTGGGGCATGGGGGTGGAGTTTTAGTTTACAGTTTACAGTTGAGAGTTTTCAGTTTGCAGTTTTCAGTTTGCAGTTTGGGAGCGGTGTACGAAAGTTGCCGCGGCAGAGTTCGTCCTCAACCTCAACCTCGTCCTCAACCTCAACCTTAAACCAGCTCAAAGATCCCGGCTGCACCTTGTCCCGTACCGACACACATCGTGACGGCGCCGTAGCGGCCGCCGGTGCGGCGCAGTTCGTGGAGAAGTTGGACCGTGAGTTTGGCGCCGGTGCAACCGAGGGGATGGCCGAGGGCGATGGCGCCGCCGTTCGGATTCACGCGGGCCGGATCGAGTCCGAGGTGGCGTACGATGGCCACCGACTGCGAGGCAAACGCCTCGTTGAGTTCGATGGTGCTGAGGTCCGCGAGCGTGATGCCGGCGCGGCGCACCGCCTCGGGCAGGGCGTGGATGGGACCGACACCCATGATGCGCGGGGCGAGACCGCTGACGTGGTAGCCCGCGAACCGCGCAAGCGGGGTGGCGCCGAGTTCGGTGAGGAAGCGCTCGGAGACGACGAGGACGAAGGCGGCCCCGTCGGAGGTTTGGGAGCTGTTGCCTGCGGTGACTGAGCCGGTGGCGGCGAAGGCCGGCTTGAGCCGGGCGAGGCCTTCGGCCGAGGTGTCGCGGCGGACGCCCTCGTCGGTGTCGACCGTGGTGGTGCGGACCTGGCGCGTTTCGTTCGCATCGAGGTAGACCTCCTCGACCTGGATGGGGGCGATGCCCGGGCGGAAGTGGCCGGCATCGATGGCGGCTGCGGCGCGGCGGTGGCTCTCGAGGGCGAAGGCGTCCTGGTCTTCTCGGCTGACGCTGAACTCCTGGGCTACGGCCTCGGCCGTGAGGCCCATGCCCCAGTACCAGTCCGGATGCGACCGGGCGACCCGGGCATTCGGGGTGATGCGCCATCCGCCAAACGGGATGGGCGTCATGGTTTCGATGCCGCCTGCCAGGATGCAGTCGGCCATGCCGGCCGCGATTTTTGCCGAGGCGATGGCAATCGTCTCAAGGCCCGAGGCGCAGTAGCGGTTGACCGTCATACCCGGCACCTTGTCCGTGTCGAGGCCCATCAGGCTGACCATGCGGCCGAGGTTGAGGCCTTGTTCTGCTTCCGGCGTGGCGTTGCCGACGATGACGTCGTCGATGCGGGCGGGATCGAGGGCCGGGAAGTCCGCCAGGAGGCGACGGATTACCTGTTCGCCGAGGTCGTCCGGGCGCAGGGTGCGGTAGGCGCCCCGTCCACTGCGGCCGACGGCACTGCGGTATCCACCGATGATGTATGCGTTCATGGGAATCAGTTGCGGAGGATTTTACCGGACTGGATGAGGGACTGCATGCGCTCGAGGGTTTTGCGCTGCATGCAGAGTTCGACGAAGGCCTTGCGTTCGAGGTCGAGGAGGTACTGCTCGCTGACCGGGGTGGGGACCGAGAGGTCGCCGCCGCACAGCACATAGCCGAGCTTCTCGCTGATCAAGCGGTCGTGCTCGCTGATGTAGCCGCCGCTCAGCATGCTGTGCGCGCCCACGAGGACCAGGCCCATGCCTTCGGCGCCCATGGCCAAGATGTCGCGGCGCTCGACCGGTCGGGTGTAGCCGGCATCGGCGAGCTCGAGTGCGGCGCGTTTGGCGCGAGCGAGCACATCCCTGCGGTTCACGACCACCTCGTCCACCCCGTGCCGCAGGTAACCCAGCTCGAACGCCTCGTGCGCGGACGTGGCCACCTTCGCCTGACCGATCGTCAGGAAGCGCTCCCGCATGCGGTTCGTGCGGATGTCGCCTTCGCGCAGCTCGTCGCTCAGGCGCAGCGCGAATTCCTTTGTGCCACCACCCGCCGGAATGACGCCGATGCCAAACTCCACGAGGCCCATGTACGTCTCCGCGTGTGCCACCACTTTGTCGGCGTGCAGGCAGAGTTCACAACCGCCTCCGAGCGCCAGGCCGTGCGGCGCCGCGACCACGGGGATTCCGCTGTACCGCATCCGTATCATGGTCCGCTGGAAGGTCCGCACCGCGAAGTCGAGGTCTTCCCATTCCTGCTCCACGGCGAGCATGAAAATCATGCCCACGTTCGCTCCGGCGCTGAATTGGGCGCCTTCGTTCGAGACCACCACGCCTTTCCAGCGGGCAGGATCGCCTTCCGCGAGGTCGATGGCCTTGTTCAGACCTTCGATGACCTCCGCGCCGATGCTGTTCATCTTCGTGTGGAACGCGACGTTGAGGATGCCATCGCCCAGATCTTGAAGGGTTGTGCCGGCATTCTGCCAAACCGTCGCCGTGGCCGGCAGCCACGCCAGCGCGATCCGCCCCTCCTGGCCGGCCACCGCGTCGTAGCGGCCCGCCGCCGGATTCCAGCATTCCCGGACTCCGTCGCGCACCCGATAAAACGAGGTGGCGCCCGCCGCCCGCATCGCCTCGATCCACGGAGCGACCGCGAGACCGCGCGCTTGAATCTCCGCCAGGCCCGCTTCGAGCCCTACCGCATCCCACGTTTCGAACGGCCCCAGCTCCCAGCCAAACCCCGCGCGCATGGCATCGTCGATCCGGAACGGCTCGTCCGCAATCTCCGGCACCCGCTGGGCGACGTAGGCAAACACGTCCGCGAACACACGGCGGTAAAACGCCCCGGCATCGTCCGTTCCGCCGAAGAGCACCTGGGTCCGGGCGACGAGGTCCTCGACCGGTTTCGCCGCCTCGAGGGTGGCGAACTTGACCTTCTGCTGCGGCCGGTATTCCAGGGTACGGAGGTCCAGCGCATGGATTTCGGAGCTGCCGTCGGCGGCTTTGACCTTTTTGTAAAATCCTGCTCCGGATTTGGCGCCGAGCGCGCCGGAGTCGAGCAGGTGCTGCACGTAGCGCGGGAGTCCGAAGACCTCGCGGCGCTCGTCGGAGGGGCAATGCTCGGCCACCCCCTTCGCCACGTGCGCGAGCGTATCGAGGCCCACCACGTCGCACGTGCGGAACGTCGCGCTCTTCGGCCGGCCCAGCACCGGTCCGGTCAGCTTGTCGACCGCTTCCACGCTGAGTCCCAGCTCTCCCACCGTGTGAAACAGCGCCTGGATGGCGAATACGCCCACGCGGTTCGCGATGAACGCCGGGGTATCCTTGCACACCACGACCTGCTTGCCCAGCACTTTTTCGCCGAAGCGCGTGAAGAAATCGAGCACGTCCGGGGCCGTTTCTGGACCGGGAATAAGCTCCAGCAGAGGCAGATAGCGCGGCGGATTGAAGAAATGCGTGCCCAGGAAATGCCGGCGGAAGTCCTCTGAGCGCCCTTCCGTCAGCAGCGCGATGGGGATGCCGCTCGTGTTCGTGGTGATGAGGGTTCCCGGGCGACGGAAGGTCTCGACCCGGTCGAACAGGCTCCGCTTGATGTCCAGGCGCTCGACCACCACCTCGATGATCCAGTCGCATTCCGCCACCCGGCCCAAATCGTCTTCAAAGTTGCCCGTCGTGATGCGGCGTGCAAACCGCTTCGAATACAGCGGGGAGGGATTCGACTTCAGGGCGTCGTCGAGGTGACGGGCGGCCACCCCGTTGCGCGGCCCGTCGGTGGCCGGCAGGTCGAGCAGCAAAACCGTGGATCCGGTTTGGGCCAAATGGCAGGCAATCCGGGAGCCCATCACGCCAGATCCGAGGACGGCGACGCGTTGCACGCGGTGAAATGGTATCATGGTACGGGAGAATTCGAGGATAAGGGAAGCACCACATCGGGCCGGTCGAGGACTTCATTCAGGCGCCGCAGCGAACCCAGCAAGCCGTCCACCTCGGCACCGCCCAGCAGATTCCGCAGCCGCGTGTTCACCGCGACCACGAGATCGCGGGCCTGCCGCCGTGCAGCCACGCCGTCCGCCGTCAAAAACACGCGGACGCTGCGGCCATCGCTGGCATCGGGTCGGCGCTCGATGAGCCCCATGCCCTCCATGCCTTTGAGACTGCGCGACAGACTTGTCGGCTCCATGCCCATGCGCGGCCCCAGCCGGGTGCTGGGTGTGCCTTCGCGGTCGATCTGCAACAAGATGAAGACGTAGCTGAACGGGATACCGCGCCGTTCCGCCTCGGCCGTATACAGCCGGGCAAGTCGGGCCCAGCCCCAGCGCAGGTGGAAATCGACGGTATCCTGCGGTCGCATGGCCGCAAGGTAATGCGCTTTCC
>JBIIRP010000007.1:0-25813 GCA_044341475.1 Flavobacteriales bacterium | reverse complement strand
TTGCGGCTGTTGTCGAACAGGCTGTCGACCGCCTCCTGCAGCATCCGCTTTTCGTTGCGCAGGATGACCTCTGGGGCTTTGATTTCGACCAAACGCTTGAGGCGGTTGTTCCGAATAATTACCCGGCGGTACAGGTCATTCAAGTCCGACGTCGCAAACCGGCCACCGTCAAGCGGCACAAGCGGACGCAGTTCTGGCGGAATCACCGGAACCACCTTCACCACCATCCATTCCGGCTTGTTGACGATGCGGTCCTTCGATTCGCGGAACGCTTCCACCACCTGCAGGCGCTTCAACGCTTCCGTCTTCCGCTGCTGCGAGGTCTCGATGTTCGCCCGGTTGCGCAGGTCATACGACAACTCGTCGAGGTCGAGGTTTGCGAGCAAATCGTACAGTGCATCCGCACCCATCTTCGCGATGAACTTGTTCGGATCGCGGTCGTCGAGGTACTGGTTCTCCTTCGGCAGGCTGTCGAGCACGTCGAGGTATTCCTCCTCCGTCAGGAAGTCATAGACCTCCATGGAGTTCCCCGTCGGGCCCTTCGCGATGCCCGGCTGGATGACGACATACCGCTCGTAGTAGATGATCTGGTCGAGGCGCTTCGACGGCATGCCCAGGAGGTAGCCGATTTTGTTCGGCAGGCTCTTGAAGTACCAAATGTGCGCCACCGGCACCACCAACTGGATGTGGCCCATCCGCTCACGGCGCACCTTCTTTTCCGTCACTTCCACACCGCATCGGTCGCAGATAATGCCCTTGTAGCGGATGCGCTTGTACTTGCCGCAATGGCATTCGAAGTCCTTGACCGGACCGAAGATGCGCTCGCAGAACAACCCATCGCGCTCCGGCTTGTACGTCCGGTAGTTGATGGTCTCCGGCTTGAGCACTTCACCGAACGACTCACTCAGAATTTCCTCCGGGGAAGCCAGCGAAATCGTGATCGTATTGAACTCGCTGGACAGCTGCTTGGGGGTCTTATTTGTTTGCATGGCTCGCTATCGGTGAATCAATCAAGTGAAATGGTAAGGCCGAGACCACGAAGCTCGTGGAGCAACACATTGAACGACTCGGGAATGCCCGGGGTAGGCATCACGTCGCCCTTGACGATGGCCTCGTAGGCCTTCGCGCGGCCCATGACGTCGTCGGATTTGACCGTGAGGATCTCCTGCAGGATGTTCGCTGCGCCAAACGCCTCCAACGCCCACACCTCCATTTCCCCGAAACGCTGGCCACCGAATTGGGCCTTACCGCCGAGCGGCTGCTGGGTGATGAGCGAGTACGGCCCGATGGAACGTGCGTGCATCTTGTCGTCGACCATGTGGCTCAGCTTGATCATGTAGATCACGCCCACCGTCGCCGGTTGGTCGAACCGGTCGCCGGTACCTCCGTCATACAAGTAGGTCACGCCGCATTCCGGCACGCCCGCCTCCGTCGTGATCGCGGTGATTTCCTCGAGCGAGGCGCCGTCGAAAATCGGAGTGGCGTAGGTGCGGCCCAGCTTTTGGCCCGCCCAGCCGAGAACCGTTTCGTAGATCTGGCCCAGGTTCATCCGCGAAGGCACACCGAGCGGATTCAGAACGATATCCACCGGAGTTCCGTCCTCGAGGAATGGCATATCCTCCTGGCGCACAATCTTCGCCACGATACCCTTGTTGCCGTGGCGGCCGGCCATCTTGTCGCCGACCTTCAGCTTCCGCTTCTTCGCGACATAGACCTTCGCAAGCTTCACGATGCCCGCCGGCAGCTCGTCGCCGACCGTCACCTGGAACTTCTTCCGCTTGTACGCACCTAACAAATCGTTGTACTTGAGGTGGAAGTTGTGGATCAAACGGGCCACGAGGTCGTTGTTCTCGTCGTCCCGCAGCCAGTTGTCCGGATTCACCGTGAGGTAATCCAAACTTTGCAGAATCCGCTGGGTGAACTTCACCCCCTTCTTCACCTGCTCTTCCTTGTAGTGGTTGTAGACGCCCTGCGACACCTTGCCACCTACCAACTTCATGAGCTTGTCCACCAGGATCTTCTTCAGTTCCCCGGCTTCGTGATCGAATTCCTTGTCAATCTTGTCGAGGACCGCCTTGTCGGATGCCTTCGACTTGCGGTCCTTGATGGCCCGGCTGAAGAGCTTCTTGTCGATGACCACGCCGGTACCGCCCGGAGGCATCTTCAACGAAGCATCCTTCACATCTCCTGCCTTGTCACCGAAGATGGCGCGCAGCAGCTTTTCTTCCGGGCTCGGGTCGCTCTCGCCTTTGGGCGTGATTTTGCCGATGAGGATATCGCCTTCTTTCACATCCGCGCCGATGCGGATGAGGCCGTGTTCGTCGAGATCGCGGGTCGCCTCTTCGCTGACATTCGGGATGTCGCTCGTGAGTTCTTCCACACCGCGCTTCGTGTCACGCACTTCGAGCACGTATTCGTCCACGTGCAGGGACGTGAACACGTCCTCGCGGACCACACGCTCTGAAATCACGATGGCGTCCTCGAAGTTGTACCCTTTCCAGGGCATGAAGGCCACCTTCATGTTCTGGCCGAGTGCTAATTCACCGTTGTCCGTCGAGTAGCCCTCGACGAGGATTTGGCCGGGCTGCACTTTTTGGCCTTTGGTCACCAAAGGCGTCAAGTTCATGCACGTCCCCTGATTCGTCCGCTTGAACTTCGGAATGGAATACACCCGCACATCGTCGTCGAAAGAGACCAGCTGGTCGTTCTCCGTCATCGTGTAGCGGATGTGGATTTCGTTTGCATCCACAAACGTCACCTCCCCTTCCGCTTCCGCACGAAGCAGCACCCGTGAATCTTCCGCCACAGCCCGCTCGAGACCGGTCCCGACGATGGGACGCGTCGGCCGTACGAGTGGCACGGCCTGCCGCATCATGTTCGAGCCCATCAACGCGCGGTTCGCGTCATCGTGCTCGAGGAAAGGAATCAGAGATGCCGCGATGGAGGCGATCTGGTTCGGAGCGATATCCATATAGTGCAGCTGGCTCGGAGCCACCTGCGGAAAGTCTCCCTCCAAGCGGGCCTTAACCACGCCTTGCTGGAACTCGCCCTTGCCGTTGATTTCCGCATTAGCCTGCGCAATCAACTGGGTATCTTCGTCTTCTGCAGACAGGAATACCACATCTTCCGGCTTCGTCGAAACCACCCCATCGATGACCTTCCGGTACGGCGTCTCGATGAAGCCTAACCGATTCACCTTCGCATAGACACAGAGCGAGCTGATCAGACCGATGTTCGGACCTTCTGGCGTCTCAATCGTGCACAACCGGCCGTAGTGGGTGTAGTGTACGTCCCGAACCTCGAAGCCCGCACGCTCACGTGAGAGACCTCCCGGACCGAGTGCCGAAATCCGGCGCTTGTGGGTGACCTCGCTCAGCGGGTTCGTTTGGTCCATGAACTGCGACAGCTGATTCGTACCGAAGAAGCTGTTGATCACAGAACTGAGCGTCTTCGCGTTGATCAAGTCGGTCGGCGTAAACACCTCGTTGTCGCGCACGTTCATGCGCTCGCGGATGGTCCGCGCCATCCGCGCCAAACCGACGCCGAACTGTGCGTACAGCTGCTCACCTACCGTCCGAATCCGACGGTTCGACAAGTGGTCGATGTCGTCCACGTCCGCATTCGAATTCACCAAGTCAAGCAAGTACTTGATGATTTTCAAAATGTCATCGCGGGTGAGCGTGCGGTTTGCAACGGTATCGCCCAACCCCAATTTCCGGTTGATCCGGAAACGCCCCACCTCGCCCAAATCGTACCGCTGCTCCGAGAAGAACAGCTTGTCGATGACACTGCGTGCCGTCTCCAAATCGGGTGGCTCCGCGTTCCGCAACTGGCGGTAGATGTACTCCACTGCCTCTTTCTCGGAGTTCGAGCTGTCCTTCTGCAGGGTGTTGTAGATGATGGCGTAGTCGCTTTGGTTCACATCCTCCTTGTGCAGGATGATGGAGCGCGCCCCCGAATCGACAATCAAATCCACGTGGTCCTTGTCCAGAATGGTCTCCCGGTCGAGAATCACCTCATTCCGCTCGATCGACACCACCTCTCCGGTATCCTCGTCCACAAAGTCCTCCACCCAGGTCTTCAGCACCCGCGCAGCCAACCGACGGCCCACCACGCGCTTCACCGCCGCCTTCGACACCTTCACCTCGTCCGCCAAATCGAACAAATCCAGGATATCCCGGTCCGTTTCGTATCCGATTGCACGCAGCAGCGTCGTCACCGGCAACTTCTTCTTCCGGTCGATGTACGCATACATGACACTGTTGATGTCCGTTGCAAACTCGATCCACGACCCCTTGAACGGAATGATCCGTGCGCTGTAGAGCTTCGTGCCGTTTGCGTGCCGGCTTTGGCCGAAAAACACGCCAGGTGAACGGTGCAACTGATTTACAATCACACGCTCTGCACCGTTAATCACAAACGAACCGGCAGGTGTCATGTACGGGATGGTCCCGAGGTACACATCCTGAACGATGGTTTCGAAATCTTCGTGTTCCGGATCCGTGCAGTACAGCTTCAACTTAGCCTTCAGCGGAACGCTGTAGGTCAACCCACGCTCGATGCACTCGTCGATAGAGTACCGCGGGGGATCCACGAAATAGTCAAGGAATTCCAGAACGAACTGATTCCGTGTGTCGGAAATCGGGAAATTTTCACTGAAAACCTGGAAGAGGCCTTCTGATTTCCGGTTCTCCGGATTGGTCTCAAGCTGAAAAAACTCCTGGAAGGACCTGAGCTGGATGTCCAGAAAATCAGGGCGTTCGAGGGGCAGTTCAACAGAAGAGAAGCTCAGACGGTCGTGAGTGGAGTGCTTCACCAAGCTCATGGTGCAGGGGGTCGGAGGTGAAAACGGGCGAAGTGGTGGTGCAGGTTAAAACAGCCAAAAAGGGGTCCAGGTGGGGACCTGCTCCCCACCCGGACCCTTCGATCCGATTAACAGTCCGGCTTACTTGAGCTCGACCTGTGCACCGGCTTCCTCGAGTTGCTTCTTCAGGGCTTCAGCTTCGTCCTTCGAAACGCCTTCCTTAATCGGAGAGGGCGCGCCGTCGACGATATCCTTTGCTTCCTTCAGACCGAGGCCGGTCAGTTCCTTCACTGCCTTCACGACTGCGAGCTTCTGTGCGCCCGCGTCCTTCAGGATCACGTCAAACGAGGTTTGCTCTTCGACCGGTGCCGCGTCGCCGCCGCCACCCATCGGTCCAGCAAAAGCAACTGCAGCTGCAGCCGGCTCGATGCCGTAGTCGTCCTTCAGGATTGCAGCCAGTTCATTCACCTCTTTCACAGTGAGGTTGACCAGCTGTTCAGCCATGGTTTTCAAATCTGCCATAACGGGTTGTGTTGAATTGTTTCGTTAAAAAATGGAATGTCAAGCCCCTCGCTCTTCGAGTGCCTTGACCAAACCTGCGATGGTCTGTCCGCCTGATTTCAGGGCGCTGATGACATTCTTCGCAGGCGATTGCAGGAGCCCAACGACGTCGCCGATGAGTTCCTCGCGGGACTTCAGGGAAACCAGCGCATCCAACTGACCGGCACCCACGAAGCATGCTTCGTCGATATAGGCCGCCTTCAACACCAGCTTATCCGATTTCTTCGTGAAATCCTTGATCACTTTCGCGGGCGCATTGCCCACTTCAGCCACCAGCAATGCGGTTTGGCCTTTGAGTGAACCGTAGAGTTCTTCGAAGTTCTTGCTTTCTGTGCGCTCCATTGCCTTGCGCAGGAGCGTGTTCTTGACCACCCGAACGGAAATTCCGCGCTTGTAGCATTCCCGACGGAAACCCGTGGTTTCCTCCGAGTTCATGCCCGTCGCATCCGTCAGGTAAATCACATTGCGATCCGCCAATACCTGGGAGATCTCAGCGATCACTTGGTTCTTTTCTTCGCGAGTCATGTTTCCTCAGGATTAAGCAACTGCCGACTTCGCGTCCACACGGATCCCGGGACCCATGGTAGAACTCACGTGAATACTCACCATGTACGTTCCTTTCGCTGCCGACGGCTTCAACCGCATCAGGGTAGTGAGCACTTCCGATGCATTTTCCTGAAGCTTGTCCGCCGTGAAGGAGGTCTTGCCGATGGACGTATGCACGATGCCGTACTTGTCTACCTTGAAATCAATCTTACCGGCCTTTACGTCCGTTACCGCTTTACCTACCTCCATGGTCACCGTACCCGATTTCGGGTTCGGCATCAGGCCACGCGGGCCTAGGATACGTCCCAGGGTTCCCACTTTGCCCATCACCTGAGGTGTGGTAATGATCACGTCGATGTCGGTCCATCCCCCCTTGATCTTCTCTACGTAGTCGTCGAGTCCCACGTGGTCGGCACCAGCCTCCTGTGCTTCTGCCACCTTATCGGGTGTGCACAGAACAAGTACCCGAACCGCTTTGCCCGTCCCGTGAGGGAGGGAAACCGTTCCGCGTACCATTTGGTTCGCCTTCCGCGGGTCAACGCCAAGACGCACAGCAATGTCTACGGAAGCATCGAACTTCGTACGTGACAGATCCCGCACGAGGGCGGTAGCTTCTGCCAAAGTGTACGATTTCGACGCATCGAACTTCTCCGCGACAGCCTTTTGGTTCTTTGTCAATCGTCCCATTTTGCGCTTGTTACGACGTTAGAAGGGGCGATCACCTTCGACGCGAATGCCCATGCTCCGCGCCGTTCCAGCAACCATCGACATCGCCGACTCGATTGTGAAACAGTTCAGATCTGGCATCTTGTCCTCTGCAATCGTGCGGATCTGGTCCCACGAGACTGCTGCTACCTTTTTGCGGTTCGGCTCTGGAGATCCGCCTTTGAGTTTGGCGATTTCCATTAACTGAACTGCGGCCGGAGCAGTCTTGATGACAAAGTCGAACGACTTGTCAGCGTAGACCGTGATCAGCACCGGGCACACCTTTCCCGCTTTATCCTGGGTCCGAGCATTGAATTGCTTACAGAACTCCATGATGTTCACCCCCTTCGAGCCCAATGCTGGGCCCACGGGAGGTGACGGGTTGGCTGCACCGCCTTTGATCTGCAGCTTGATGAAAGCTACTACTTCTTTAGCCATGAGTTGTTATATAGTGAACAGTCCTCGGCGCGCGCGAATGGGAAGCATTCAGGGACACTGCGTCGACCTCGGCTGTCTGTTCCAGAATTAGTTCTCTTTTTCCACCTGCATGTAGCCAAGTTCCACCGGCGTCTTTCGCCCGAAAATCTTGACCATCACTTTGAGTTTCTTCTTGTCCTCGTTGACTTCCTCGATGTTGCCCAAGAAACCGCTGAACGGTCCATCGGTCACCTTGACCATTTCACCGATTTTGTAGGGAATCAACATCTCCTCGTCCGTGTCGATCATGTCATCGATTACCCCGAGGATGCGGTTCATTTCCGACTGGCGCACTGGCAAAGGTTCTCCCTTCTTCTCGGCACCCAAAAACCCAATAACACCGGTGACGTTCCGCACCAGGTGTGGCAACTCACCGACCAAAGCCGCCTCGAGGTAGATGTACCCCGGGTAGACGTTGCGCTCTTTGCTGACCTTTTTCCCGTTCCGGATTTGGAAAATCTTCTCCACGGGAATGAGAATCTGCCCCACATAGTGCTGCATGCCTTCTGCGGTCAGCACAGCTTCGAGGGTCTCTTTGACCTTCTTTTCCTGGCCGCTGATGGCACGCACCACGTACCACTTCTTTTCGATGTCGTTCATAACAGAGGTGGACACGACTTCAGAAGATGGAATAGACCATACCGATCAGGCCGCTCCACAGGGAACCCTGGGGGTTCACCCCGAAGATCCAGTCCATCAGGAACACCAAACCGGCAATCAGGAGCGAAGAAACAAAAACCAAAACCGCTGAACCCTGCAACTCACGCCACGAAGGCCAAGTCACTTTGGTCATCAGTTCCTGGTAGGATTCCTGCAGGTATGCGATGAAGGAAGACATGCGATTCAGATTTGCACGGGCGGCAGGACTCGAACCTGCAACCAATGGTTTTGGAGACCACTACTCTACCATTGAGCTACGCCCGTAGATGGGAAAGAAGGCCCCCTTGAAAAGAGGCCTTCTTTCAATATCTACGTTGAGGGAGGGGAACCTCCGAAATCAGGCAATCACCTCGGTAACCTGGCCGGCGCCGACCGTACGGCCACCCTCACGGATAGCGAAACGGAGACCACGGTCCATAGCAATCGGGTTGATCAGGCTCACTTCGACGGTGACGTTGTCACCCGGCATCACCATCTCACGACCTGCTTCCAGGACGATTTCACCTGTCACGTCCGTGGTCCGGAAGTAGAACTGCGGACGGTACTTGTTGTGGAACGGCGTGTGACGTCCGCCTTCTTCCTTCTTCAGGATGTACACCTCGGCCTTGAAGCGGGTGTGCACCTTGATGGAATTCGGCTTCGCGATGACCATACCGCGACGGATGTCCTTCTTGTCGATACCGCGGAGGAGCAGACCTACGTTGTCACCTGCCTCACCCCGGTCGAGAATCTTGCGGAACATCTCCACACCGGTGACGGTCGAGGTCATCTTCTCTTCCTGGAGACCGAGGATTTCAACCGGATCGCCCGTGTTGATGACACCGGTTTCGATACGGCCCGTAGCAACCGTGCCACGACCTGTAATCGTGAACACGTCTTCCACAGACATCAAGAACGGCTTCTCATTCTCGCGCGGCGGAATCTCAATCCAGCTGTCAACGGCATTCATGAGGTCCATCACGGTGTCGACCCATTTGGGCTCGCCATTGAGCGCGCCCAAAGCAGAGCCTTGAACAACCGGGCCGTTGTCTCCGTCGTACTCGTAGAAGCTCAACAACTCACGGATTTCCATTTCAACCAACTCGAGCAGCTCCGGGTCATCGACCATGTCCACTTTGTTCATGAACACCACGATGCGCGGAATACCGACCTGACGGCCGAGGAGGATGTGCTCCCGGGTCTGCGGCATCGGACCGTCCGTAGCAGCAACCACGAGAATCGCGCCGTCCATCTGGGCAGCACCCGTGACCATGTTCTTCACATAGTCGGCGTGGCCCGGGCAGTCGACGTGCGCATAGTGCCGGTTTGCAGTCGAATACTCGACGTGCGAGGAGTTGATCGTGATACCGCGCTCCTTTTCTTCCGGAGCGTTGTCGATCTGGTCAAACGAACGCGCCTCGCTCAGACCCTTGTCTGCGAGAACCTTCGTGATGGCCGCGGTAAGGGTGGTCTTACCGTGGTCGACGTGACCGATGGTGCCGATGTTTACGTGCGGCTTGGAACGGTCAAACGTTTCTTTTGCCATTGCTGGTGGTATTAACGGTGGAACTGATTGATTATTAGAGCCAATGACGGGAATTGAACCCGTGACCTCATCCTTACCAAGGATGCGCTCTACCCCTGAGCTACATCGGCTTGCTTTCGAAAAGCGTGGAGCGGAAGACGAGATTCGAACTCGCGACATTCAGCTTGGAAGGCTGATGCTCTACCAACTGAGCTACTTCCGCATGGTATCCGGCTTCCCGGAGTCGGGAGGACCGGAGTGTGGGGGTAATAGGAATCGAACCTATTCAGTCATAGACAACAGATTTACAGTCTGCCCCGGCTCTCCAGCTCCGGCGTACCCCCCTGTTCAACATGTGGACCACTCTTTCCATGAAGAGTTTGTCCACGCATGTGACGCGCGATGAGCCGGTGGAGGGATTCGAACCCCCGACCCGCTGATTACAAATCAGCTGCTCTGGCCAACTGAGCTACACCGGCGTCGTTGTCAAAGAACCTCCGGAAAAGACAAATGCCGCCCCGGATTCAGGACGGCAAATGTACACAACAATCCGGTGGTTGCAAAAGCCATTCCAAATCTTTTCCGGAAACCCGGAAAATCAGAAAAATGGCCCTGATTTCGGGCGAATCAGTGCCCCTTCTTCCGCTTCACCATCTGGCCACGAATCGCCTCGACCACCTCGTCGCAGGCAACCTCAAAACTGTCCGATCGGCGTTTGGCGAAGTAGTCTGTTCCGGGGACATGGACCTTGATTTCCGCAACCTTGTTCGCGTGTTCCGAATTCCGCTCGAGCCGGAGGAACACTTCGCCGGAAATCAATTGGTCGTGAAAGGTCGAGAGCTTCGCGAGTCGCCCCTCAATGAAATCCAACAGCTTGCGATCGGCATCAAAATGGATGGAGTGAATCTGCACCTGCATGGAATGAATGGATTACGGCTCCCCCCCTGGACGTGAATCCAGCGGACTCGCCTGGTGAATGTCCTTCAGGCGGCCCAGCGAGTGGTGGGTGTAAATCTGCGTGGAACCCAGGCTCGCATGGCCGAGCAGCTCCTTCACTGCGGACAGTTCTGCCCCCCGGTTCAGCAGGTGGGTGGCAAACGTATGGCGCAGGACGTGGGGGCTGGTCTTGTGCAGGCTGCTGACCAAATTCAGGTAGTGATTCACCCTCCGGTACACGAACGAGGGGTAGAGTTCGCGCCCCGCATCGGTGATGAAGAGGTACTCCGAATGGAACGGCCGCTGCTCAGTGTGCTCTTCGATGGCCTGGACAGTTTCATCGAGCAAGGGAACGCGGCGCTCCTTGAAGCCCTTGCCCCACACCCGCAGTTCTTTCCGATCCGGATCGAAGTCCGCAAGACGCAAGCCCACCAACTCGGAAAGCCGAATGCCCGACTCGTACAGCAAGGCGACCAGCGAGCGGTCGCGACGCCCCTTCCAGTCCTCTCCGAACACCCCCTCGTCCAACAAGTCGCGCATGGCGTACTCGGGGACCACTTCAGGAAGGCGTTTGTCGAGCTTGGGAAGGGTGATGGCTTCCGCGGGGTCGCTTTCCATTTGGCCGGAACGGCGGGCAAACCGAACAAACGTCCGGTAAGCACTGACCTTGCGGTGAATGGTCCGAGGCGCTTTGCCCTCGCGCATCATCTCCACCACCCACGTCCGAATCCAATCGCTTTTCGCGAGCAGCAAGTCCGGCTCCTCAAACCGTTCACCGAAAAAGCGACTCAGCTGATTCAGATCCGAACGGTAGCATCTGAGCGTATGCACAGAACCACGCTTTTCTTTCTGGAGGTACTCCAAAAACTCGCTGATGTGCGCGGCTGTACTCTTCACGGTGTCCTAAAATGCAAAATGGGCAACCTGCCGGTGGAAGGTCGCCCATTTTCCATGAAATTCCAAACTTACTCGTTGTTGAGCTGCATGGAATTCTTGTAAACTGCTTTCTTGTGCTGTTCCCGGTTGATAACGCTGGGCTTCACGAATTCCTTCCGCACGCGCAACTCGCGCATCCGCTTCGTACGGTCAAACTTCTTCTTGAAGCGCTTCAGTGCGCGCTCGATGTTATCTCCTTCTTTGACCGGAATCGAAAGCATGGGTTCTGAATTGGACGGCAAATGTAGCGCAAGAAAGGATGAAATGCAAATCTTACTTCCCGAGTACTTCACGGGCGATGACCAACTTCTGGATCTCGCTGGTCCCCTCCCCGATCGTGCACAGCTTGCTGTCCCGGTAGTACTTCTCGGCAGGGAAGTCCTTCGTGTAGCCGTATCCCCCGAGGACCTGGACCGCGTCGGTAGCGACTGCCACGGCGGCTTCGCTCGCATCGTATTTGGCCATGGCCGACAACGCCGTGACCGGCAAGCCCCGTTCTTTTGCATCGCACGCTGCGAGGATCAGCGCTTCTGAAGCCTCGATGCGCACATGCATGTCCGCGAGTTTGAAGGCAATGGCCTGGAAGGAGGCGATGGGTTTGCCAAACTGCTCGCGCTGCAACGCATACGTGCGTGCTGTCTCCAATGCGCCTTTCGCAATGCCGAGCGCAAGGGACGCAATGCTAATCCGCCCGCCATCCAGAATCTTCATCGCCTGGTAAAACCCCTCTCCTACCCCGCCGAGCACCTGGTTGTCCGGAACGAAGCACGCGTCGAAAATGAGTTCAGCAGTCTCAGAGCACCGCATGCCGAGCTTGTTCTCCTTTTTGCCCCCTGAAAACCCCGGGGTTCCGCGTTCTACCACGAAAGCGGTAATTCCTCGGCTGTCCAGCAGATCGCCCGTACGGGCAAGCACCACCGCGATGTCCGAAGAAATGCCGTGGGTAATCCAGTTCTTCGTGCCTTGGAGAATCCAGCCGCCGCGCTCTGCATCGCGCACTGCCGTGCATTGCATGCGCATCGCGTCTGAACCGGTGTTCGCTTCGGTCAGTCCCCATGCGCCGAGGTGGGTGCCAGAGGCGAGGGCGGGGAGCCAGCGTTGTTTTTGGGCTTCCGAGCCGAAGGCGAGGATGTGCCCGACACATAAACTGTTGTGCGCAGCCACTGACAAAGCAAAGCCTCCGCACACCCGAGCGAGTTCTTCCACGACGATTTTGTAGGCCGGATACCCCAGACCTGCGCCTCCATACGCCTCGGGAACCAGCACGCCCAGCATCCCCAGCTCGCCGAGACGCCGCAGCGCTTCACGCGGAAGCACCTGATTTTCATCCCAGGCAGAACGATTCGGAAGAACCTCGCGCTCCGCAAAGTCGCGCGCGGCGGCGCGAATCATGTTCAAATCCTCCGATAGTCCCCACTCCATGATCTGTGCTTTCAGGTGAGCAAAGGTCGGACAACAGGCGCCACCTTCTCGCATGCCTCGCGTCCTCCGAGACCAGGAATCTCCAGGATGAAAGCAAAGCCGGCCACGCGCCCTCCTTCCGAGCGGACTAACTCGGCTGCGGCACAGGCCGTTCCCCCAGTCGCAAGGACATCGTCGTGAACGACCACCCGCGCGCCCATCGGCAACGCGCCCATCTGCATCTCGACCGTGTCTTCGCCGTACTCCAGAGCATAGCTGGCTTTCCAAACCGGTCCGGGAAGCTTGCCCGTCTTCCGCACCGCGACAAAAGGGACGTGAAGTGCCTGCGCGATACCCACCCCGAACAGAAAGCCCCGGCTCTCAATCGCCACGACGGCATCGATGGTGCCCAAGGTTTCGCGGATCCGTAGGGCCATGTGGTTTTGGATTTCCATGCCGAGGTCGGGATTGCCCCACAAGCCGGAGAGGTCTTTAAACCGGATTCCAGGGCGGGGAAAATCCACTACTTCGCGGACTGCCGCCGCGCATCGGGTCTCAAGTTCGTGCATGGTTCAGGGGGTACACAGGGTAAGGTACGGTCTCCATTTGGTCAAAAGTGAATCGCCGATGGCCGGCGAAGCAGCCAAATCCTCCAGGGCCGCCAGCGGATGGTGCTTGCGGTACCGCTCGATCGCTCGGGCGCCTTCCGGACCGATGTAGGGATGGCGGCGCAACGCGTGCCAGGAACTGGTGTCGGCGCACAGCTGGCGCTGGCCGCCGGGATGCACCTCGAACCGGGGCAACAAGGCGTCAAGCTGGTCGGGGTAGATGCCCCATACTTCGGCCAGTTGGGCGGTCGACACGAATCCTCCGAGGGCCTCCCGGTACCGCACGATGCGGCCCGCGAGTCCGGCTCCCACGCGGGGCAGGGCCTCAAGCGCCGCACTGTCCACGGCATTCAAGTCCAGGATGGCCACCGGCCTCGCATCCGCGCGGTAAGCCGCTCCGGATCGCGTGTAGCGGCTCTCCGAGCGGGATGTCCCCGCGGGGAGCGAATCCAAAAACACCAACAGCGAATCGACGTTCCAAGGCGACGTTCGGATTTCTTCAGGCCTCAAAGCTGCAGGAAACCACTCGGGATGGCGGTTCCAACACAGCGCACACGCCCCCCACGCCAGCCCCACCAGGACCAGCCCCCCTCGAGCCTGCCAATCCATACTATCCTCAGCTGTGACGCTTGATTTCCCCGGACTTCACCCGTGCCATGTAGTTCCGCAAATCCGCAAGCACCTCAGGAGCAAGGATGAGCAAGCCGAGAATATTCGGGAAGCACATTGCGAAAATCATCGCATCCCCGAAGTCGAACACGCTGGAAGCTGAAATCGCAGATCCCACCACGATGAAGACACAGAAGATGGCTTTGTACGCGAATTCCGCACGGATCGATTCCCCGAACAGGAAAGTCCAGGCCTTCAGGCCGTAGTAGCTCCACGAAATCATGGTGCTCAACGCGAAAAGGATGACCGCTAACGACAGCACCGGCGGGAACCACGGCAAAACAGAACTAAACGCCGCTGAGGTCAGGTCGATGGCCTGGAAACCCTCCTGCTGCGCTTGCAACGCCAAAGCTTCTGCTCCTGCACCGCCATAATTCGAAATCACGACGACCAGAGCCGTCATGGTGCAAATGACCACTGTATCGATGAAGGGCTCGAGCAACGACACGAGTCCTTCAGAAATCGGCTCATCCGTTTTCGCGGCCGAGTGCGCGATGCTGGCGGAACCGATTCCCGCCTCGTTCGAAAAGGCCGCCCGTTTGAATCCTTGGACAACCACCCCGATGATGCCCCCGTAGATGGCACCCGGAGCAAATGCCCCGTTGATGATGGATTTGAAGGCAAACGGAACGGCTTCGATGTTCGCTCCGATGACCAAAATCGCACCGATGATATAGATACCGATCATAAACGGCACGAGTTTGTCGGTCACCTTCGCGATGCTCTTGATGCCGCCGATGATGATGATGGCCACAAGTAGTGCGGTAATCACCCCGAACACCCAGCCGTGACCAAACAAGAAGCTGCTCTCACCGCCAGTCACCGCGATCAATTGCTTGGTAGCTGTGTTCACTTGGACCATGTTCCCCCCGCCGAACGAGCCGCCGATGCAGGCGATTGCAAACATGACAGCCAGCACACTTCCCAACTTCCCGAAACCTTTCTTCGCCAACCCGTCACGCAAGTAGTACATGGGTCCCCCTGAAACGCTCCCATCCGGATTGTTGCGTCGGTACTTCAGGCCGAGGGTGCATTCAGCGAACTTCGAACTCATCCCGAGCAGACCGGCTAGAATCATCCAGAACGTCGCACCCGGACCACCTAAGCTCACCGCAAGAGCAACACCAGCGATGTTCCCGACGCCCACCGTTCCGCTCAGCGCGGCCGTCAATGCCTGAAAGTGGCTGACCTCGCCTTTGTGGCTGGGGTCATCGTATTTCCCGCGCACCACATCGAGGGCATGTCGGAAACCTCGGATGTTGATGAATCGGAAAAACGCGGTAAAAAACACCGCTCCTGCCACCAGCCACACGAGCACGAAAGGCACATTCACCCCTTCACCCAAGGGCAAGGTGACGAAGATCACCTTCATCACGGCTGCCGTGATTGGAGCCATAAAATCGTTGATCGCATCGTCAACAGACCTCCCTGCCTCGACAGCAGCGTGTAAGCCGGTCAATGCACGGCCAAAAAGGGCACCGAAAAAAGTAAGAAGCGTGTACATGGAACAGATTTGGCGGGAAATATACAACCCGAGGATGTGGGCACCCCGTCCGATGTGTGCGCGGGGGCGATTTCTTTACCGGCGTGCGAGTTCCGCCGCCATTTCGTCCCGCATCGCTCGTGCTTCTGCCCGCGCCGCGGATGCGAAGTCGGACCCGGAGCCGGCATAGAGGATGGACCGGGAGGCGTTGACGAGCAGTCCGCACCCGGGCGCCCAGCCGGCCTCGGTCACGTCGGCGAGCGAGCCGCCCTGAGCGCCCACGCCGGGAACGAGGAAGAAGTGGTCCGGGGCCAGGGCCCGTGCGCGGGCGAGCTGCTCCGGGCGGGTGGCGCCGACGACGAACATCAACCGGTCCGGACTGCCCCATACTCCGCAGCGCTGGAGCACGCGCTCGTACAGGGGTGGGTCGCCGTGGAATTCGAAGTCCTGGGCGCCGGGATTGCTGGTGAGTGCGAGCACCACCGTCCATTTGCCGGGCGCGTGGTCGAGGAAGGGGCGGATGCTGTCTTCGCCCATGTACGGGGCCACCGTCACGGCGTCTGCCCCGAGGCCATCGAAGAGGGCGGAGGCGTAGCGACCGGAGGTGTTGCCGATGTCGCCGCGTTTGGCGTCCGCAATCACAAAGCAATCGGATGGAATGTCCGCGACGATGCGCGCACAGGCCGCCCACCCTTCCGCGCCGTACGCCTCGAAAAAGGCCAAATTCGGCTTGAAGGCCACCGCGAACTCGGCCGTTGCTGCGACGATTTCCCGGCAGAAGGCCTCCATCCCTGCGACGCCCGTGCCGCAGCTGGCCGGAATTCGGGCGGGGTCGGGATCCAGGCCCACACACAGGTACGAGCCCTTCCGGGCGATGGCATCGACGAGGTCTGCGCGTCCGAGAAACATGCCGCGAAGTTCAGCCATGTGCGAGCAATTCCGCCTGTTCCGCGGCCTGAAGTGCCGCCAGCAACGGACCGAGATCGCCACCGAGCACCGCGCCGAGGGCATGCGAGGTCCACCCGATGCGGTGATCCGTGACGCGGCCCTGCGGAAAGTGGTAGGTGCGGATTTTGGCCGATCGGTCGCCGGTGCTGACGAGGGTTTTCCGCGTTGCGGCTTCTGCGTTCCGCTGCGCGGCACGCGCCAAATCAAACAAGCGCGACCGGAGCACCTCCAGCGCACGGTCGTAATTCGCATGCTGCGAGCGGCCTTCTTGGCACTCGACCACCACTCCCGTAGGCAAATGGGTCAGCCGCACTGCGGATTCCGTCTTGTTCACGTGCTGGCCGCCCGCCCCGCTCGACCGGTAGGTATCGCGCCGCACATCCGCCAAATTCAGCACGACGTCGACCTCCTCCGCCACAGGCAACACCGCCACCGTCGCTGCGCTCGTGTGGATGCGGCCTTGCGACTCGGTTTCGGGCACCCGCTGTACGCGGTGCACACCGCTCTCAAACTTCAACGCCCCGTAGACCCCGTCGCCCTCGATCCGCGCGATGACCTCCTTGAATCCCCCTACTGCTCCTTCGCTCGCGGACACAAGTTCCCAGTGCCACCCCCGCTCGTCTGCAAACCGGCAGTACATGCGGAAGAGGTCCCCTGCAAACAGCGCGGCCTCATCGCCGCCCGTGCCGGCCCGCACCTCCAGCACCACCGAGCGATCGTCCGCCTCGTCCTTCGGAAGCAGGGCAATCCGCGCCAGCTCGACCGCCTGCGCGAGGTCCGCCTCGATCCGGTCCCATTCAGAGCGGACCCAGGCACGCACCTCGGCGTCCCCGGTGGCCAACCATTCCCGGGCGTTGCCCTCCTCCTCGAGCGCGGCACGCAACGCCGCCGAGGCCGCTGCCGCCGGCTGCAACCTCCCGTGTTCCCGCATCAGCGCGCGAAACCGCACGGAATCGGAAATCACTTCCGGGTCGGACAGCAGCTTTTCGGTTTCATGGAAGCGGTCCTCCACCGGCCTGAGCCGGTCCAACAAAACATCGGGGGCAATCACGCCGCTCCGTACTCAAAGGTCCCGTGCGCGCCCGCGATGGTGAGCCGCGAAGTACCCGTCGAAGATGCCTCGACCCGGCCGACGATGCGCGCGGCGATACCGACCTCTGCTGCCCGTGCGGCGATGGCCTCGGCGGTTGCAGCATCGGTGTAGAGCTCTATGCGGTGTCCCATGTTGAACACCCTGTACATCTCCCGCCAATCCATCCCGCCTTCCTGTCGGATCAGTTCGAACAGGGGCGGTGTCGGGAAGAGGTTGTCCTTGATGACGTGGAGTCCAGAAATGAAGTGGAGGACTTTGGTTTGGCCCCCACCGCTGCAGTGGACCATGCCGTGGATGCGGTCCCGGAAGTCGCGCACCACGGGCATGAGCAAGGGAGCGTAGGTCCGGGTGGGGGAAAGCACCAGACGGCCTGCGTCCAACGGCACTCCGGCCACCGCATCTGTAAGGAGACGCGATCCGGCATACAGCAGATGTTCAGGCAGTTCCGGGTCGCACGATTCGGGATACCGGTGCAGGTAGGCCTTTGCGAACACTTCGTGTCGTGCGGCCGTGAGCCCGTTTGACCCCATGCCCCCGTTGTACTCCGTTTCCCAGGCCGCTTGGCCGCTGCTTTCCAGGCCGAGGATGACGTCACCCGCTTGAATGCGCGCGTTGTCGATGATTTCGTCCCTGCGGATGCGGGCCACTACCGTCGAATCGACGATGACCGTCCGCACCAAATCCCCGACGTCCGCGGTTTCGCCCCCCGTCGACCAGACCTCCACTCCCCACGACCGCAAGGTGGCTAACACTTCCTCGGTCCCTTCGATGAGTGCTTTCAGCACCTCACCCGGGATAAGACGCTTGTTGCGCCCGATGGTCGACGAAAACAGAATGGGCCCCGTCACGCCGACGCACAGCAAATCATCGAGGTTCATAACGATGGCATCTTGGGCGATGCCCTTCCAAACGCTCAGGTCTCCCGTTTCTTTCCAGTAGGCATAGGCGAGGGACGACTTCGTTCCCGCGCCATCCGCGTGCACGACAAGTGCATGTTCTGGACTACCTGTCAAGGCATCCGGCACAACCTTACAAAACGCGCCTGGCACGAGGCCTTTATCTACCGCAGCAATCGCTGCGTGTACCTCTTCTTTGCCGGCCGAGACCCCGCGCGCGGCGTATCGGTCGGACCCGCTCACTGTTTCGTCGGGACGAAATCCGTAGCAATGATGCGGAACACCGTGCGGCGGTTTGCCTGGTGGCCCTTGTCCTTTTCTGCCTCGGACTTCATCGCAGCGATCGTTGCGTCAGACACCAGAAGTTGTTCTTCGCCCTTTCCGACCGCAACCACACGGCGCGGGTCGATACCCCGGTTGATGAGGTAGTCCACGCAGGTTTGGGCACGGCGCTGGCTCAGGTCCTTGTTGTACTTCGCGTCACCGCGGCTGTCCGTGTGGGACTCGAGCTGGATGACGAGCGATTCGTTCCGGGTAAGCAGATCCACCAGGTAGTTCAAGCTGTCTTCGGAATTCACCTGTGCATCCACCAGCAGAGTAGCCTGGTTGAACGGATACAGGACGAGCGGCATCGGGTACTCCTGGTTTGTAACGATTTCTTTCAAGAAGTACTCCCGCGCAAACGTGGTGCTCTCCGTCAATCCTACCGTGGAGAACCGATCTCCGGTGCCGATGTAGCCCTGCATGCGGACATCCACCCCGTAGGTCACATCCTTGACGATTTGTTCCTTTTCACACAGCGAAACGGACCCTTCTGCATCTGCCGTCAACGTCCACGACTTCCCGTCCGTGCCTTGGACTAACACGGTAGCCTGCAACGGGTTACCCGTGTCGTAGTCGTACACGTTTGCGCGGTAGCAGAACTCTTGCTCCGGCAAGCGGAACGAATAGATGTCGTCACGCCCGCGGCCTCCCGGCCGGCCCGACGTCAGGAGTCCTTCGTTGAGACCTTCCTTGAACACAATCCCGAAGTCGTCCGCGGTGCTGTTCATGGGGTACTTCATCGGGATGGCCTGCTCGAATTTCATCGTTTGGCCCGCAATGGGAGCTGCTTCGCAGATATCGAGTCCACCCATGCCCCCCCACCCCGCTGAAGCGAAGTACAACGTGCCGTCGAAGCGCGTCCGCGGGAACATTTCATCGAATTCCGTATTGACGGTCGAACCGAGGTTCACTGGGGTGCCGAAGGCGTCTTTCTTCGCATCGTAGGCGACATACCAGATGTCTTTTCCCCCAAATCCACCGGGCATGTCCGACGCAAACAGCAAATACGCGTTGTCGCTCGAAAAGGCAGGATGACCGACCTGGGAACTGTCGTCTTGGGCGCGATCCACGATGGCGACGACCTCTGCTGGCCCCATCCGCCCGCCCAGGTTCTGCGACCGGTAAATGTCGCACGCGAAATTCGACGTCCCTTCGGTCACGCACCGGGTGAAGTACATCGTCTTGTACTTCGCATCGAAGGCCACAGTGCCTTCGTTTGCTGCCGTGTTTACCGCTCCGGTGACCGGCTCAGGCGTGCTCCAACGTCCCTTTTTATCCTGGGTGGAACTGAACAAATCCATGTACGCCTCACCGGTAATCGGATCATCCTCGGTCCCCGTCGATGCCGCCCGAGACGACGAAAACGTCAGCTCATCCCCTTTCTTCGTCGAATACGCTGCACCGAAATCGTAGGCTTCTGAATTGATCAGCAGCATGTTCTCTACAATGTAGCGCGCCGGGGGCTCGTCGAGCGCTAACGCAGCGGCTTCTACAGACTCAATGCGTTGGTTTGCTACCTGCGAATCCCCCCCCTGGTCGCGGAATGCCACATACCACTCACGCGCCTCTTCGAATTCGTGCTGGACAATCATCACGTCCCCGTAGCTCAAAAAGACCTCTGGATGCGAATCTCCGTATTTCAATCCTACGGCCTTCTTCAACCACTCTTCAGCGGCCGTAAGGTTCATGATTTGGCGGTAGCTCTCTCCGATGAGGTAGGCAACACGGCCCGCTTCATCTTTGTTTTTGATGCGCGGATACACCTTCGTGTACTCCAGCGCAGCTTCCGAGAAGCCTCCGCGGGCATAGGCACGGTCTGCCTCAACGGTCAAATCCGTTTGGGTGAAGCCCGAGGCACAGAGCCCGAGGAGCAGGGCGACGACGAGGCCGGCCCGAGAGAGAATCGCTTGCAGGTGTTGATGCATCCTTTCCCGTTGTGATATCAACCGCCGAAAGTAAGGCATGCGACCGGAATCGCACGCCTGCTCCGATTTTTTTACACGTCCGTTCGAACCTCCCTCAGCGTGTGAAGAGGAGTTCGGAGAATTTGGGCAGGGGCCAAACGGCATCGTCCACCCACCGCTCCAGCTCCGAGCAGGCCGCGCCCAGCTCGGCGAGCTTCGGCACGACATGGTTCGACACGGATTTGGCGCGGTCGAGCGCTGTCGGTAGCGCTTCAGCGGTGTGGTGCAGCGATTCCAGCTCCGCCGCGAGTCCATGCACCCGCTGCATCGCCGCGCCCACCCGCTCGAGCAACTCCCGCTGGGCGACTGTGTGCGCAGCTCCGGCAGCTCCGAGCACCGATTCGACACCTTGGATATTCGCAATCAACGTATTAGAATACCCTATTGCCGCCGGCAAAATTGTATTCCGCGCCATGTTCAAGAGCACACGCTGCTCGATTTCGCGCTTGAGCAGGTAGCCCTCCAGGTCCACCTCCACACGCGCATGCAACTCCTCGGGCCGGAGAACCTGCATCCGCTCGAACAGGTCGATCACCTCCGGCCGGGTCAGTACTTCGAGGGCTTCCGGGGTGGTCCGCAGGTTATTCAGTCCCCGGCGTGCGGCTTCTTCGACCCATTCCTGCGAGTAGCCGTTGCCTTCGAACCGGATGGGCTTGCAGGCGATGATGAGCTTTTGGAGTTCTTTGAGGATGGCGTCGTCTTTTTTGTCGCCGCCTTCAATGCGCGCGTCCACGGCCACTTTGAACGACTCGAGCTGGTCGGCCACGATGGTGTTCAAGACCGTCATGGGCACCGCGCAGTTCGCCGTGCTGCCCACCGCGCGGAGCTCGAACTTGTTCCCCGTGAAGGCAAACGGCGACGTGCGGTTGCGGTCCGTGTTGTCCAGCAGCACCTCGGGGATCCGCCCGATTTCCAGCTTCAGGGCCGTTTTGTCGTCCGGAGAAAGGGGGCCTTCGCCGATGCCCTGCTCGATGGCGTTGAGCATGTGCTCGAGTTGGGTCCCGATGAACGCACTGATGATGGCCGGCGGCGCTTCGTTTGCCCCCAGCCGGTGCTCGTTCCCCACCGAAGCGAAGGATGCACGCACCACGTCTGCATAGCGATGCAGGGCCGCGAGCGTGTTGACAAAGAAGGTCAAAAAGCGCAGGTTCGTCTTCGGGTTGTTGCCGGGCTTCAGCAGGTTCACTCCCGTATTCGTGCCGAGCGACCAGTTGTTGTGCTTGCCGCTTCCGTTGACCCCTGCAAACGGCTTTTCGTGGAGCAGCACCCGGAAATCGTGCTTGCGCGCGACCTTTTCCAGGAGCTCCATGAGCAGCAGGTTGTGGTCGTTCGCCAAATTCGCCTCCTCAAATTTGGGCGCACACTCGAACTGGTTGGGCGCCACCTCGTTGTGCCGGGTCGTCACGGGAATGCCCAAACGGTGCGCCTCGAGCTCGAACTCCTTCATGAACGCACTCACGCGCGCGGGGATGCTCCCGAAGTAGTGGTCGTCCAGCTGTTGGCCTTTTGCGGGGGCTGCGCCAAACAGCGCCCTGCCGGTCATCTGCAAGTCCGGACGCGCCGCATACAGCGCCTTGTCCACAAGGAAGTACTCCTGCTCCCACCCCAGCGTCGCCACCACCTTCGTCACATTCTTGTCGAAGTACTGGCAGACGTCTGTCGCCGCGCGGTCGATGCGCGAAAGCGCCTTCAGGAGCGGCATCTTGTTGTCGAGCGCGAACCCGGTGTAGCTGATAAAAATGGTCGGGATGCACAGCGTGCTCTCCCACACAAATGCCGGCGAGGTCGGATCCCACAGGGTGTAGCCGCGTGCTTCAAATGTGTTCCGTATGCCGCCGCTCGGAAACGAGCTCGCATCCGGCTCTTGCTGCACGAGCAGCGAACCGTCAAATTTTTCGATGGCCCGTCCGTCCGCCGTCGGGCTGATGAAGCTGTCATGCTTTTCCGCGGTGGCCCCGGTCAGCGGTTGGAACCAGTGCGTGTAGTGTGTCGCCCCGCGCGAAATCGCCCATTCCTTCATCGCCGCAGCCGCCTGGTCGGCCACCTTCCGATCGATCGGCGTGTGGTGCTCCATGGCCTCCATGATGCTATCGTAGGCCTCCTCCGTGAGGTATTCGCGCATCACGTGGTGGTTGAACACATCTTCGCCGTAATAGGCAGAAATCTTGTTCGACGGGCGTTCGCGGTGACGCGGTTCGCGGTCGATGATGGTGCGGAGGGCGTGGTGGCGGAGCATGGGAGGTTGAGGACGAGGTTGAGGTTGAGGACGAGGTTGAGGACGAAGAACGAAGGACGAAGGACGTACAAAAGTAAGAGGCACCCCCGTGCGCGACAGGGGTGCCTCCGAAAAAAATGCACAAATTCTGAACAGCCCCCCTACCGCAGGAGGGGGTGTCGCGGCGGAAATTAGTTTTTCAAGATGCGCGTGGTGGCTTGGGTGGTGCCTTGGCGCACCTGCACGGCGTAGAGACCGGCGGGAACGTCGGTGAGGTCGAGAAGGGCGCCGTCGGAGCCGGGGTGGGCCCAGCGGCCCGTGCGGACAGGGCGGCCCGAGGCGTCCAGGAGGGTCCATTCCAGCGCCGCGTCGGAGCGGAAGCCAGTGGGCAGGATGTGGACCGTGCCGGAGGTGGGGTTCGGACGGGCGACGAGGGCGGCGGGGACAGCGGCGGGGGCGGCCGGGGAGGCCACCGAGACCAGGTTCGTCGCGAAGTGGAAGGCCTGGGAGATCGAGCGGCCGAAGTCGGGCTCGAAGTTGACGAAGTTGCCGCCGGCAACGCGCTTGATGCGGGTATAGCCCGAGCCGTCGTCGTTTGCCCAGAAATCTTGGCCGTCGTCGTCCGTGTCAAGCACTTCGATGCGGTAGCAGCCAGCGTTCAGGGAGAGGGTATCGCGGAAGGTCGTGTTCGCTTCGGCGTAGGTGCGTGACCAAACCACTTCACCCGCCACATCCGTGAGGCGGACCGAGGTTTCCCAGGGAACGTTGTTTGTCTTCGTCCACACGATGATGCGGTTGTCGTCGAGGTCCGGGTAGGACCAGGTGGGAACGCGGTGGAAGGTGGTCGAGGAGGCGTTGTTCGAGGTTTGGCCGTCGAGGGGTGAGGTGACTTCGACGGAGAAAGTCAAGGGGAGCTCGTCGCCGCCTTCGGTGAGGACCGGGTCGGTGTAAGGGAGGTCCACGACGGCAGTCTCGAGAAACGCCAAACTCCCTTCCCACGCGAACGTCTGCGGCGCGCCGCCTGTGACCGCGCAGGTAAACGTGCAGGACGTCAGCGGCTCGCTGCCCGTATTCCGGATCCGGACGCGGGCCCCTTCGCACACGGGATTCCAGCGGCTCTGCAGCTTGTCGTCCGTGGGGGCGAGGATGTCCATCAGCTCCACGTCGTGGGTGAAGTTGGGCGGGCCGTAGGCGACGATTTGGCCCTCCATCACGTAGTTGCCGTAGGGGTCATAAAGGATGTCGTATTCCACCGTGAACGGCTCATCGGTCGCCACATGCGGCGTGAGCTCGATTTCACGGGTGTCGACGGGTGCGCCCGGACACCAGCCTGCGCGGTCGTAAATCCAGGTTCCGCCTTGCGGATACAGCGGGTTATCGCCGCATTCGCGCATGATCTGCCAGCTGTCGACCAGCGTTCCATCGACCCGAACGGAGTGGATGTTGTTGCAAAACTCCGCGCAGTTGTTACCTGAGCCGAAGCCGTGGCCGCTTGCGCGGGTCAGCAGCCGGAAGCCCTCCTCGCCCGGGGCGGGCGTGAAGGTGTGAGGCTCCACCGCCAGATCGAATCCCGCGAGCCCATACGACCCGCGCCAAAACGCCTCCACCCGCTCCACATCCCGGGGCGGCGTTCCGTGGATGAACGCGAACTTCAGGTCGAGCAGCTCCTGCCAGTTCCCCGCCTCGAGCTCGACGCTGTCGCGCAGCAGCGGCAGGTAATCCGTCACGTCGTACACCCACGCCCACCCGTCGTCGCCGAGGGTCAGCCCGATACCATATGGCGTAATGTAGCGCCCGAGTTCCACGCGCTCGACCACCTCGAACGGAGCGCTGAAGTAGCTCAGGGTGTCTTGGAGGTAGACCACCTCCGGTCCGGTGATGGGGTAGGTCGCCACGACCGTGCCGTCCTCGAGCCGGGTCGTCATCTGCGCGCCTGCCGCCCACCCGTAGGCCAAATCCGTCATCACCACCCCATTGCCCGCCACCTCCCACGCCGTGATGCTCACCGGCGGAACCGGCACCGGCCGGTCCACGACCAAACTCTCCTCCCCCACAGCCACAGCCCCTTGCAGCAGCCGGAACGCAGGCCGCAGCTCCCCAGCCACCGGACCTTCGCGGAAAAACGCCTCCGCACCGCGGTGCGCGACCCGGCCGGCATTGCCGTGCAGCACGCCCTCCTCCGAAGCCGTCCCGTCAGCGCCGTCGAAGTGGAAGTCGGCCCGTAGCGCGGCCAGCTCGGGGTGCGCCCCATCGACCGGGCGGCTGCGGTACGCCGCGATAACCTCAGGCGCCAGCGCCGCATTCCACACCCGGAACTCATCGACGTCGCCCCGGTAATCGGTCCCTCCCCACCCGTCGCATCCGATGTGGAACCGCACCACCTCGCCGATGGGGTTGTCGAGGTTCGATCCGCTGTGGAACAGCACCCCGTTCAGGTACATCGCCATCGTTCCGGCGGCGGCGTCTTTCACGAACGCCCAGTGGTTCCAGCGGCCCTCGTACTGGGCTTCCGTGGCGGCGGCGTCGATGCGGTCGTACCCGCCGGAGTAGCCGGCATCCCAGTAGACGCGGCTGTTTGACCACGGCAGGTGCACGTTGAGCTCGCGCTGGCCTTGCGGGCCGTGGGCTTCGAAGAGGGTCGAGTTCTCGGGCTGCACCAGCGCGTTGCCGCGCTGCCAAAACTCCACCGTCACCGCATCCCCCAGGCCGTCAATCGCCTCCGCATCCACCTCGAACCGGTCGCCCCCGTCGAAACGCACAAAGTTCCCCGCCCCGAAGGCGAGCCGCGTGCGGCCCGGAGCCACCCCGGCCATCCCAGCCCCCTGCAGCACCCCGGCATCCTCCACCGCGACCTCCAGCACCAGGCCCTCCACACCATCCCACACCCACGGCTCCTCCAGCACGATCGCGTTCACGCCCTCCTCCACCACCCACCGCGCCTGCGCCTCCCACCCCCCATCGACGAGCCCTACGAGCTCCCCACCGGCCCACCCCCGCAACCGCACCTCCACCCCGGCACCGGCGCTCCCCGGCCCGACTGCCCACGGCAGCTCCACCGCCTGCACCCCGCCCGGCTCCAGCCC
>JBIIRP010000008.1:0-24949 GCA_044341475.1 Flavobacteriales bacterium | reverse complement strand
TGTGCCTTCGTGTTCGGCTTCGTGATCACGTGCTGGACGATGCCTTCGCCGTCGATCAGGAAGGTCGTCCGGTGGGTGCCGTCGTACGACCGGCCCATGAACTTCTTCGGTCCCCATACCCCGAACGCCTGGTGCACGGTCTTTTCCGTGTCGGCCAGCAGGTCAAACCCGAGGCCGTACTTCGCGATGAACTTCGTGTGGCTTGCGGCCCCGTCGGCGCTCACGCCCAGTACCTCGATGCCCGCGGCGCGCAGGTCCGCCAGGTGGGTGTTCAGGTCGCACGCCTGAGCCGTGCAGCCCGGGGTGTCGTCTTTCGGGTAGAAGTACAGCGCGAGCATTTTGCCTGCGTAATCCGCGAGCGAGCGCGTGGTTCCATCTTGGATCGTGCCGGAGAAGGCGGGGGCAGGTGTGCCGGGTGCGAGTGGTGCTGACATGCTGAAATAACACGCGACGGCGGCAAGAGTTCGCTGCGCTTCGTCCGGGCAGGATGTACCTTGCCTGGGTGAAAAAGGACCGGGGTTTTGTGGAAGTTTGGGTGCCTGTGGCGATGCCCAAACCGCTGACATACAGCCTCGATGGCGTGGAAGACAGCGTGCTCCCTGGCATGCGGGTAGTGGTCCGGGTCGGGATGCGCAAGCGCTATACCGGGCTCGTCGCGGCGGTGTTTGCAGAGCTGCCTGCGGGGGTGCCGGAAGCGGCCGTTCGACCGGTAGATGCCGTGGTGGATGACCGGCCGGTGGTCAGTGCATCCGCGCTGCACCTGTGGCGGTGGATGGCCGCTTATTACATGTGTACGGTGGGGGAGGTGCTCGCCGCGGCGTTACCGCTCGGGTTGAAGCTCGCCGGGGAGACGCGGGTGACCCTGCATCCGGAGCCGCCCGCCGGTGCGCCGCCCGGGGACACGGCGGCACGCGATCTGCTCGATGCGCTGGAAGTTCGCGGTCCCTTGACGGTGGACGACGTCGGGGCGGTGTTGAACACGCGCAATCCGATGCGCACCGTGAACCGGCTCGTGGCGGCGGGGTGGGTGGTGGCCGAGGACGAGCTGCGGGAGCGCTTCGTGGCCCGGCGCGAGCGGTGGGTGCGTGTGGCGCCGAAGTGGGCCGCGGACGAGGCTGGGCTGGGCCGCGAGTGGGACGGCTTAGAGCGGCGGGCGCCGGTGCAGGCACGGGTGCTGATGGCTGCGCTCGCCGCAGGGGTGGGGGAGTGGAGCCGCGAGCAGGAGGTGCTCAAGCGGGCCGAAGTGTCTGGGGGGGCTGTGGTCGAGCGTTTGGTCGAGCGGGGCCTGCTCGAGCGGGCGGAATGGCCAGCCGGGGCCGGACCCGAGGCCCCGGAGACACCCACGGCACGTGCGCCCCTGCCCGTGCTCAGCCCCGCCCAAACCGAGGCCTACCGCGGCTGCGCCCAAGCTCCTCCGCGTCCCGTCCTCCTGCACGGCGTGACCGGGTCCGGAAAGACCGAGGTCTACATCCACCTGATTGCGGACGCGCTCGAGGCGGGCAAGCAGGTGCTTTTTTTGGTGCCAGAAATCGCGTTGACGACCCAACTCATCGGACGGCTGCAGGCCCACTTTGCGGACTACCTGGCGGTGTATCACAGCCGGTTTACGCCACGGGAACGCACGGAAACGTGGTGGGATGTGCTGCGGGTGGAATCGCAGGCGCGGGGCCGGCTGGTGGTGGGGCCCAGGTCGGCTCTGTTTCTGCCGTTTGACCGGCTCGGACTCGTCATCGTGGACGAGGAGCACGACGCCAGCTACAAGCAGAACGACCCGGCTCCGCGGTACCAAGCGCGCGACGCTGCGCTGGTGCTGGCCCGCCACACCGGGGCGGGGATGGTGCTGGGATCGGCGACGCCGTCGGTGGAGACGGTTTGGCACGCGCAAGAAGGCACGTTCGACCGGGTCCTCTTGAGCGAACGGTTCGGGGGCGCGGAATTGCCGGAAATCCTGGTCGCGGACACGGCGCGTGAACGCCGCCGCCGGGCGATGAAGGGACATTTTACGCCGCAGCTGCGCGAGGCGATGGACGCTGCGCTCGCCGCTGGTCGTCAGGTGATTCTCTTCCAAAACCGCCGCGGATACGCCCCCGTGTGGCAGTGTGGAACCTGCGGCCATGCGCCCCTGTGCGAGCGGTGCGACGTGCCCATGACCCACCACAAGGCGCTCGGGGAGCTGCATTGCCACCACTGCGGCTACCGGACGGCGGCCGACATCCACTGTCCGGCGTGTGGCCGACCTGATTTGGGTCCGCGCGGTCTCGGAACGGAACGCGTCGAGGAAGAGCTCGCCGAGTTCTTCCCAGATGCGCGGGTGGCACGGATGGACGCCGACACGACGCGCAGCCGCCATGCCCACAGCCGCATCGTGGAGGCCTTTTCCCGCCGCGAGTTCGATATTCTCGTCGGAACTCAGATGGTTACCAAGGGATTAGACTTCGCTCACGTGGGCGTCGTCGGCGTGCTGAATGCAGACCGCATGCTGACCTTTCCGGATTTCAGGTCGTTCGAACGGGCGTACCAAATGCTGACGCAGGTGGCCGGCCGTGCCGGCCGCTCCGGCCGCGCTGCCAGCGTGGCTGGAGCTGGTAGCGCTGCTGGATCTGGCGAAGTCGGCAAGGTGATCATCCAAACCTCGACCCCGGACCACTGGGTGCTCAGCCGGGTTGTGGCTGGCGATTACGCCGGACTGGTCGAGCACGAGCTCAGCGAACGGAGCGCCTACGGCTATCCGCCCTTCCACCGCCTCATCCGCATCACGCTCAAGCACAGCGACCTAGCACGTCTCGAACGCGGCGCGGCCGTCCTGGCGACCCGGCTCCGCGAGCGGTTTGCCGCCCGGTGCACCGGCCCCGAAGTTCCAGCCATCGGCCGCATCGACGACCTCCACATCCGCGTACTGCTGCTCAAATTCGAGCGGTCCATTCCCCCGGCCCGCTACAAATCGGTCCTGATCGACGATCTCCGGGAGTTCCAGGCCGACCCGCAGTGGAAGCGGCTGCGCCTTACTGTGGACGTGGACCCGGTTTGACAGAGGCCGTGGTGCCGTCGGGCGCCTCGAGGCGCCAACCCCAGCCCGCGGAGCGGGCGGCCGGCGGCAGCCGATCCTCGGGCACCCGCACGTCGCCGGCCGGCAGGTCCCACGCGGCTGCCGCCACTTCGCGGCCGTCGGCCGCGAATGCGGCGAAGCGCCACCTCCCGGCCACTCCGCAGTGCAGCACCAGTCCCGCCCCGTCCCAACGGGCGCTCGCCGCTCCGCCCGTTCCCTCGCCCCCCGCGCCAGGTCCGCCCTCGACGACGCCGACCGCCGGCGCGAAGCCGTGCCACGTGACCACGTCGTTCCCGGAATTCGCCACGGCGAGGGTGTCGAGTTCGACCGCGAACGAAATGTCGGCAGGGGAGGAGAGCCCCGACGAAACCACCGTCTCGGGGGTGGAGAAGTCGTTCGGGTACCGCGTGATGCGCGCCGGCGACCACGACGAAATGTAGAACCGGCCGTCCCCGTCGAGGTCGATGCCGTCTAAGTTCCCCAGCCCCGTCCCGTTCACCAGGGTCGTCACCGCCCCCGTCTCCAGGTCGACCGCCAGCACATCGGCATTCGTTCCCCACGTCACCACCACGGCCCGTCCGCCCGCCTCGTCCACTACCACCCCGTTGGGCGTGCCCGAAACCGTCGCCAGCAGGGTCGCCTGCATCGCGGCGGGATCAGTTATGTCGATGCGGTGGATGCGCCCGTTGCCGAAGTCACTCACGACGATCGCGCCCGGAAGGCTGCCCATGCCGTTCAAGAAGGAGGCGCCGGGAAGGGCCAAACTCCCCAGCAACGCCCCATCCTCCAGCCCATACGCCCGCACCGTGTTGTTGCCGATGGCCACGAGCATGCCGTCGACGACTTCCATGCCGTGCGAGGCCACAGCCGACCCGAACAATTCCCACGGCTCCCCCGGACCGCCGGTGACCAGCAGCGAGTTGCCATTCGAGACGAACCACCGGTCCCCCGCGGGGTCGTATTCGACGGCCTCGATGGAGGTCGGCGTTTGGCAGAAAACCCCTACCGGCGCGAGCGCCAAAATCCAAACGAGTCGTTTCATGCCCGCAATTTAACGCCCCCCGAAGATTGCGCTGCCGATCCGCACGAGCGTCGACCCTTCTCCCACCGCAATCTCCCAATCGCCGCTCATCCCCATCGATAGCACGTCCCACCCGTGCGCCGCGCGGTGCCGCTCAAACACCCCGTTGAGCCCCCGAAACTCCCTGCGAATCTGCGCTTTATCGTCCGTAAACGTCGCCATCCCCATCAGGCCACGCACCCGCACCCCCGCATACCGCCCGGTCAGGCCCGCCTCGAGTTCCCGCTCAAGCTCTTCCCCATCCCACCCAAACTTCTGCTCCTCCTGCGCAATGTGCACCTGCAGCAGCACCTCCGCGTCATGCCCGCGCTCCACCGCCCGCCGCCCCACCTCGGCAAGCAGCCGCTCCGAATCCACGCCGTGTATGAGATACACCGCGGGCAGCAGGGCTTTGACCTTGTTCGTTTGAAGGTGCCCGATGTGGTGCATCCGCGCATCTGCCGGCAGCCCAGGCGCCTTTTCCAGCAATTCTTGCACGCGATTCTCGCCAAAATCCCGCTGTCCCGCCGCATACGCCTCCACCAAATCCGCAATCGGCCGCGTCTTGCTCACCGCTACCAACGTCACATGGGAAGGGATTTGTTCCCGAAGGCGGAGTAGGGATTCCATTTGAGTTTACAGTTTCCGCGGCTGCGCCGCTAGTTTACAGTTTACAGTTTACAGTTTCGAGTTTGAGTTAGAGTTTTGAACTAGTCCACCCAGGCGGCACCTCAACCTCAACCTCGTTCTCAAACTCAACCCCAACCCCAACCCCAACCCCAACCCCAACCCCAACCTCGTCTTCAACCTCAACCTCAACCTCGTTCTCGTTCTGCGGCGCAGCCGCACCCGTTCTTGTTCTGCGGCGAAGCCGCATTCACTCCCCATGCCGGTACAGGAACAGCCCGCTGCGGAGTTTGGGCTCGATCCACGTGCTTTTCGGGGGGAAGTGGCCTCCGGAATCGGCGATGGACTTGATTTGGAAGGTGGGGACGGGGTAGAGTTCGAAGTAGGTCCGGTCCGGATGCTGGGCCGCGCGCGCCGCGAGGTCTGGGCGGTGTTCGGTTCCCGGGATGTAGGTGAGGCGGGAATCGTTCCGGGAATCGAGGATGCCGAAGTGGGCCTGGAGCACCGCTTCCTCGAGCCACCCGGCGTCGATGCGGTCGGGGCGCGAGTCGCGGAGCTGGATGCGGAACTGGCCCGAGGCATGGAGCACGCCGATTTCCCCGAAGGCGAGCGGGGCGAGGCCGAGCGGTTCGATGGACGCGACATCCGGCCGTTCCGCCAGGCGGGCAAGCCAATCCTCCGGGAGCAGCCCATCGCTCACCACCGAGCGGTGGTAGGCGCGCACGACGAGTTCCTCCTCGGGGATGATGTAGGCCAGCAGACCTCCGGCCTCCGGTACCTGCAGGGTGGACGCCACCCGGTGGTGCCCGTCGGCCAAATACAACGCATCCAAGGCGCTGAGCCCGTCAGCAAAGGCCTGCGCCGTCCGTGGCCCGCACATCCAAACCGTGTGGCGCACCCGGTCTGCGGTGCTGAAATCGAAATCGGGCCGCTCCCGCTCGATGGCCCGCAGGCCAGCATCCAGCGCAGCGTTTGGCACAGCCCCTTCCGGCCGAGCCACCAGCACCGGTTCCGCCTGGCACCCCACGACAGAGAGGTACCGCGCAAACAGCGACTCCCGCGCTTCGAGGGTTTGCTCGTGCAAGCGCAGGATGCCGTCTGCAACGGCGGAGGCATCGAGCACCACAATCCAGCCGGTGCACCGGAATTCCTCGGTTTCCTGGCGGTAAATGGCCACCGTGGGCGCGTCCTCCGCGACCAGCCATCCCCGCTCGAGGAAGCGATGAAACTCCGACCGGACATCGCCGAAGAACGCCTCCGAACCCCGCTCCGGCGCAGAAGCGTGCGCCTCAGGATCCGAGCTGTGGGGATTGATGACGTGCAGGTACGAAAACGGATTCCGTTCGAGCTTGTCCCGCAGTTCCTCGTGGGAATACGTCACATAGGAACGCGAAGCCACCAGGTGCACCTTGTCTGACGCGGGCCGCAGCAGCCGGAAGGGCCTGACCTTTCCGCTCATGCAGGAACGCTGAACCCTGCGATGATGGAGGCGAGTTCTTCGCCGATCCGATCTTGGGCCTCGACCGTCGCCGCGCCCGTGTGGGGAGTGAGCGAGAGGCGGGGATGGGCCAAAACGTCCTCGCGCGGCGCAGGCTCTCCGACAAACACATCGAGCGCCGCCGCACGGACCCTCCCGCTGTCAAGTGCAGCCAGCAACGCATCCTCGTCCACAACTCCTCCTCGCGCTGTGTTGACCACGAGCACGCCAGCTTTCATGGCAGCAAATTCCGCCGCGCCGAGGACGGGCGTGCCCACCGCCGGGACATGGACCGTGATGGCATCCGTTGCGGGCAAGGCCTCGGCCAGCGAGACCAAGGGGACCTCCACCGTCACCGTGTGCGGTCCTACCAGAACGTCGACGGCGACCGAACGGTCCCCAGCGGCGGAGCGGCTCGGGTCGACGGCGAGGACGTTCATGCCGGACCCGAGTGCGTAGCGGGCGACGGTTTGGCCGATGCGGCCGAATCCGATGACGGTCAAGGTTTTGCCACGGAGTTCCGTGCCCTTTCCGTAGGCCTTTTTCAGGGCGTTGAAGGCTGCCGCATCGGATGCTGCCGGCATCCGGCGGTTGCTATCGTGCAAAAACCGCGCAAGACCGAAGAGGTGGGCCATCACGAGCTCAGCGACGCTCTGCGAACTCGCCGCCGGTGTGTTGAAGACGACGATGCCGCGGTCTTGGGCGAAGGCGACATCGATGTTGTCGGTCCCTACGCCGCCCCGGCCGATGTAACGGAGGCCGGGACACGCTGAAATCAAGGGTTCACGCACTTTCGTTGCGCTGCGCACAAGGAGGCATTCGACCCGGTTCTCCGCGATAAACCCTGCCAAATCCTCTGCCGGAACGAATTCCGTGAACACCGTGTGGCCTGCGGCCTGCAGGGCCGTCAGCCCAGCGGGACTGATGCCGTCGTTTGCGAGAATGACCATGGTTGCAGAGGAGTTAGAAGGTTGCCATAACGTCCACGAGGGCCTGGACCGACTCGAGCGGAAGCGCGTTGTACATCGATGCGCGGTAGCCACCGACCGAGCGGTGCCCGGTCAGGCCGCTGATGCCCGCCTCGGTCCACGCGCGATCGAATGCGGGCGCATCCGACGCCTCGGTCAGCGTGAACGTCGCATTCATCCACGAACGGTCTTCCGGAACTGCATGGCCTTGGAACCGAGGATTGCGGTCTATTTCTGCGTACAGCAGCTCCGCTTTTGCCCGGTTGCGGGCTTCAAGCGCGGTGACCCCACCTTGTTCGCGCATCCACCGCAGGGTGAGCAACGTAGCATAGACCGCGAACACGGGAGGGGTGTTCAGCATGCTGTCTTTCGCGATATGCTGGGAGAGGTCGAGGTAGGTCGGCAGCTTGCGGCCGGTCTTTCCCAGGGCTTCCCGGTCGATGATGTAGAGGACCGTTCCCGCGGGACCCATATTCTTCTGTGCGCCAGCGTAGATGCAGCTGTACGGCTCCGGGTCGAACGTCCGCGAAAAGATGTCCGAACTCATGTCGGCGATCAGGGGGACGTCGGCCGTCGGGTAGGGGTGGTATTGGGTTCCGAAGATGGTGTTGTTCGTAGTAACGTGCAGATAAGCAGCGTCTTGATGAACTGAGAACCCTTTCGGAATGTGGTTGTGGTTCGACGCCGCAGAAGAGGCAACGACCTCGGTTGTGCCCACGAGTCGGGCCTCTTTGATGGCGCCAGCGGCCCAGGTTCCGGTGTCCACGTAGGCAGCCTTGCCGCCTTCCGGCAGGAAATTCATCGGAACGGTATAGAACCCGAGCGTTGCTCCGCCCTGCAAAAACAGCACCTCGAACCGATCCGGCAAGGCCAAAAGCTCCCGCACCAGGCCCCGCGCCTCCTCCATCACCCCTTCGAACTCCGCCGTGCGGTGGGAGATCTCGATGAGCGACAGTCCCATGCCGTTGAAGTCAAGGACTGCATCTGCCGCGCCGCGCAGCACCTGCTGCGGCAGGATACACGGGCCCGCCGAAAAGTTGTGGATGTGCATGCTGCAAAATTGGTCTATCCGGCCTCAACACCCGGCGCACGGCGCCACATTTTTCACGACCGTTGCGGCCTGCTTCCGGTACGTTTCCAAATGAAACAACGTGCTGATGGGCAACCCGCTAGGCACATCTACTGCTGACACCAGCGCCTGCAGCAGTTCGAGCCTCCGTGCCTCATCCTGTACCGTTGTGAGCAGCGCGACTGCTGCGGTTCCAGACAGACACCGCTCCTTACTCCATGCGGCGAGTTGGGCTACACGGTCGCGTTCAAACGGCAAATCATGGACCTCCTGTACGATGGTCGCGAGGGCTGCCCGTGAAACCGGCGGATAGCAGCCGCCCGCTTTGCGCTCTTGCCAGCTCCACCCCGCAACCTCCTCTCGTGACCAACCCCGCGGAACGACCGCCACGGCAGGGCTTCCCTTGCTGCTCACCTGTGGAGCGGCGTCCACCGCTTCTGAAAGCGGAACATCGTTCACCACACAGGACCACGTCTGCATGGCAAACGTCCCGTCTTCCCGGTCAAACCGAAACTCAACCGTCGAACCGTCGCACGGCCCTGTCCAATCCCACCGATCACCCACCCACACCGAATCGAGCGGCGCCACGCAGCCGGAACAGCGGACGCGGAGGGGAGGTTGAGGTTGAGTACGAGGTTGAGGTTGAGGTTGAGGTTGAGGTTGAGGTTGAGTACGAGGTTGAGGTTGAGGTTGTGCTTGGGAGAGGAGGACGGCAGGGAGCAGGAGCAAAGCAAGGGCGGGAGCAATGGCGAGGATAGGGCGGAGGAGGTGCATAGGCGCAGACTGTGCAGGAGCCCAAAGATAGGTCCGCAGTGCAGAGCCGTTCAGCGCTCCATCCGGGCGCGCAATGAGCCGGGGAGGGGCAGTCGGGAGGCGAGCGAGCGGCGCAAGGCCGGGTCGGCGCCATCAAGCAAGTGGGGGGCGCTGAGGACGAGGAGGAAGCAGAACGCAAGGGTCAATGCGGTGCCGCAGGCGAGTTGGATCCAGGAAGCTGTGATGGGGAGTGCGTGGGTCGTTGCGGCAGCTGCGCCGACTGTGGTGGCCAGGGCGAGCCCTGGGAGCAGGGGCCGGCCGGAAGCATAGGCACCGGCCCCGACCGCCTTCCGGACGAGCACCGCCATACCAGCACATTGTACCACTGTGGCCGCGGTCAAGGCCCACGCTACCCCGGTGAGACCGGCGCCCGAACGCAGGGCGACCCACGCACCGCCGGCGATGAGGCCCACGAAGACGAACTTCAGTACGACGGCTGGCGCGAGCAAGTCGGTGGCGCGGACGGTGGCATCGCCCAGTTTGGTGAGCGCGCGGCAGGCGAGCCCTGCGAACAAGATCGCCGCGATGGGACCGGACGCCGCGAACCGAGGGCCCAGCAGCACGACGGCAACGTCAGACGCGAAGGCCGACAAAAACACCGTCGCCGGCAGCACGACCAGTCCGAGCACCTGGATGCCGCGCTGGACGGTGCGCTGCAGTTCAAGCTGCCGGTCCTGCAGGGCGGACATGCCTGAAAACAGCACGTTATCGCTCAACTTGCCGAGCACCGTGATGGGCAAACTGTAGAGGTACGCCGCCCGGTCGTACACGCCCGTCGCCTCCCACCCCCGCAAACTCAAACTTGAACTCAAACTCAAACTGGAACTCAAACTCACCACCAGCGTATCCACCTTCGTCGCCGCGTAGTTTGCCAGGTTGAAGAGGGTGCTGCGCGCACCATAGCCCAGCATGCTGCGGAGGGAGGCGGCGGACGGCCAGCCGCGGACGGGGTAGGGGGCCTGGAAGGTGTTGAATACGCCCATGAGGGCGTTTTGGGCCAGCAAGGCCGCAACATAGGACCACACGCCCGCGCCCGCCCACGCGAGCCCCAGGCCGATGCCCAAATTTCCGATGCCCATCGCCAGCAGCGACGACCGAAAGAGCCTGTCGAAGGCCATGCGCCGGATGAGCAGGCTGCGCGGCACAAGGGTGAATCCGGAGATGACGAAGCTCAGGGCGATGATCCGCAGCACGTCGACCAGCAGTTCCGTGTCGCCGGAGGTTCTGGCGGCGTAGAGGGCGCCGACGGCCGGGGCCGCGGTCCAAAGGATGCCGAAGCTCCCCACTCCGAGCGCCGCGGACGTCCAAAACGCCGTCACCACATCCGCGTCCGAGAGCTCTTTGCGCTGAACGAGTGCTGGGCCGATGCCGATTTGGGCAAAAATCTCGACCACGCCCACCACGACGAGCGCGATGGCCATGATTCCGAAATCCGCCGGGGACAGCAGGCGCGCGAGCACCGCCGTAAAGAGGAGCTGCAGGACGATCTGCACGCCCACGCTGAGCGTTTGCCACCGGATGGCCTGGCCCCAACCCGCCATGGACTCAGCGCGCGATGCTCACGCTGCGCTTCTCCCGGATGACCATGATTTTCACTTGGCCCGGGTAGGTCATTTCGTTCATGATGCGCTGCGAGAGGTCGAACGACAGCTGGTCGGCTTGGTCGTCGCTGACCTGGTCGCTTTCCACCATGACCCGCAACTCGCGGCCTGCCTGGATGGCGAAGCTCTTTGTGACGCCGGGGTACTCCATCGCCAGGTTCTCGAGGTCCCGCAGGCGCTGGATGTAGGCTTCGACCATCTCGCGGCGGGCACCGGGACGGGCACCGCTGATGGCGTCGCACACCTGCACGATGGGGGAGAGGAGGGTCGTCATCTCGATCTCGTCGTGGTGAGCTCCGATGGCGTTGCAGATATCCGGGCGTTCGCCGTGGCGTTCTGCGAGCTTCATACCGAGGAGTGCGTGTGGCAACTCGCTCTCTTCGTCACTGACTTTGCCGATGTCGTGGAGCAGACCAGCGCGTTTGGCCGCCTTGGCGTCGAGCCCTAGCTCGGCGGCCATGGTGGCGCACAAATTCGCGACCTCACGGCTGTGCTGAAGCAGGTTTTGGCCGTAGGACGAACGGTACTTCATCCGGCCTACCATGCGCATCAGCTCGCCCTTGATGTTGTGGATGCCCAAATCGATGCACGTCCGCTTCCCGATTTCGTGGATCTCCTCGTCGACCTTCTTCGTCACCTTCGCCACGACTTCCTCGATGCGGGCGGGGTGGATCCGGCCGTCGGTCACGAGCTGGTGCAGCGAAAGGCGCGCGATTTCACGGCGCACCGGGTCGAAGCAGCTCAGGATGATGGCTTCCGGCGTGTCGTCCACGATGAATTCGACTCCGGTGGCCGCTTCGAGGGCCCGGATGTTCCGGCCTTCGCGTCCGATGATCCGGCCTTTTACGTCGTCGTTCGTGATGTTGAAGACGCTGACCGCGTTCTCGACGCTGTGCTCCGTGGCGACCCGCTGAATGGTCTGGACCACGATTTTCTTCGCGTCCTGGTTTGCCTTTACCCGGGCTTCCTCGAGGATTTCTTGTACCTGGGTGGCTGCCATGGATTTGGCCTCGCCGACGACCTGTTCGCGCAGTTCCTTTTTCGCATCCTCCGCGCTCATGTTCGCTGTCTTCTCGAGCAGCTCTACGGAACGCAAGCGGTTCTTTTCCAGTTCTTTTGCCTTCGCTTCGGTGGCCTCAAGCCGCTGGTTGAGCTTTTCGAGTTCGCGGTCGAGGTGCTTTTCCTTGCCGACGACGCGGTCCTGGTCCCGCTTCAGGGCATCGAGTTCCTGTTTGACCTTTTCTTCCCGCTGGGTAACGGATGCTGAACGGTCTTTTAACTCCTTCGCATTCTGTTCTTTCAGCTCGATAAACTTCTCTTTCGCCTGCAGGATTTTCTTTTCCTTCAGGATTTCGCCTTTGCGCTCTGCTTCGGCGATAATGTCGCTCGCCCTACGGGCCAAAAGCCGGGTAAACAGCACATAACCTCCGGCTGCTCCTGCGAGCAGGCCGATGATCGCGCCGAGAATAAACGTGGTGTCCATGGGATGGTTTTGCTGGATCAGCCCTCTGCGAGGCGGTCGAGCCGACCGAGCAGCACATCGAGGGAGGCTTCCAGCTCCGGGGTCCAATGCACGCCGGCCGCAGGGCTGTCCTCCGCTAAATCGGCCGCCGGGGCGGCTTCAGAGGCGAGCTGTAGTGCTGCCATGGCGAGTTGGTCCGCGCGGTCCGCCACCCCGAACCGGTCCCGAAAGCTGTCGGTCTGGGCATTCACGGCATCGGCCGCCTTCCGCAGGGCCTCGACCTCCGTGGGGTCGACGCTCAAGTCGTAGGGTTTGCCGGCCAGCACGATGCGCACAGATTCCATCAGATGTGGGGGTGGGTGAGGTGGGCGGTGGGGTCGAGAAGCGAGATGCACGCATCTACTTCTGCGAGAAGCTGTTCGATGTCCGCTCGGCTGAGCTCAGGCGCCAGATGGGCCGAATCCGAGGGATGGGTATATGGTGAAATTGCGGCCTCCCGATGTTCGAGTTCTTCGATGCGCAGCTGCGCCTCCACGAGTTCGTCTTCCACGTGGCGTAGCCGTTCGCGCAGCTGTTCGTACCGGTCCGCGAGCTCCGAAGCGCGCTCAAGCAGCTGCGCCAAACGGAGTTCAGGGGTCGGTCGTTCCATGCCACTCATATTCGGGGGGTCCGCACAAATGTAGTTAGATTCGCCGTTCTTGAACCGATGGCTCTGCGCGTGTATTTGGTGGCGGTTTGGGGGATGGCGGCAGCACTGCTTCCCGGGGGGCGCACGCCGGAAGGTCCGGCGGTAGCGGGCCTTTCGGCGGCCGCCGATTCGGCCGAATTCCGGGGGGGCGACGTGGCCCGCGAAGGCCTGCATGCCCCGCTCGCCATTCCCTTGAAACTCACCGGAAACTTCGGCGAACTGCGGACAGATCACTTCCACGCCGGCCTGGATTTCAAGACGATGGAAACGGAAGGCCACCGCGTGTTGGCCGCCCACGACGGCACGGTGGCGCGCATCGTCGTGTCGCCCGTCGGCTACGGCCAAGCTCTGTACCTCCGGTCGTCCGATGGCATCACCACGGTCTACGGCCACCTGAAGTCGTTTGCTGAACCGCTCGCCTCCTGGATCCGCGAACGCCAATACGCGGACCACACCTTCGCGCTCGACGTTCGTCCGGACGAGACCTTCACCTTTCGGGCCGGCGAAACCATCGGGCTTTCAGGGAATTCCGGCTCGAGTGCGGGCCCGCACCTCCATTTCGAGGTGCGCGAGACGGCCACCGACCGGCCCATCAATCCGCTGCTCTGGGGACTGAGTATCGCCGACGACCGTCCGCCGTCGGTGCGGGCAGTGTGGGTGCTGCCGGAGCCCGGGACGCTCGTGGCAGGGTCGTCGGCGCCGCGGCGGTTAGAGCCAGGGACGCTTTCGGTCGAAGCGACGGGACCGGTCCGCTTTGCCGTGGAGGCGTTCGACCGGCTGAGTGACACCGAAAACGTCTGCGGGGTGTACCGCACGTGCCTCGAGGTGGACGGTGTTTCGTGCTACGATGTGGAGCTGGATACGCTGGATTTTGGGGTCGCGCGCGACATGAATGCCCACACGGTCTACACGGAATGGCGCCGGTCGCGCGACCAAATCCATCGCCTCCACCGCCTCCCCGGCAACCGCCTTCCCATCTACAGCGGCGACGAGCGGTCCGCCTGCATCGTCGCGGCTCCCGGCACGGCCCGGCGCATCACGGTCAAGGCCGAGGACGTCCACGGCAACGTCGCGGACTTCGCCTTCGACCTCGTCGGCACCGACCCGCCCCCCGCCGCCCCGCCCTCCCTCACGAACGCTCCCCCGATCCCGCTTCCGCACCACCACGATCTGCGGCACGACCGGGACCTCCGGCTCGACCACGGCGGCGCCTCCGTCCACGTACCCGCCGGCACGTTCTACGACGACTGTGCCTTCCGCTTCGAGGAGGTCACACCCGGGATTTGGGCAGTCGGCGACGCGTGGATTCCCGTTTCCCGCGAGTTCACGGTAGAACTTCCGCTCCCTGCCGGCGAACCCGGTGACCGGTGGGTCATCGAGAAGCGCAACGCCGCCGGTGGCCGCGAAAAAGTACTTGCGCCTACCGCTGGCTTCGGCGACGGTTCGTGCATTGCGTTCAAAACAAAGGAGGGCGGGCGGTTTATCCCGGTCCGAGACGTGCGTCCACCGGCGATTTCTGCGGGATTCAAGCTTACGCAGCCGGTGACACGGGTGCGATCGCGGGAGGTCGATTTCACGGTTCGGGATGGCCTGTCGGGTATCGAACGCATCGATGCCTGGTTCGACGGGATGTGGATTCTGATGCGTTACGACGCGAAAAACGCGCGCATCTGGTACGACACCCGGGATGCATGCATCGCTCCAGGAAGTGTCGGAGTATTGCGCATCGAGGTACGGGATCGGGTGGGGAATGTGGGGGTGTGGGAGGAGAAGGTGGGGTTTTGAGGTTGAGAGCGAGAGCGGGCGCGGCTGCGCCGTGCAGAACGAGAACGGGCGCGGCTGCGCCGTGCAGAACGAGAACGGGCGCGGCTGCGCCGCGCTGAACGAGAGCGGGCGCGGCTGGGCCTCGCAGAACGAGAACGGGCGCGGCTGCGCCGCGCTGAACGGGTGGCGCTGGGCGCACCGCAGAACGACGGAAGAAAGTATGTTTTTTGAACACGAATAAACTCGCAAAGGACACGAGGAATCGTGCATTTTCGTGGTCACCAAATTTCACGATGATGATGCGCGGATTTGTTGCCTTGCGAGCTGAAAACCTGATGCGAAAAGTCTTCGGTTTCATCCTGGTAGTTTTTGCATTCACTTCGGCCTTTGGCCAAAACACCTGTGGCGATCCAGAGGCATGCAACTACACTTCGGGGGCTTCGGGAAACGAAGGGTGCATGTACCTCACCTACCCGGGAGCGATTCAGGTCTGTGCCGGAGAGGAAGCCTCGCTGGCGCTTGAAATTCAGACAGTTGCTGGAGAGGAAACGGCAGTGATTCCGACGGGGCAATCGCCTCAGGCACCACGCGTGGCGCGCCTTTCAGACGGAACGTACTATTTGGCCGGTGTGTATGTCGCCCCCTTTGCGGTGGGTGGAATATCCCTCCCGGGAAGTGGGAGTTCGGATGTGTATGTGGCCAAATTCAGCTCCGCCGGAGATCTGCTTTGGGTGGCAACAGGTGGCTCAAACCGAGCGGAAACGCTGACCGGTCTCTCACTACATCCGGACGGTGGAATTGCTCTGACGGTGAACCATTTGAATCCTGTCACTTGGTCAGGAACCGGCGGGACTTCGGCAGCGGTAGGCTTTACGGCGAGTTCGAACAGCAACCACCACGATGGGCATGTGGTGCGGATCGGGTCGAGCGGGAACATCCTGTGGGCAGCGGCGATCAACGGGGGCAGCAACGAGGGGATGAACAACGTCGTTTGTTCAGACCAAGGCAAGGTGCTAGTGGCTTCGGGATTCAACGGATGTTGTCCCAGCTATTTCAATGCAACGATCAACGGCCCGGTCAATTCAGCCCAGGTCGGCTCGTTTGGCTCGAACTACGGAAGCGGAGCCTTGATTTCCTTCGGCGCAAACGGGGCGATTGAATGGACGAACACCCAGCATGCTCGGGACACGGGCTTGGGGCCGATGGATGTAGATGCGGAGGGCAATATCTACGTTTCGAGCGGTTTCCGCACCTGGAGTCCGGGAACACCCTTCATCTACATCGATGTGACCGGTGTACAGCGCAACCTTCCGAATCCCGGAATCGGTCGGGCGTTCGTGGTGAAGGTGAATTCGAGCGGGTTTTGGCAGTGGGGGTACAGCTTCGGCAATGCAGGCTATGGTGCTGGAGCGGCAATCGGGGTGCGAGGACTCGAGCTCGGACCCGACGGCAATGTCCACATTGTTGGGTCTTACTTTGCTGACCCTGTGACGTTTGGAAGTGCGAATAGCGCCTCGCTTGTGCTGCCGTCACGCACCACCGAGGGCGGTTTTCTGGCCATCTACTCGCCCACGGGTGGGCTTGTTGACGCCGGCAATGTATGGCCTAACGCCGGGGTCACTTCGTGGGTGAACGACCTCACGTGGGTGGACGGAGAGGTGTGGGCCTGTGGGGGATTTTCAGGAGCAGCGGCTGGGGTGTCCTCGCAAGGTGCATCCGATGGTTTCTTCGGTCGGCTCGAACTGGCGTCGTGGAGTGTGATGGAACTCGCGGTGGTAGGGGGAGGAGATACGGATGATTTGGCCACAGCGAACTCATGGGCCAGCGGTCCTGCATTTTGCGGGCTTGCCATGGCCCCCCTTGCCGTGCCAGCGGAAGCAAGCGGCGTGAACGGTGGTTTTGTCTTCGTGCGCGGAACACCCGCTCCTCCGGTGCCCTCTGTCCTGTGGTCCGACGGTTTTGAGGGGCCGGTGCGCTCGTGGGTTCCGACGGAGTCCGGGATGCTTACGTTCGAGGTGGTTGCTGGAGGGTCAAGTTGCTCCGGCAATGTCCAAGTCACCGTAGCTCCACTTGCATGCGGAGATCCGAGTGCTTCGAATTACGATCCGAGTGCAGCGTGCCCGGTTGTCACCCCGATTTCCTGCACCTACTGCGGATGCACTCAACCTGCAGCGTGCAACTTCGATGCGGCGGCGGCCTGTGACGATGGGTCATGCGTATTTGGCTCTTTGTCAGGTTGTTCTGATCCATCAGCGTGCAATTTTGATGCAGGTGCTCTGGCCTGTTCGTCGGGTGGAGCCTGCGTGTACCCGCCTGCGGGAGCCCCGGACTGTGCGTGGGGAGCGGCTTTTTGTGGCCCGGGAACCTTGTGGGATCCCGCGGCCCAAACGTGCATCCCGGACCCGGCGACGTGCGCCGGTGGGGCGAACCCGTGTCCAGCAGATATCACGCTAGACGGGGTTATCGGAATTGACGATCTGCTCGAGCTCCTGAGCGTGTACGCGACGCTGTGTCCTGAGTAATCCCAGGTGTTGCGTCGAGCGGAAAGGCCTTGCGCACGTTCGATCAGTTCGAGCGCTTCCCGGATGGGGAGCTTGCGGGTCGTGACTTCGAGGTGGGTGACAAACGGAAGGGGGCGAGCTCGGCTGCGAATCTCCCGATCAAATGCACTGGGATCGAGCAAAGCAGCGGTCGCGGTGTCGATGAGGGCGATCAGATGCACCCGTCCTGTTGGAACCGGAATCGCATCCCAGTCTGAGGCCTGGAACGAGAGTACGGTGGCATTGTCGGAATTCACGAGGTAGAGCTTTGTTTTGTCTAGGAACCGGGTGCCGCGTTCGAAATCGAACGCCAAATCGACCTGGGACATTCGCTGAGCATCTTCGTACTTGTCGATGTTGATGTAGCCGAGCTGCGCCATCCGGAACCGGTAGACGATGTCACCCTGTGCGGCGTAAAACGCCCGCTCTTCTCGAAGTCGGGCCTGGTGAGCTTCCCATGCACGACGGCTCTCCGCGTAGTCCGTTTGGGCTTTCTCGAGCTGCCTGCGGGTGAGTTGAGGAATGGCCTGAACCGTGACAGATTCATGCACGGTCTCGCCGCTGTAGGTGCTACTTTCGAATACCAACGTAATCGCGTACGTCCCGTCGGATTGCTCCTGAACGCGGGCATCAGTCCACGCCCCGCGCACTGCGGCAGCGGGCGGCTCTTCGCCCGGGCGCTGCGGTACCCACTCCCAAACCACCTGCTTCCAGGGCTGAAGATGCGGTGCGTTTTCCGAATCGGGTTCGAGCCGAAACGACCAACGCTCACGCTGCGGTTTGCGTGCTCCACGCTCGGTGGCCAGTTCCCGGTCGATGCGCGCGAGTTCCCGGTCGCGGGCGGCATGAGGAAGGGATGCAAAGTCGCCGATTTCGCTCCAGGTGCCGGAATCATCGAGCGACCACAACCGAAATTCCGCTCCTGCGCGGGTGTGGGATACCAAATCGACTCCAAGCTCCACGCCCGGGCGGAGCGAGAGTTCGGTGCTTCCGGAGCGTGCGCGTACCTCGAGCATCCCTGCAGATTGCAGGTGGTCTCGGCTTCCTGGAGAGAGCTGCATCGGAATGCCGGCACGGAGCAAATCACTCGCCGTCGCGAATTCACGCACCACGAGGTCAACGCTTGCCGGGGTGGACCCATCCGGAGCGACAAACGCCCGGGCGGGGATGGAAATGGATGTGCCGGAGGGGAGGGAGACTTGTCGGGGAGTGGTCGGGTCCAAACTGAAAACCACATCAGGCACATCGAACGCATCTGCCACAGGATGAATGCCTTCCGGGTAAGTTGTCCACCAGGTCCACCAAGCAAAGAGGCCCGCCGTTGCGGCGACGCAGGCGATTGATGCCCGCAAAAAGAAAGGGGGAATGTTCATTTTCAAGGGATTTCGTGGCAGTAGAGGTATCCATCGCGGCAGCCGTAGAGCAACTCCAGCGACCCGTCGGCATCCACGTCGAGCAGGTGGGGGCGGGATTCGCAGCGGTCTGGGAGCATAAACGCCGCCTCGGTGTGCAGGGTCGTGGGATGCAGGAATCGGAGCAATCCGCCATCCCGTTGATAGACAGACTCGTGGATGTCGGGGAGCACCTCGGCGCCCCGGAAGGTCACGGTGCGACTGCCGATGAACCGGGAGGTGAAGCCATTTGCGTCCTTCACGTCGATGGGCAGCGGTACCGGAGGGCTGGATGAACCGTCGTACCGCGTGAAACCCGTTCTAGACAGGATCAGAATCCCGGATTTCTGGGGTTCAGGGGGAGTGTAGGCGAGCATGTAGATGCTCTGGGCTACCGGGATAGGGGCCAGCTCCTTTCCGGACGGGAGCAGCACCCTGTGGATGTAGTAGGTCTCGCGCTCAAAGGAGTAGGCAGCCGTGACGAGGCACGGGCCCTGGGGACTGTCGATAATGCAAGGCGAAAGGTGGTCTCCCTTCCGGGGAAGCGCTTTGCGGAGGAGTTGGGCGCCTGTTTGGCCAGAAACACACACCACCGACCCGGGGGCATAGTAGATCAGATCACGAACGCCGTCGCCGTTGAGATCCCGCACAGCAGGCGGCGTGAAGTAGGTGTACCCGGACTGGAATGGGGCAGCGACGGCAAAAGCTGCGCGGGAATCGCCGGGCTTCCATCCGGAGAAATCCTCGGCGTAGTGCACCCACACCGTGCTTCCGTCCGAGGGCCGCATTGCCCGGATTTCGCCGACTTCCGTGGCGCACACGACGATTTGGTCGCCTCCTTTGCGCCGAATGAGCGTCGGCACATGTTCGCAATCGCCTGAGCTTTTTTTGCGCCAAAGCAGCCGGAAGTCCTTCGCCGAATAGCACAGGAATTCGTCGTTGTCGTTGCCGAAAATGACCCGGTCGCCCGCCGCGACGACGCCGTTCACGTCCAAATCGCCCCACGTCCCGGTCCCGAGGTTGTGAAGCTCTTTGCCCGTTTTCGCATTTAGAACGTAGACTCCGTTTCCGGAATCCAACGCGTAATCGTTGAAATGTGAGCCGTTTGAGCCGATGAAGAGCTTCCCGTTTGCGAGGGCTGGTTCCGTGCGGTAGCTGATTTGGCCGATTCGGACTTTCCATTTGAGGGGCAGCACCGATGCTACTGGCGGCGTGGCCAGCTCAGCGGGCGGGATCGGTCCCGGGCGTGGGGGGATGGCTGGCGCCAAACCGAAAAGCAACAACAGAGAGGTCGTTTTCATGGCAATCGGATTTGGGGATTCATAAAAACAACGCACACAGGTGGCAGTATTCGTATACCAAAATCAGGGGAGGGTGTCGGCGCGCTAACACATTTTGGGGGAGGAGGGAGGCACGGAAGGGTGCCCGGGCAGCGTTGATGGCCTAACTTGCGCAGCGATGTTGATTAACAAACAGATTTTGAATCGGGTGGCTGGGGTGAAGGTGCCGCGGTGGGCCTTGCTCGGGTTAGTGAGTGTGCTGCTTTTGGCCTACAAGTCCATGGGCGAAACACCGGGAGTGACCCACGCAGAACTTGATGCACTCGGTCACCTGAGCGAGCTGCTGGTCGACGGGACCTTGCAGCATCGGGCGCCGGAAATGCCTGAATTCCTGGAGCTTGCGGGTGAGCAGGTGCCGCTCGACGCCTTCGGGGTCCGCGAGCAACTCGACCGCGAACTCGTGGTCAACGCCTACCACCACAGTTCAACCATGCTGTTCATGAAGCGCTCGGCGCGGTGGTTTCCGACCATCGAACGCATCTTGCGCGAAGAGGGCGTGCCGGAAGATTTCAAATACTTGGCGGTAATTGAAAGTGGACTGGAACAGGTGATAAGTCCTTCCGGAGCCGCCGGGGTGTGGCAGTTCATGAAAGAGACCGCCCCGAAGTTTGGGCTCGAGGTGACCGCCCAAGTTGACGAGCGCTACCACGTGGAGAAGTCGACGCGTGCCGCGTGCAAGTACCTCAAGGATGCGAAGGCCAAATTCGGGTCGTGGGCCCTGGCCGCGGCATCGTACAACATGGGCCAAGGCGGGGTTTCGCGGGTGCTGGCCTCGCAGGGGGTGGACAGCTACTGGAATCTGCATTTGAATTCAGAAACAGGGCGTTACGTGTACCGGTTGCTGGCCGTGAAGCAGGTGTTCGAGCGGCCGGCAGCCTTCGGCTACCGCCTGCCCAAATCCGCACTCTACACGCCGTACCGCACCCGTTCGATTCCGGTCACCTCAACCATTCCGGACTTGGCGGACTGGGCACTTGCGCAGGGGACCCATCTGAAGGCGCTCAAGCTGCTCAATCCGTGGCTTCGCTCTGATGCGTTGACGATCGCTCCGGGAAAGTCGTATACCATCCTCATTCCGCGGGACGAGAAAGCCGCCGAGGCCCTGGATGCCGCCCATGGCATCGAGCGGGCGGATTCTACCGCCGCCGTTCAGGACTCCATCGAGTAAGCCACGGGCGACACGCGCCGTCCGAAGGCATCGGTGCGCACGAGCGCAGCCCCGGGAGTTCCGGGGGAGAAGACCTCGTCTAACGACCGGACACGTCCCGCCGGCACTCCGGCCTGAAGCAATGCATCGGCAAGTTCTGCCACCTCACGGTGCGTAGCTCGAGCAGACAACGCAGCGAGCAGCTCTCGGCGGTGCACGACGCGTTTCGGATTCGTTGCAAATCGCAGTTCCGTGGGGCCTTCTGCCCAGCCGAGCACGGCGCACAGCCCGGCGAATTGGCGGTCGGAGCCTACCGCGAGCACGATCCAGCCGTCCCGGCAGGGGAGGAGGTCGCCGTAAGGGGCGATGTTCGGGTGTTCCGAGCCGCGTCGGGTGGGAACGTGGCCGTTGACGAGCCATTCCGTCGCGGTGTTTGCGAGCGCCGACAATCCGCTGGCCTCCAGCGACACCACGGTGAAGCAGCCCCTCCCGGTCGAGGCGCGGTAGAGCAGTCCCTCGAGCGCAGCCGTGCGGATGTGGTGCGACGCAAGCACATCCATCAGCGCCACCGGCATGCGCGTCGGCGGCCCATCGGCGGCCCCGTTCATCGCCATAAAGCCCGTTTCTGCTTGCACAACAACGTCGTAGGCCAGCCGTTCAGGCGCATTCGGGAATCCGACGAGCCGCACCCGCACCAGCCGCGGCCACCGGCGCCGCACCCGTTCCGGATCCAGCCCAAACCGCTGCAAGTCAGCCGTTTTGAAGTTTTCCAGCACGACATCAGATCGGTCGAGTTCGGCCTCGAGCCAGTCCCTGCCTTCACGACTGTTGAGATCCTGGAAGACCACCTCTTTGCCTGCGTTCGCCGCCATCCAGTACGCTGATTCTGGGCCTGTTTGCTCCCCCGGTGAACGCCACGTACGCGTGACATCGCCTTCCGGCGGCCGCTCCACCTTCGTGACCTGGGCGCCCCGTTCCGCCAAGGCGGAACCCGCGAGCGGTCCCGCCAGCACGCTGGCCAGCTCCAGCACCCGTACCCCGGCCAGTGGCGCGTCGACGACTTCCATGGCAGAAAGGTAGGTGGACGCAGCTCAGAACGCGAGCGTCCCCTGAACGGGTGCGCGCTCGGCACCACCGCCCCCGAGGGCTTCCTTGTAGGTGGCGATGGCCCGCGCCCGGGCGAAGGCGTGGTCGACGATGGGCGCAGGGTAGGCGCTGGTGTTCCATTCGGGAATCCAGCGGCGCACGTAGTGGGCGTCTGGGTCAAATTTGGCAAGCTGAGTCGTGGGATTGAACACCCGGAAGTAGGGGGCCGCATCGCACCCGCTTCCGGCGGCCCACTGCCATCCTCCCACATTGCTTGCAAGCTCAAAATCAAGCAATTGTTTGGCAAGATAGCGCTCCCCTAACCGCCAATCGAGCAGCAAGTGCTTGCACAGGAAACTCGCCACGACCATGCGTACTCGGTTGTGCATGAACCCGGTAGCATTCAGCTCGCGCATCCCCGCGTCCACCAGCGGATAGCCCGTTTTCCCGGCGCACCACGCTGCAAATCCTTCCGCATCCGCACGCCACGGAATCGCATCGTACGCCGGCTTGAACGCGGCATCCACCGTGTGCGGAAAGTGGTGCAAAATCGCGCGGTAGAAATCCCTCCAAATCAACTCGGTCAACCACTTCTCGCTGTGCGCGAATCCCGCCCGAGCCGCCTCCCGCACCGACACGGTCCCGAACCGCAAATGCACCGACAACCGGCTAGTCCCGACCACAGCAGGCACATCCCGGCGTTCAGCGTAAGCCCGGAGTACCGCGGGATCCACCGCCCGCGGCGGAATCACCCCGTCTTCTCCCCCCTGGAACCCCATGCCCTCCAGCGTCGGCACGTCCGCTCCCGTCCACCCGGTCACCCCAGTCACACCGTCCCACCGCGGCTCCCGCACGGCCAGGTCTTCCGGACGCAGCACGTCCCGCCACCGTCGCGCATACGGCGTGAACACCGTGTACGGCGTCCCGTCCCCCTTGAGCACCCGGTCCGGGGCAAGCACGGTGTGGTCGTGGTGCAGCCGAAGTGGCACCCCACTCAGCGCAGCAGCAACTTCAGCATCCCGGAGGACAGCAGACGGTTCTGAGTCGTCGTTTGCGTGGACTTCGAGGAGTTCGGCTCCGGCTGCGGAAAGTTTGGCCCGAAGCGCCACGAGCGCTTCGGCGGGCCTGCCGTGCAGCACATCGAGAGCTACCCCCCGCTCCGCCAGCTCGGACCGCAGCCGCAGCACCTCGCGGTGCAGAAACGGAACTCGCCGGTCGTCGGCGTCCAGCCGGTCGAGAATGTCCCGGTCGAAAATGAACACCGCGTGCAGCGCAGCTCCGGTCTCCGCACTCCTGCGCGCAGCCGCGGCCAGCGCTGTGTTGTCGGAAAGCCGCACATCCCGACGAAACCAATGCACAATGACTTCCATGCCCGTGCGACAACCGGTGAGCTGTTTTGTTCAAACGATGGGAAACATGCAAATTCCACAGGTGGATTGAACAAATCACCGTCCGCAGGTGTCGTGCAAGTAATTCTCATCAAAACCACCTGCATGAACCTGTTATTACGCCTTGCGGCCTGCGCTGCGCTCTTCTTCTCGGCCGCCGCCGTCCCGGCCACGGCCCAACCCAACCCCTGCGGCACCGATGGCCCCGTCATCGCCACCTCATCGTACCAGTACCTCCCGAACTACCTCGAGGTAGAGGCGGGCACCACGGTAGCTTGGGTGAACTTCAGCGGTTTTCACGATGTAAATGGCGACGTAAGCACCCTCAGTGGGGAGTCGTTCAATAACCCCGTGCCATTTAGTCTGTCCGCCGTCGGCGGTACAATGGCGGGGACGTGCATGGGCACCATCACCTTCGATGAGCCAGGAACGTACAGCTACGACTGCTCCATCGGCAACCATGCTCAACAAGGCATGGTGGGCACAATCGTTGTATCCGGTGGCCAACAGCCGTTGACGGTCGTGGACATCATTGTCAACAGCCCCGATCACACCACCCTCGAGACGGCGGTGATTGCGGCAGGACTTGCCGATGACCTCTCGGGAGAAGGGCCATTTACGGTCTTCGCGCCCACGGATGCTGCGTTTGCGGCACTGCCGGCAGGCACGCTTGACGCCGTTTTGGCTGATGCCCAACTCCTGAATGCCATCCTCACCTACCACGTTGCAGGAGGCTATGTTGTTAGCACGGATCTCTCGGACGGAATGGAAATCACCACATTGAACGGCGCTCCCGTGTACGTGATGATTGACGGTGGCATGGTGATGATCAACAATGCACTCGTGACGGTTGCGGACATCTCCACAGAGAATGGGGTCGTTCACGTGATCGATGCGGTGTTGCTGCCGCCTGCTCCCCAAACGAACACGGTCGTCGACATTATTGTCAACAGCCCGAACCACACGACGCTCGAAGCAGCTGTAATCGCGGCCGGTCTTGCTGACGACCTGAGCGGAACAGGGCCTTTCACGGTGTTTGCGCCGTCAGACGATGCCTTCGCAGCCCTTCCGGCTGGCACCCTCGAGGCCGTTCTCGCTGACCCCGTCCTTCTGAACGCTATCCTGACCTACCATGTCGCAGCGGGAACTGCTCTGAGCACTGACCTAGCTGACGGTATGGAAGTCGCAACGCTGAACGGTGCCTCGGTCACGGTCTCCATCATGGGCGGAACGGTCATGATCAACAACGCCACTGTTACGGTCGCGGATCTCATCGCAGACAACGGTGTGGTTCACGTAATCAACGCTGTCCTGCTTCCACCCGCCCCCCCGACAACAACGGTCGTGGACATCATCGTCAACAGCCCCGACCACACGACCCTGGAAACAGCTGTCATCGCGGCCGGCCTCGCAGACGACCTCAGCGGTGACGGTCCCTTTACGGTCTTTGCACCCACCGACGCAGCCTTTGCAGCCCTTCCG
>JBIIRP010000070.1:0-8101 GCA_044341475.1 Flavobacteriales bacterium | reverse complement strand
CATGGCTCCGAGGCTTGTCCACTCGTAGACAAATCCCTCCTCGCCTCCTGTGGCAAGCGCCGACAGGGAAATCCCATCGCCTGCACAAATGGTCGCATCCGGACTGACTGTCAAGGCCACCGGAATGTCGGGAATGTGGTAGGTCAACTGGTCCACCGCGCTTCCGCCACACCCGTCCGCGATGGCCACCTCGACGGGAACGGTCACGAACGACTGCAGTTCGAGCTCGGGAGCCGTGCCTGCCGCCACCCCGTCTACCGTCCAGGAGTAGCTGTAGCCGCCCGCCCCGCTGAGGATGTCCGGCAGGATGGCCGTCTCATCGATGCACGAAGCGTAGATGTCCTCGCCCAAATCGATGACGAGCGGAGGGTTCACGATGGCGATGGACGTCGAAGCCGTCGTGCTCTCGCCGCAACCGTCCGTGACGGTGACGCTGAGGTCCGTATCGAAGAAGGATTGCACAGCGATGGAAGCCCCGCCCGGAAGGGGCGAGCCGTCTTGGGTCCAGGTATACACATAGCCCCCGCTGCCGCTGCTTACCGTCACAGGAAGGTTGAACACCTCCGTGCAGGGTCCCTCCAGGTTCTGTGGCAGGCTGACCACCACGGGCGGTGAAGTGATGTCCACTGCCACGGGCACGGATTCGATTTGGCCGCAGCCGTCCGTAACGTTGAGGGTGAGCGCAAGATCTGCGGAAGAGGTGTAGGCCAAATTCTGCGTCCAACCGAGCACCTGTCCCCCATTCAACCAGGTGAAGTTGAAGGGAGCCTGCCCTGTGGCAGAGGCTTGGATGACGAACGGGCTGTTGCAGAGCGCTTCCACCGTTTGGTCCACGTTCACCAAAATGGGCGGGATGTTGTACGTGACCGGGACCGAGTCTTCCGAGACAAAGCCACACCCGTCGATGACAAACAGGTGCACCTCATCGGCCCCATTCCACGTGTACAGATCGAGGGCCGACGGATTCCACCACGAACTCTGAAGCGCGTTGCCTTCCTCGTCGGTCCACGCATATTCATACATCCCGTCCCCTCCCGAGGCCGAGGCGGTCAACGAAGCCATCCCGTTGCATTCCAACGTGACTGCGTTCGGGCTGATGTCGGCGTCGAGCGGCGGAAAGGTCAGGACGTCGACGTGGATGTTCACGGTTTGGGAGGGCATACCGCAGGTATCGCCCACGATCACCATGCAATCAAAATCGTTCGACGGCGCGATGAGAATTTCTTCCGTCGTCGCCCCATTGCACACCCACGAATACGTGTAGTTCCCATATCCGCCCGTGACCGTCGGCGACACGAGCAACTCGGTTCCTGCACACATGGACCCATCGAAGCCGCTCACCACGAAGGGCGGTGGATTCTCCGCAACGGTAAACTCGAAATAAGTGGTCAGTCCCCCACCATTGCACGCTGCGATGTTCTCGATTTCCAGAATCACCACCTCTGGTCCTTCCGTCACCCCGTCGATGGCTGCGACCAGCGTAAAGGTGACCTCCTGCACCCCCGGAGCGAACACCACGGAATCCGGCAGGGGCAGCAACGTGCCATTCGGCTGCGGTTGGCCGAAGTCCACCCCGTTGATGGCGGTGCTTCCGGTGTAGTTCAGGTACACCATCTCTTGGATGGCGAGGTTTGTGATGATCGGGCGTTCGAAGGTGAGAACCGCCGTTCCACAGTCTTCGTAAATGGTGTTTGCATCCGGACCGCCGACATCGATGCTCAGATCGACTTGCACGACGGCGTTCGATTCAAACGACCCTGCCTCAAGGACCACAATGGACTCCAGTGCTGTGTCCGTTCCGTCCGCGATGGCGAGCTTGATGTGGTAGGTTTCACCGCACTGCACGGGATACTCCGCAGTCAACGGAATCGTATACCCGTTGATGCACGGCGGTTCCCCATTCCCGCCGCCATCCACTGGGACGAAGAGCGAAGAATTCAGCAGCTGGTTCACGGAGGAAATCGTGATGGGAAGCGTCGGATCTGTGCCCGGCACACCGGCAATGTTCACGGAACCGCCCGGGAAACCGGCTGGACTGTCGTAGGGCCCCGTGATGCCCGGGCCGCTGAGGAAGAACCCGAAGATGTCGTTGTAGGCCGTATTCACCCAGCCACCGGCATAGCTCCACGTGTCGGATCCGGCATTGTACGTCGCAGCCGGGTATTCGTCCGAGCCGAAGACGTAATTGAACCGCACGGTGTCCCCTGCAGCGATGAAGTCAAACTCGAGTACACATCCGTCGGTAACGCCACTCACTGAAAATCCCTGGCCGATCATACCAGGAACAGAATTTGCGATGTTCAGCAAATCCGGGTCGGAAAAGCCATACCCGAGGCAATCCGCACAGAAGCCTGCCCCGGCGCAATCGATGTTGTCGCTGAGGTCGCTGCTGAGCACCAACCCCGCGTCCACCGCAAACGAATCCGCGCCCCCGGTCAGGTGGCCCAACTGAGAATTGCTCCCGGTGAGCGTGATGTTGAAGGCTTGCACACCGCTTCCGAGCAGTACATCGTTGACGTATTCCTCAAGCGTCAGGCCGGTGGTGACTTGGAATTGGCCGTGCGCAACAGGGGCCGCTCCGAGCAGCGCCACGACGGCAAAACACGCAATACGCAGGGTTCGATTCATGGTCTAGTCGTTCTCCTGCAGGTTGACGCGAAAGGTACGCAGAACGTTGCCTTTCCGCCGGGAGATTTCAGCGAAAGTCCGCCAGCTCCGCCGCCAACTTCTTGCGGGCGTGGAAGATGCGGCTTTTTACCGTCCCCATAGGAATGCCCATTTCCTCCGCGATTTCATCGTAGTGGTAGCCTTCGACGAAGCGCGTGAACGGGATGCGAAACTCCGGTTTCAAGCTCGCAATGGCGCGCTCGATGTCCGCTGTATGAATGACCGTCGTCACCGTATCCATGGCCGGAGCCGCGCCGGTATGCAGGTGGACCTGGTTCTCCGAGGTGTCGACTACCGTGTTTTGGAAGCGCTTCCGCTTGTAGTTGTTGATGAAGATGTTCCGCATGATGGTGTAGAGCCATCCGCGGATGTTCGTGCCCTCGCGGAAATTGTCCTTGTACCGCATGGCCTTCACGAGGGTGTCTTGGACCAAATCCTCCGCGTCCTGAGAATCCCGGGTGAACCCCAGCGCAAAGCCCTTCAGGAATTCCGAGTTGTGGACGAGCAGTGAGTTGAATTCGAGCGTTCCCATGACGTGTTTAATCTTATGACCCAAAGGTTGAACAAAAATCCCCAGTTCGGTTCGGTCTGTTCAAACTTTTTTCACAAATCTTAAACAATCAGGACCGGTCGCTGAACAAAGCAAGGGTCAGGGCCGGGCCATTCGGCAGGCATACCACGCCTTCTGGGGCCTCGACCTCCGCAAACATGCGACCGGCCAAATAGACCCAGTGGCCCACCGGAACCGTCTCGGCCACCGCCTGGACATACGCTTGAGCATCGTCAGGAAGCGGATGGGCCGTGCAGGCCGCCGCGAAGGTGGCACCGGGAAAGGTCCGGGCGACCTCAGCCAAATCCGCCAACGGCACGCTCGAACCCAAGTAAATGGAATGGAAGCCACGGGATTTGGCCAGCGCGTGCAAGAACAACAGCCCGATGTCGTGGATTTCGCGCTCGGGCAAATACAGCACGAGGACTTCGCCCGATCCCGGCGGCAGCGCGGCAGCATGGGCGATAAAGTACTCGCGCACGAGGTGGCTCACAAAGTGCTCGTGGGCAGGGCAAATCGCATCCGAAAGCCACAACCGCCCGATGCCCGCAAGGAAGGGCAGCAGGACCTCTGTGGCCGTGCGCTCGAAGCCCTGCAACGTTTCCGACCGCTGGACCACCTCCTTGAACGCCGCCTCGTCGAAGGCGAGCATCGCCACCTTGAGCAAGGCCTCCCGAGCGGCCGCATCGTCCTCATCGGCGAGCTTCCCGACCGACTCCGCCAGGCGGGCAGGTCCCAGCTGGGCCACCGTGGAAATCCGGTGGCCGTGGTCCACGAGAAGGCTGACGCACAGCAACTTCTTGAGGTCCTCTCCCGTGTAGTAGCGGATGTTCGTCGCGGTGCGCCTCGGCGTCAAGAGTCCATAGCGCTGCTCCCACATCCGGATGGTGTGGGCTTTGATGCCTGAGAACTGCTCGAGGTCGCGGATTGAAAACTCCTGTTCCACTTCGGCCGCAACACCTGTGCGGGCCCAAATGTTCGCGCTACCTTCGGCGGCATGACCGGGGTGCAGTTTTTCGAAGACGCTGCGGCGGTGGATTTTTATCCGCTGACCGCGCTGCGGGAGTTGGCCGATTTGCCGTGGGGCGGGCGATCGCTGCGGGACCAGTGGACGGAGCTCCTGGGCTCGCAGCGCCCTGATATTCAGCTGAATGCGCGGTGGATTCCGTCTGCAGAGGCGGCGGCGCAGGCAGCGGCCCTCGGTCCGGATGGCCGGCTGGTCGCAGGGAACGTGGTGCTGGCCGTGCGCGGTGCGGGGTCGGAGGTGGTCGCGCTTGCGGGCGAGGCCGACCTGCTCCGGGTGCCCGAAGAACTGTTCGAGCGGTGTGGGGAGGCGTTAGAAGGCGATTTGGCAGGCCTCTGCCGCGCCTGGGGGGCGCAGCCCACGGCCCAAATCCCGTCCCACGTCACCCTCATCGGACCGCCCGACCGCCTCTTCGTCGCTCCCGGCGCACGTCTGCTCGGGTGCACCCTGAACACCGAACACGGCCCCATCGTGGTGGGACCGGGTGCCGAGATTTCCGAAGGAGCGACCGTGCGCGGCCCCCTTGCGCTCGGACCCGGCGCAGTGCTCAAGATGGGCGCCCGCATCTACGGGCCATGCAGCTTCGGTCCGGAATGCCGCGTGGGCGGGGAGGTTTCGAACACGGTGATGGTCGGCTGGACGAACAAAGGCCACGATGGATTTGTGGGCAGCTCGGTGCTGGGCGCGTGGTGCAACCTCGGGGCCGGAACCACGACGAGCAACCTGAAGAACACCTACGGCGAAGTGCGCATCTACCGTCGCTCGGCAGGACAACCGGTACCGTCGGGTCGGAACTTCTGCGGCGTACTCATGGGCGACCACGTCAAATGCGGCATCGGCACCTTACTGAACACCGCCACCGTCATCGGAACGGGCGCCCAGCTCTTCGGCCCCGGACTGCCGCCGAAGCATGTGCCGGAGTTTGTTTGGGGCGGTACCGCTGCCTGGTCGGACGGCGAGATCGAGGCGATCCTGAGGACGGCCGAGCGCATGCTGGCCCGGCGCGGAGAGGCGTTGTCGACGGAGCAGCGCGAACGGATTGTGGCCCTGCATGCCCGCTCAGCTGCTGAACGCGAGGCGTTTCGGAAGGGCATCTGACAGAATGGCGCGGCGTGGGTTTGGCACGGGCCTTGCGCCCGGAAGACTCCTGAAAACCTAACTTGGGGTCCGATGATGCACGAAAATGACGGCTTTGAGGAGGACGTGGAAAGCGACCTCGAGCATGAGTTTATCCCCCTGATTTCCAGCGAAGACGAAGAGGCCATGCACCGCGAGGTGGTGCCCGAGGCGCTGCCCATCCTCTCGCTGCGGCACACGGTCCTGTTCCCCGGGGTCGTGATTCCCATCACGGTGGGCCGCGACCGGAGCATCCGGCTGGTGAAAGCCGCGCACAAAGGGGGCTCACCGGTGGGTGTGGTGAGCCAGCGGAGCGACGAAATCGAAGTGCCCACGGGCGACGATCTGTTCCATGTCGGGACGGTCGCGCGGGTCATGAAAATGCTCCGCATGCCGGATGGCACGACGACGGTGATTTTGCAGGGCCAAAAGCGGTTCAAGTGGGTCGAAATGGTGCAGGAGGAGCCGTACCTGAAGGCCCGCGTGGAGGAGTACGATGCCGAGGATTTGCCGCCGCGCGATGCCGAACACCAGGCGCTGATGGAAAGCCTCAAGGAGCTCGCGCTGGAGATCATTCAGTTGAGTCCGAGCATTCCGTCCGAAGCCGGTTTGGCCATCCGCAGCATCGACAGCCTGAGCTTCCTCGTGAACTTCATCGCGTCGAACATGAACGCCGAAGTGCAGGAAAAGCAGGGCCTCCTCGAAGTCGAGGGCATTCGGGCACGGGCAAACCGCGTGCTCGAGCTGCTGCACAAGGAAAAGACCATGCTCAGTCTCAAGCGCGACATCCAGCGCAAGGTGAAAGGCGAGCTCGACCAGCAGCAGCGGGAGTTCTTCCTCAACCAGCAGCTCAAGCAAATTCAGGAGGAGCTGGGCAACAACCCCGCCGCCCAGGAAAATGCCGAACGCCGCCTTAAGGCTGAGACGAAGGATTGGCCGGAAGCGGCCGCCGAGCACTTCGCCAGGGAGATGCAGAAGCTCGAGCGCATGAATACGCAGTCCGCAGAGTACAGTGTACAAGCGAATTACGTGGACCTTATGCTTGACCTGCCGTGGAATGTGGTGACGGAAGACCGCTTCGACCTGAAGGGGGCGCAGCGCATCCTTGACGAAGACCACTACGGACTCGAGAAGGTGAAGGAACGGATCATCGAGCATTTGGCCGTACTGAAGATCAAGGGGAACATGAAGGCCCCCATTCTCTGCCTGTACGGCCCTCCCGGCGTGGGCAAGACGTCGCTCGGCAAGAGCATCGCAAAAGCCCTCGGCCGCGAGTACGTCCGAATGAGCCTCGGCGGCATGCGCGATGAAGCGGAGATCCGTGGCCACCGCAAGACCTACATCGGCGCGATGCCTGGGCGGGTGCTGACGAACCTGAAGAAGGCCGGAACCTCGAACCCCCTGTTCGTGCTGGACGAAATCGACAAGCTCAGCCGGGACTTCCACGGCGACCCCTCGTCGGCCCTGCTCGAAGTGCTCGACCCCGAGCAGAATCACACCTTCCACGACAACTACCTCGACCTCGACTACGACCTGAGCCGGGTGATGTTCCTAGCGACCTGCAATTCGCTTTCGTCCATCCAGCCCGCCCTCCGCGACCGGATGGAGATCATCGAAGTGACGGGCTACACCGTCGAGGAAAAGGTCCAAATCGCGCGTCAGCACCTGGTTCCGAAGCATTTGGCCGATTCAGGACTTCCGCCGGAGGCCATTGAGATTCCGGAAGCCACGCTCGAGGCGCTCGTCGAATCGTTCACAAACGAGTCCGGCGTACGGAGCCTCGACCAGCGGGTCGCGAAGCTCATCCGCTTCCGGGCCAAACAGCTGGCGCTGAAGGAAAAACACACGCCCTCCATCCTTCCCGACCACCTCCCTGTCATCCTAGGTCCCGCGCGCGAGCGGGACAAGTATGCCGGCAACGAAACGGCCGGGGTGGTGACCGGACTGGCCTGGACGCCCCACGGAGGCGACATCCTCTTCATCGAAACCTCGCTGACCCGGGGCAAGGGCAAGCTCACCCTCACCGGCAACCTCGGCGACGTCATGAAGGAGAGCGCCGTCATCGCTGTGGAGTACCTCAAGGCCCATGCCGAGGAACTCGGTCTCGATCCCGATGTGTTTGAGCGGTGGAACGTCCACATCCACGTGCCCCAAGGCGCCACGCCGAAGGATGGGCCCAGCGCGGGCATCACGATGCTGACGGCTCTCGCTTCCGCCTTCACCCAGCGCAAAATCCGCAAGGCCCTCGCCATGACGGGCGAAATCACCCTGCGCGGACAGGTCCTTCCAGTGGGCGGCATCAAGGAGAAAATCCTCGCCGCACGCCGCGCGGGCATCAAAGAAATCATCCTCTGCGAGCGCAACCGCCAGGACATCGGCGAAATCGAAGCGCGGTATGTAAAGGGCATCAAGTTCACCTACGTACAGCACATGACTGAAGTCCTCGAACGGGCGTTGCTGCACGAAAAGGTCACTGGCGCACGTTCCATCGCATGACCCTGCTGCTCCGACGTGCGTGGCTGGCCGCTCTGATTGTTCCAGCGTCAGGAATGGCCCAAGTGGTCGAATCCCTCGTTTTCTCTACTCCTGCAGAAGGACGGTCGGCCGCACTCGGCGGCACGCTCATCGCCGATTTGCGCCCGGACCTGCACGGTGCCGCGATGCAACCCGCCTTCCTCCACCCGCAGGACAATGGGCGGATTGCGGCAGATTTCACGGACTACTTTGCCGGCACGCGGCTCGCA
>JBIIRP010000069.1:0-8191 GCA_044341475.1 Flavobacteriales bacterium | reverse complement strand
GGAGGAGTTGCCGCCCTACGTGATCTTCCAGGACGTTTCCCTCGATGAGATGGCGACGCACTACCCCATTTGCGAGGACGAATTGCTGCGCATTACGGGGGTAGGCACCGGCAAAGCCAAAAAATTCGGTGCCCCATTCCTGGAACTCATCCGCAACTACGTCGACGAAGAGGGCATCGAGCGCCCAGACGACCTGCTTATCCGGTCCTCGGCGCACCGCTCGACCCACAAGGTCAGCATCATCCAGCGCATCGACCGCAAGATCCCGCTGGCGGACATCGCCGGCGAATTGCACCTCTCGATGAGCGATTTGCTCGGGGAGATGGAGTCCATTTCGGCCTCCGGTACCCGGCTGAACCTCGACTATGCCGTCGACGACGTGATGGACGAGGAGAACATCGAGGAGCTGTTCGAGCACTTCCGGGGCTCGGACGAAGACGGGATCGAGGGCGCGGTGGCCGAGTTTGGCGACGTGTATTCGGAGGAGGAGATTCGCCTGGCCCGGCTGAAGTTCATGAGCGTATACGCGAACTGAGGGCGGACTTTAGCCGCCCTTCTCCCCCCAGATCTCCCCGATGGACCGCCAGGCCATCGCCACCGCCACGTAGAGGAGGAAGGCAGAGAACACCAGCCGCACGGTCGCCGGTTGCAGGCGCACGGCGGACTTGCCGCCCGCCCATGCTCCGGCGATGAAGGTGACCATGATGAGCGCGGCGTAGGTGAAGTTCACGTGACCCGCCCGGTGGTAGGCGAGCACGGCCGCGGCGCCCACCGGGGGCAGCATGAGCGCGAGCGAGGTGCCCTGTGCGGTTTGTTGGGGCATGCCCAGGAAAAAGACGAGCGCGGGGACGATAATCAGTCCGCCGCCTATGCCCACCATGCCGCTGGCAAATCCTGCCACGGCTCCGATGGCTAACAGCACCAGCGCAGTTGAAAGATCCATCAGAAATCGAGATGAAAACTCAGTGAAAACACCCGGTCCTGCCACCGCCCGTCGTCGATGCCCCAGCTCCAGTCTGCTCGCATCCAGTAGCCCAGGACCTTCGAGCGCACCCCGAATCCCGTGCCGGCCAGGATGGGCTCGCGGTTGTTGTCGATGGTGACGGTGATGGGATAGCGGGTGACCGTGACGCGGTTGAAGGCGTTGTCATCGGCGTAGGGGTGCAGTCCATTCCAGGCCGAGCCCGCATCGAAGAACCCGACGGCCTGCAGGTGGCGGGCGAAGTCGGACGTGAGCGGACGCTTGACCCACGTCGAGAGGACGGGGATGCGCACCTCGGCGTTGACGACCGCGGCATGGGCGCCGTTGCGGGCGTTTGTGCGGAATCCGCGCATAGGGGTGAACCGGGTTTGGTAGGCGTAGGCCACGTCAGGATCGATGGGAGATCCGGCATTCGCGGTGAGCGACAGCACGTTGTCCACGCCGCCCAGGACATGCAGCAAGCGCTGGCCGCCCCAGCTCGCGTTCGCGGCGAACCGAACCGCACAGGTGGCTGTGCTGAACAAGCGCCGCGACCACCGCGCATCGATTCCAGCCGTGCCGAAGCCCGCGCCCTTCGGCTCGGACGGGTCGACGAAGTACTCGGCCCACGTGCGCACCTTCGCCCCTTCCCACAGGTTGAGGGCGATGTCGCGTGAGGTGTCAAGCACATAGGCCACGGTGACGCCTGTGGAGGCCTTAAAGGTGTTCGGCTGCGCCAAATTCCATGCGTCCGTTGCCAGCGGTGTTGTCCGATCCAGACGGGAAAACCCTTCGATGCGGAGGCTTCGGACTTCATCGAAGGGGTAGGTCAACCGGTAACGCAGCGTGTGGATGTGGGTCTCTTCGAGCGAAAATCCGTCGGTAGAAACCGCTTGGATTCCCTGACGTTCGAGTGCTAAGGTGCGGTCCCATCGGCGGCTGTAGTCGCTGAATGCCAGACCGAAGAGGCTGTTTTCAAGCGAACCTGCAAGCCGGAATCCTGCAGTAAAGCGCTTGTCCTCGAACACATCCGCCATAGAAATGGAGGTCAACGCCCCTAAACCGGGCTGGACCTGCACGGTGCCGTTGTAGGGTTGGTAGAATGCTCCGCCGAAGGTGTTCGCGACCTGGGAGGTCAGGGATTCGAGCGCGTAGTTCAGCCGGTACGGTCGCGGGGCAGGCAATGTGAATACCGAGTCCTGCGGAGCCACCGGAAGTTCAGCATCCTGCGAAGGTGCTTCGTCTACCGGAGCCGTTCCGAATGCAAAGTTCCGGATGTCGACCTGACCCGGCCCTGGGATCCAATCCCAGGCTAACCCCAGTTCATCCCACTCTACCCCAGCGGCCGACGGGTCGCCGAACGGGCCGCCCACCGCACCCGCTTGCAAGGGCTCACGGGACCAATGCATCCGACCACCCGCGCGTCCCGTCAGCGCCAGAAGGTCCGTCTCCGGCGCAAACTCGAAACCGCTCACGGGACGCTCGAGCCGAAGCACGCGGTCTACCGTTGTGAAGAACCGGTAATGGATGATGGTGTCGATGAAGGCGACAGCACTGTCACGCACTCCGGACCAGAGTTCCTGCGAGCCGTCGCGTGCTGCGGCACACGCGATGAACCGGCCTGCACCCGCGTCCTGCGGCCAACGTAGGTCGTACTCTGGCGTGGTGGTGTGCTGGGTGAGGGCGTCTCTGCGCCCGTTCCACGGAAGAGAAAACACGGCGTGGTTCGGGCTTTCGCGGAAGGGGGCTGCCTCTGATCCGGTGCCCACATCAGGCCGGTTGGAAGCAAAATAGAGGGTCGAGCCGTCTGCGGAGAAGTGAGGGTCGAGGTCGTCCCAGTCGTCTTCCCACAAGGCGACGTGGATGTTTCCGAGGGCGGACATCCGGTATAGGTCCGACTTTCCGTTGCGCAACCCGCTGAATACGATGGTGTTGCCATCTGGGCTGTACACCATGGAGAGCACCCGATCCATGCGCAGGATGGGCCGTTCTGCACGCTCTCCCGAGGCGATATCGTAGGTGATCAGGGCGAGTTCGCCGCTGCGCTCCACGCTGTACAGCAGTTGCTTGCCGTTCGGATGCCAAGCGAACACAGGGGATCCGCCGTCTTGGATGCGGTCGAGCCGGTGGCCATGCCGCCCGATCCGTCGTGTCGTTGCGGTTTCGAGGTCTGCGAGCCAAACCGAAATTTGGCCACGGTCATCCGTGGCATACACCACATACCGTCCGCTGGGTTGCAAGCTTGCGCGCACCCCTTCGAGCCGACGGGGGATGCGAGCCGGCAATTCACCGAGTCGCTTCGGCACACGCACACGCGATTCGGGCGACGCGCCATCGAGGTGGTAGGTCTCGACTTCGCTCACAAGCTGTTCCATGGACATGCCCAGCGCATAGAGCACGCCGCTGTCGACACTCCGGGAAATGCGGCTCATAAAGAGCACATTCGTCAGGGTCGCTTGGCCGTAGAGGTCGGAGATGTACTTCCACACCGCATGTCCGGCGTGAACGGCTTCAGTTCCGGTCAAGGTGGAGAGCCTTTTGAGCCGCCCACAGGCGGCCAAATCCACAACGCGCATGCGGGTTTCCGCAGACCACGGATCTCCAGCGTAGGCGCAGAGGCCTTCTAGGAACCAAACGGGGTAATCCGACTGCGATGCGCTTCGGAGGGCATCTTGCCAGTCGCCGCCGTAGAGCGTTTGGTTCACTAACACCCGCGTTAATCCGCTCCGCAGCGCGGTCACCACCTCCTTCGACGTGCCCTCGGCATAGAGGAAGAGGGTGTTGCCCACCAGACGCGCCGTCCCTCCGATGTTGCCGTTTCCGCCGTCTGGCGCGGTCAACCCGATGTTCGATTGGCGGAAGTCGAGGATGCTCGCATACACCAGGATTTCGAGCGGGCCTTCGATGGGGCGGTCGAAGGATTGCTCGACCTCTGCGCGGACGGAGGGCAGCAAACGCACCACGCGTCGGGCCAGCTCAGCGCCGCCTTGGTAGTGGTAGACGTTCACATCGCCGGCGGGGTAGAACTGCCAAAAGAAGTCCTTGTGCTGCAGCCTGTTCTTCCCGTACTGCGTGTTCGACCCGTCGTAGAACTGGGCATGGGCCTGGAGCCCCACCCCGGCGAGGAAGCTCGCCGCGACTGCGGCGTTCAAAGCCCAAATCCGCCACCGGTGCACGTTCCGAAATTACCACCTTTGCAGCCTGAACGTGCACCCGTGACCCCACTCGAAATCGCCTCCCGTCCCTTCGGACCGTTTGAAGAGAACACCCTGCTCATCCTCGGACCACCGGACGCCTCGGGTCGGCGGCCCGCAGCCGTCGTCGATCCCGGCATGGCAACCTCGGAGGAATGTGCAGCCTTCGATGCGTGGTGCGCTGAATGGAGCGCCGACATCCAGGAGGTGCTGCTGACCCACGCCCACCTCGACCACGTCGCCGGAACGGGACATGTGTTCCGCACGACCGGCATCCGACCACGGCTCCATCCGCTCGATGCACCGACCTATGCCCAGGCCCCCATCGCCGCTGCACTGTATGGCGTGTCGTTTGACACCCTGCCAGAGCCGCGGCTCGACCTGGCGGACGGGGAGGTGTGGGAGTTTTGCGGCGTGCCGGTGCAGGTGGCCCATTGCCCGGGACACGCACCGGGGCATGTCGTGTTCTATGCCGCCTCCGCCGGGTGGCTCATCGGGGGCGACGTGGTGTTTCGGGGGAGTGTGGGCCGAACGGACTTGCCGGGGGGCGACGGCCCGACGCTCGCTGAGGCGGTGCATCGGGTGGTGTACGTGCTGCCGGATGAGACGGTGGTTTGGCCCGGACACGGCCCTACGACGACGGTCGGCGAGGAGCGCCGTTCAAATCCGTTCATCAATGCGGCCCGCACGGGCATGCTCGACCGCGGCTGAGCGCGCACCGGTCAGCCCGGACGGCGCAGCCGGAAGGTAAACGACGTGCCTTCGCCGACGGTAGACTTCACGTGGATGTGCTGCCCGTGGGCTTCGATAAGGTGCTTGACGATGGCGAGTCCGAGTCCGCTCCCGCCGGCTTGACGTGAGCGGCTCTTGTCCACCCGGTAGAAGCGTTCGAAGATGCGGGGCAGGTCCTCCTCGCTGATGCCGATGCCCGTGTCGGAAACCTCGAAAACGGCGTACTCGTCCCGCGCGATGATGCGCAGGGTCGTCGAACCGTGGGGACGGCCGTAGGTGATGGAATTCACCACGAGGTTCGTGAGCACCTGTCCGATGGTGGTGCTGTCGCCCAGGACGACCAGGCTTCGCGGCGTGTCGGGGTGGAGGGAGAGGGTGATTTCCGCGCGTTTGGCCTTCGGCTCGAGGCTTTCGATGGTGTCTCGCGCGAGTTCAATGGCATCAAATTCCTGGATCCGAAGGCCCAAAATGCCCGACTCGATCCGCGAAATGGCATCGAGGTCCTCAATCAAGCCGGTCATGCGCTCGACGTTTTTCGCTGCTTTCGTCAGGAATTTGTGGCTGATTTCCGGGTCTTCGTACGCGCCTTCGATGAGCGTCAGGATGAACCCCTGGATGTTGTGCAGCGGCGTTTTCAGCTCGTGCGCCAGGTTGCCGATGAACTCCTTGCGGAAGTGCTCGTTTTCACGCAGGTTGCTGATTTCATTCGATTGCATCGAATTCCAAATCCGCGCCTGCCTCCGAATGTAATCCGTCCAGTCCTCCGTCATCCGCAGCACCTGAACCTCCTCTTCTGCCCCGGACATGCGCCCGATGGCGCGGAACACGTCCCGCATGGGCCGGTGCACCCAGCGGTGGAAGGCATACCCGGTCGCCAAACCGACCGCCGCACCAGCCCCCAGAGCGAGTAGGACGCGCCCTGCAGGTGACCACGCATCCGGCCACGCTTCTCCGGCCGCGAGGCGCGCAGCCGTCAAGGTACCGAACACCACCAGCGCGGTGATGACGCCAGCAAAGGCAGCAGCGGCAGCAGGGGACCGGAACATGGGGTAAAGATGGAAACGAAATGCGGCGCGCCGTCCGCCTCAGACCTCAAACTTGTAGCCGACGCCTTTGACCGTACGGATGCAGTCGTCCCCGAGTTTTTCCCGGAGTTTGCGGATGTGGACATCGATGGTGCGGTCGCCGACGATGACGTCGTTGCCCCACACCGCTGCGAGGATGGCCTCGCGCGTGAACACCCGTCCTTGCTGGGAAATCAACAGACTCAGCAGCTCGAACTCCTTGCGCGGCAAGGTCAGCTCTTCGTCTCCTTTGAGGACGAGGTAGCGGTCTTTGTCAATCCGAATGCCCGAGGGGTCTTCTGCACGCCCACCGCCCTTGACCTCGAACCTGCGGAGCAGGGCCTTGACCCGGCTGACGAGGACCTTCGGTTTGATGGGCTTCATGATGTAGTCGTCCGCACCGGCTTCGAAGCCTGCGATTTGGCTGTAGTCTTCGCCGCGAGCGGTGAGGAAGGCTACCACGCTGTGGTCCAGGGTGCGGTCGTTGCGGATTTCCGTGCAGGCCTCCACCCCGTCCATTTCGGGCATCATGACGTCGAGCAGGATGACGTCTGGCACCATTTCTTTCGCAAGGGCGAGGCCTTCACGGCCATTCGACGCAGTGTGGACGGTGAACCCTTCTTTCGCCAGGTTGTAGGCTAAGAGTTCCAAAATGTCCGGCTCGTCGTCGACGAGGAGGATGGTCGGGGGCGTCATGGTTGCCGCGAAGTTCGTCGTTGTGGTCGAACTTCTGGATGAAATCCATGTGACGGGAATGTTAATTCCCCACCGGGGTTAGTCCTTTATCCTGCTGAATTTGAGCGCTTTCAGCATCCATTTGGGCAGTGGCTCGTCCGCGCCCCGCTTCTGCACATTCAGGTACACTCCCCATTTCTCGATGATGGGAACCTTATGGACCTCAATGAGTTCGAGCCAGCACTCGTCCGGATCATCGATGTACACGCAGTGCACTTTCGTCTCCCCCATCCCGATGGCGTCCGCCGTGTCGCAGCGGAACGGGAAGCCCGCCGCACCCAGCTGCTGGCCCAGGTCCTGCATTCCCCGCACATCGAAGCCGAGGTGGGCGATGCCTGTATCGCACCAGATGCGGCCCTCGAAGATGAACCGTCCGGGTGCGTCGAGGGCTTGGACCAGTTCGATGTAGGTCCGGCCGGTCACCGGCCCGAACCCTCCACGTCCGGGCGCCGGCTGCGAGAGCAAGACCCTCCGGAACCGCTCTGTTCCCCGCGGCAGGTGCGCCCAATCCGGGAAAACGCCCGTGGCATCGTGCACCACCGTGCTGAACCCGAGCGGACCCGCGTACAGCGCCAGCGCCGCTTCCATGTCCGACACCCCGATGGTGCATCCCATCGCGCCACCCGACGGATGACCCGTATCCGAAAACCAGTCGTCTGCTTCGAAGATGTGGAACAGGGTGCCGTCGGGATCCCGCAAGGAAAAGGTCGGGGCGCCGTGGGGCGCACGGCTGAGCTCGGCCGCGCAGGCCTCGCCTACAACAGCCCGGGCATGGGCATGCATCCGGCCGATGTCTCGGCACTTCATGTGCACCGCGAGTAGCCCGAGGTCTCCCATGCCCACCGTCCACGGCGCGGGCACGGGCTCGAAACTCGCCGGCCGCAGCACCTCGAAGGCGCAGCCGCCCTGGAGGTTCATGACCATGCTGGCGCGCTTCGTAATGGTCGCGCCGCGCGTGTGGCTGTCCATCAGCGGAGCCGCTTGCACGCTGTCGAAGAAGGGAATATCCATCCCGAACAGCTTCCGGTACAGGCGCAGCGTCCGGTCCATGTCCGTGATGGCGATGCCGATGTGCTGCATGCCGAGCACGCGTCCTGGGGTCGATGTCATGTGCGGGGTGCGCTGGTAACTGTGGTGATGTAGCTGCGCCAAAGGTCTGCCACGGCGGGTGTCTGCCAAAACTCCTTCGCCCGCCGCGCTCCCCACCAGTCCAGCGCATGGCCCCACCACCACCCGGCAAACCGAGCTCCCGCCGCCAAACCCACGGCCGCCACGAACCACTCCACGAAGCCCGGCAGGCCGCTTGTCCAGGCCCAGGCCAGCACTGCGGCCTCGACGGCCCAAACTGCCGGGAACAGGAACATGGCCGCCGTCATGTGGAAGGTGCTGCGGAAGCACACGTCTTGGATGCGGGTGCGGCCCTGCCGATCGAGGAGGGGGAGGACCCAGGCCGTCGGGGCGCCCGCGGCGATGGCGAGGGGGGTGAGGGCGGGGATCCACAGGGG
>JBIIRP010000068.1:0-8242 GCA_044341475.1 Flavobacteriales bacterium | reverse complement strand
TGATGGCCAGCACCACGCCTTTCTCCATCGCCTCGATGACCGTACGGCCTTGCGAGTGCACGCTGTCGCGGATGTCTGCGGGCACCTGCAGGGTTTTGCGCCCGTCGGTGAACGGCACGAGGATTTGCTGGAAGTCATTCGTGGGATCGTCGTGGATGCGCAGGATGACCGGGTGGGCCCGTTCGGCCAGGTCCGCCGACTTCAGGCGGTAGAGCTCCTCCACGCGGGCGTAGGTCTGCCAAGCGAGGTCCTCGGGTTTGGCCGTGGCGAACGCCGCGGCTTCCACCGGCGGTTCAATTCCGAAGTCCGACAGCAAGCCCAGCCGGAACCCTTCGAAATCCCGAGAAGGATGGGTCGAAAGCACCTGGGCTTCCACCAGCTCGAAGAACATGTTCGCGACGTCCGTGCGGATGCGATCGCCGTGGAGGGCGTGGCGGCGGCGCTTGTAGATGACCTCCCGCTGGGCGTTCATCACGTCGTCGTACTCGAGCAACCGCTTCCGGATGCCGAAGTTGTTCTCTTCCACCTTCTTCTGCGCCCGCTCGATGCTCTTCGTGATCCACGGATGCTGGATGACCTCGCCTTCTTTGTGGCCCATCCGGTCCATCATCTTCGCGACCCGGTCCGAACTGAACAGGCGCATGAGGTCGTCCTCGAGGGACACATAGAACTGGGACGACCCCGGGTCGCCTTGGCGGCCAGACCGGCCGCGCAGCTGGCGGTCGACGCGGCGGCTGTCGTGCCGCTCCGTGCCGATGATGGCTAAACCGCCCGCCTCCTTTGTTTCGGCGGTAAGCTTGATGTCCGTACCGCGGCCTGCCATGTTCGTGGCGATGGTCACCGTCCCGGGTTGGCCGGCCAGGGCGACGATTTCGGCTTCGCGCTGGTGGAGTTTGGCATTCAACACCTGGTGGGTGATGCTGCGCAAGTCGAGCATGCGGGACAGCAACTCGCTGACTTCCACCGTCGTCGTACCCACGAGCACCGGCCGTCCAGCGTTCCGCAACGCGACGATGTCTTCGATGATGGCGTTGAACTTCTCGCGCTTCGTCTTGAAGACCAAATCGTCCTTGTCCTCCCGCGCGATGGGCCGGTTCGTGGGAATCACCACCACGTCGAGCTTGTAGATGTCCCACAGCTCGGAGGCCTCCGTTTCCGCCGTACCGGTCATCCCGGCGAGCTTGTGGTACATCCGGAAGTAGTTCTGCAGGGTGACCGTCGCATAGGTTTGGGTGGCTGCCTCGACCCGGACGTTTTCCTTCGCTTCGATGGCCTGGTGGAGCCCGTCGGAATAGCGGCGGCCCTCCATGATCCGGCCCGTCTGCTCATCGACGATCTTCACCTTGTTCTCCATCACCACGTACTCGACGTCGCGTTCGAACAGCGCGTAGGCCTTGAGCAGCTGGTTCATGGTGTGGATCCGGGCGCTCTTCACGCCGTAGTCCTGCATGAGGTTGCTCTTGCGGTGGCGCTTTTCTTCTTCGTCCCCGGACGAGGCGTCGATGGCGACGAGTTCCGTGGCCAGGTCCGGCAGGGTGAAGAAATGCTCGTCCTCCATGTTGCGCGTGAGGAACTCGATGCCGCGCTCGGTGAGCTCCACAGAGTTCTGCTTTTCCTCGATGACGAAGTAGAGCTCGGTGTCCGCCTTCGGCATTTCGCGCTTGTTGTCCGCGAGGTAGTAGCCCTCTGTCTTGAGCAACTGCTGCTTCATGCCCTCTGTGCTGAGGAACTTGATGAGGGCCTTCGACTTCGGCAAGCCCCGGTACGCCCGATAGAGGGCCAAACCGCCTGCGGTGACGTCCTCCTTCGAGGTGCCCTCCGCCGCCAGAAGGCGTTTGGCATCGCTCAAAAACCCTTGCACAGCCCGTTGCTGCTCGGCCACCAACGCCACGACCTTCGGCTTCAGCTCATCGAACTCATGCACATCGCCCCGCGGCGTAGGCCCGCTGATAATCAGAGGAGTACGCGCCTCATCGATGAGCACGGAGTCCACCTCGTCCACGATGGCGAAGTGGTGCGCCCGCTGTACGAGCTGCTCCGGACGGTTCGCCATGTTGTCCCGCAGGTAGTCGAAACCGAATTCGTTGTTCGTTCCGTACGTGATGTCCGCGCGGTAGGCCGCCCGACGTTCCTCGCTGTTCGGGACGTGGCGGTCGATGCAATCCACCGTCAGGCCATGGAACTCGAAAATCGGGCCCATCCATTCGCTGTCGCGCCGCGCGAGGTAGTCGTTCACGGTCACTAAGTGCACGCCACGACCGGCCAGGGCATTGAGGAACACCGGCAGCGTCGCCACCAGCGTTTTGCCCTCCCCGGTGGCCATCTCCGCGACCTTCCCGCGGTGCAACACGACCCCCCCGAAGAGCTGCACTTCGTAGTGCACCATGTTCCACTCGACCTCGGCTCCTGCCGCCATCCACCGGTTGTGCCAAACCGCCACCTCGCCGTCCACCGTCACGCCGCTCCTCCGGGCCGCGACCGCCCGGTCAAAATCCGTGGCCGTGACCCGCAATTCCTTGTTCTCGGCGAGGCGGCGGGCCGTTTCCCGCACCACCGCAAAGGCCTCGGGCAAGATCTCCTCCAGACCCCCTTCGAGCTCGGTGTTCAGGACCTTCGTCAAGCCGTCGAGTTCTTCGTAGGCCGCCTCTTTTGCGTCGAGGTCCGCCTCGCCCATGGCGTCCGCGTCCCGCTTGAGCGCAATCATCCGCTCCCGCACCTCGCTGGTGCGCTCCTCGAGGCGTGCCCGCAAGGCCGCCGTCCGCTCCCGAAGCTGCTGGTCGGAGAGGGGCAGGAGCGCTTCCCCGGCAGCTAAAACGGCGTCAAGTGTAGGCTGGATTTCTTTCCGGTCGAGGGCGGATTTGTCGCCGAGGAACCGCTTCAGGAGCTTCGCAAACATGGGTGCAAAAGTACGGACTCCGGCGGACCCTCCGGAACCCCTGAATTTGGGGCGATGTTCACAACTCCGGGGGATTGTGAATTCTTTTGGTTTGGGGTTCCGCTCGAGGCGTGGTTTTCTTTGAAGGGCCGATAGGAGGTGCGGCGCAACGACCCGCCACCGACCCGCCGGAACCCTGCAGCACAGCCGCGGACTTCTGCCGTTTCCACCTGACCCTCTTCGGGTTAGCCCCGTGGAACGGCTGGTTGACCCCCGGTAGTGCGCTTCGTGTCGAAGCTCAGGGACGGAGGAGACGGGGGGATCTGCGACGCGCGACCGAACGGCTTTTGTACCATCTTTCGACCTGAACCTACAGCATGCACGAGCACACCTCCCCTGATACCGATCTCCGCGTCGGCCTGCAGACTTCCATCGCCGAAGTCCTTCCCGAAAACACCGCCGTCGTGGAGCCCATCCTGGAAGACAACCCGAACCGGTTCGTGCTGTTCCCCATCGAACACGACGACATCTGGCAGTACTACAAGAAGGCGGAGGCGAGCTTTTGGACCGCCGAGGAAATCGACCTGGCGGCAGACGTGACCGACTGGCACGACAAGCTGAACGACGACGAGCGCTACTTCGTCAAGCACATCCTCGCCTTTTTTGCAGCGTCGGATGGCATCGTGAACGAGAATCTGGCGGAGAACTTCGTCGCAGAGGTGCAGTACACGGAGGCGAAGTTTTTCTATGGTTTCCAAATCATGATGGAGAACATCCATTCGGAAACCTACTCCCTGCTCATCGACACCTACATCAAGGATTCGGTGGAGAAGGACCACCTCTTCCGCGCCATCGAAACCCTGGATTGCGTCAAGAAGAAAGCCGACTGGGCCCTGAACTGGATCGAGAACGGCAGCTTCGCCGAGCGTCTTATCGCCTTTGCTGCCGTCGAGGGCATCTTCTTCAGTGGCAGCTTCTGCTCCATCTTTTGGCTCAAGAAGCGCGGCCTGATGCCGGGCCTCAGCTTCTCAAATGAACTGATTTCCCGCGACGAGGGACTGCACTGTGACTTCGCGTGCTTGCTATACAACAGCCACGTAGTGAACAAGCTGCCGAAGGCCACGGTCCGGAAAATCATCACTGACGCCGTCGCCATCGAAAAGGAATTCATCTGCGAAGCGCTGCCGGTGCGGCTCATCGGCATGAACTCCGATTTGATGAGCCAGTACATCGAATTTGTGGCCGACCGCCTGCTCGTCGAGCTCGGCCTGGACAAGGAATACAATGTCTCGAATCCCTTCGATTTCATGGACATGATTTCCCTGCAAGGCAAGACGAACTTCTTTGAAAAGCGGGTGGGTGAGTACCAAAAAGCCGGCGTCCTCAACAAGGGCACCGAAGAATCTTCCGGCTTCTCGCTCGACGCTGAGTTCTGAGTTCCTGTCTCCGTTCACTTTATCCCCTTTCAGTCCATGCATGTCATCAAGCGAGACGGCCGCAGCGAGCCAGTCCAGTTCGACAAAATCACCGCGCGCATCAAGAAACTGTGCTACGGACTCCACGAGTCGGTCGACCCGGTCAAGATTGCGATGCGCGTTATCGAAGGCGTGTACGATGGTGTGACCACCACCGAACTCGATAACCTCGCAGCGGAGGTTGCCGCGACGAACGCGGTGAGCCATCCGGACTACGCAAGTTTGGCCAGCCGCATCGCCGTCTCGAATCTCCACAAGTCGACCCGAAAGTCGTTCGCAGAAACCCTGCACGAACTCTACACCTACGTGGATCCGGTGACGGGATCGAATGCCAGCTTGATCGCAGACGACGTGATGGAAATCGTGCGCGAGCACGGGGAGTTTTTGGATTCCCAAATCATCTACGATCGCGACTTCAACTACGACTACTTCGGCTTCAAGACGCTCGAGCGTTCTTACTTGCTGAAGCTGAACGGCCGCATCGCCGAGCGTCCCCAGCACATGCTCATGCGCGTCGCCGTGGGCATCCACAAGGACGATCTCGATGCCGTCGCAGAGACCTACCACATGATGAGCGAGGGCTGGTTCACCCATGCCACGCCCACCCTGTTCAACTCGGGCACCCCGAAACCCCAGATGTCCAGCTGCTTCCTGCTCACCATGAAGGAGGACAGCATCAGCGGCATCTACGACACCCTCAAGCAGTGCGCGAAGATTTCGCAAAACGCCGGGGGAATCGGGCTCGCCATCCACGACGTCCGCGCAACGGGATCGTACATCCGCGGCACGAACGGTACGTCGAACGGCATTGTGCCCATGCTGCGCGTGTTCAACGACACCGCCCGCTACGTCGACCAAGGCGGTGGAAAGCGCAAGGGGTCGTTTGCCATCTACATCGAGCCATGGCACGCGGACATCTACGACTTCCTGGACCTCAAGAAAAACCACGGCAAGGAAGAGCAGCGGGCGCGTGACCTGTTCTATGCACTCTGGATTCCGGACCTCTTCATGAAGCGGGTCGAGGAGAACGGGGAATGGACGCTGATGTGTCCGAACGAATGCCCGGGCCTGGCCGACGTGCACAGCGAAGCGTTCGAAGCCCTCTACACGAAGTACGAATCCGAGGGGAAGGGACGCAAAACGGTGAAAGCCCAGGACCTGTGGTTCAAGGTGCTCGAATCCCAAATCGAGACCGGAACGCCCTACATGCTGTTCAAAGACGCGGCGAACCGCAAATCGAACCAGCAAAACCTGGGCACCATCCGCTCCTCGAACCTCTGCACGGAGATCATCGAGTACACGGCCCCGGACGAGGTGGCGGTCTGCAACCTCGCTTCCATCGCCCTGCCGAAGTTCGTGACGGAGACCGGGTTCGACCACGACAAGCTGTTCGAGGTCACCTACCGGGTCACGAAGAACCTCAACCGCATCATCGACCGGAATTACTACCCGATTCCGGAGGCGCGCAACTCGAACATGCGCCACCGTCCCATCGGCATCGGTGTGCAGGGTTTGGCGGACACGTTCATCCTGCTGCGCCACCCGTTCGACTCCGAAGAGGCACGGGCACTCAACCGGGAAATCTTCGAAACGATTTACTACGCGGCGGCCACGGCGTCGAAGGATTTGGCCCGGGCGGAAGGTCCCTACGAAAGCTTCCCGGGATCGCCGGCTTCCCAGGGCATTCTGCAGTTCGATATGTGGAATGTGACGCCCACCGCCCGGTGGGAATGGGATGTGCTCAAGGAAGAGATCAAGACGCACGGCCTGCGGAATTCGCTGCTGCTCGCTCCCATGCCCACGGCGTCTACCGCGCAGGTCCTCGGGAACAACGAGTGCTTCGAGCCCTACACTTCGAACATCTACACCCGCCGCGTGCTCTCCGGCGAGTTCATCATCGTCAACAAGCACCTGCTGCGCGATTTGACCCGCCTCGGCCTGTGGAACGAGGACATGAAGAACCGCATCATCGCTGCGAACGGTTCCATCCAGCACATCGACGACATCCCGGAGAACCTCAAGGCGCTGTACCGCACGGCGTGGGAGATTCCCCAGCGTTCGCTCATCGACATGTCAGCCGACCGCGGGGCCTTCATCTGCCAATCGCAGTCGCTCAACGTGTTCATGGAGAATGTGAACGCGGCCAAGCTGACCTCCATGCACTTCTACTCGTGGAAGAAGGGCCTGAAGACGGGCATGTACTACCTGCGGACGAAGGCCGCCACGGATGCCATCAAGTTCACGGTAGACAAGCGGTACAAGAGCGCGCCCATCGCTGCCGCTGCTCCGGAAGTCGCTGCGCCTGCGCTTCAGCCGGTCGCTCCCACGACCATCGGACACGAGCAAGCGGCCATGGCCTGTTCCATCGAGAACGGTCCGGACTGCGAAATGTGCAGCGGTTGATTCGCTTCTGAACGCATGGCCACCCCGACCCGCTCTGGCGCTCACTTCCGCATCGGTTCGGCGGGGGACAGTGCTTCGATTTCGGCAGCGCGGCGGGTGCGTGCGCTCCTAGAATCCTCGGGCCACGGTGCCAGTGTGCAGGTCGACCCGACCGTCACCGCAGCACAGGTGCTCAACGCTTGCGCGCAAGGGCTGTGCGATATCGCAGTGGTTCCCTGCACCGGCGAATCCCTGACCGACGGGCTCTCCTCGGCTGCCGTGCTTGAGCGGGGGCCAGAGGGGTTTGTTTGGGCTGCATCTGAGGCGACCTCGCTGCGACCGGGGTTGCGCATCGCAGTAGCCGATAACGCCGTAGCTGCCAGTCTGCAAGCCGCCTATCCCGAGGTGCAACCGGTCGTGGTCCCCGGAGATGCTGTGCGCCGCGGGGACACCCTGCAGACCGGGTTGTGTGGGGCCGCCGTTTGGGACAGCGGAGAAGACCATGACGCCATCCGGGTACAGGCCCTGCCTGCCTCCGTGGTGGTGCCCCCGGCGGGCCACGGGGCCTTCCACCTCGTGGTGCGAACCGGCAGCGAGGCCACGGCCGCCTGTGCTGCGCTCGACCACGCACCGACTGCACGGGACGTGCGGTTCGAGCTCGCTGCAGCCGCCCGGCTTGCGACCGAAGTGGAATCGGTGGTCGGCGTGCATGCGGTGTGTGGGGCCGTTCTCGTCGCAGTCGTCCGCATCCGGGGCGCCGTGCGCCGCGCGGCCTGTGCGGTCCACCCGACCGACCATCCTACCGACGTGGCAGAGCAGGTGTGCCGCGCATTCGAAGAGCAGGCGACGCACACACCACCTATCCTCGTGACCCGGGAGGCCGCTGAAGGAGAAGGACGTTTCGAGGCGTGGGCCGCGGAAGCAGGTTGGCAGGTCGAGCATATGCCCTTGGTCGCTTTTGAACCCGCCGGGACCGCGCCGCCTGAGGTTCCCGTGGAAGAAGGCACCTCGCGGTGGGTGTGGCTGAACGCGCCCCAAGCGAGTTTGCACGGGATTCCTGCGGGTTGCAGCCCCCCCGAGTGGCGGTTTGCCTGCGGCTCGCCCGCGGCAGCCCAAGCGTTGCCGGCGGGAATCGGGGCGGATTGGGTAGGCTCAGGGGCTCCGGGCCAGGCCATGCTCGATTTCGCCGCATTTCTCGGGCCGCTGGGTCCCGCCGTCGTGTGCATTCCACACAGCGATTCGAGTGTGCCGCGGTGGGAGGAGGCGTTTGCTGCTGCGCCGCTGGTCCGGGCGATTGCGTGGCTGGCCTACCGCGCCACGTCGCGGGAGACGGCAGCGCTTCCCGCCCACGAGGCCGCAGTGCTCACCGGCCCGGCCCAGGCCAAAGCCTGGAAGGTCCGTCGCCCCGATCCTGCTGGCGCACGCGAGGCCGTACTGGTGACCGTCGGCGGAAGTACTGCGGAGGCTGCGCGCGATTTGGGCTTGGTGCCCCATGCGGTCAGTTCGTCGG
>JBIIRP010000067.1:0-8261 GCA_044341475.1 Flavobacteriales bacterium | reverse complement strand
TCGAAAGCCCCGAGAACAAGCTGTTCTACGACTACCTGTTCTTCCTTTCTGGACTGCGCGAGCAGGCGAAACCCCACGAAGCGATTTTGGCGGATTCCACGGCTGCGCCAGAAGCCCAGGCCCAGGCGCGTTCGGTCCTGGAAGCCATGGGGAAGCAGGTGGCCGCGGAGCAGAAACGGATTCTGCAGGAATCCTCGGACATGCTCTTTGCGAAGTACCTGAACCTTATCGTCGAGCCAGAGATCCCTCCGGTCCCGGAAATGATTGCAAATCCGGAAGAACTCCAGTACCGCTGGTATCGGAACCACTACTGGGATCGGGTGGACTTTACAGATCCCCGGCTTGTGCGCGATGGCAGTTTTCACGCCCTGCTCGACCGGTGGTGGACCCGGGTGTTGCCGCAAGACCCGGACACCTTGATTGCGGAGGGCAATAAACTCATTGCGCGCACTGTGGGCAATTCCGACATGTTCAAATACGTGGTGCACTACATCACGTTCACCAGCGAGTCCAGCCAAATCATGTGCATGGACAAGGTGTTTTACGATATGGCCGAGCGTTACTACCGAACCGGCAAGGCCGTTTGGCTCAAGCCCGAACAGGTCCAAAAGGTGCTCGACCGGGCGGAGGACCTGTCCAATTCCCTCTGCGGAAACAAGGTTCCGAACATCATCTTACCGGATTTAAACCAGCAGGAGTGGGTGTCGCTCTACGATGTCCAAGCGAAGTACACGCTGATGGTGATTTGGGAAAGCACCTGCGGCCACTGTAAAAAGGAACTTCCCATTCTTGAGGAGATTTACCGGGAATGGAAACCGCGGGGTCTCGAAATCTTCGCCATCGGAAACGACTTTGAACCGGAGCCTTGGCAAAAGTTCGTGCGCGAAAAGGGCCTTGAAGACTGGATTCACGTCAGCGACAACCCGTTGATTAACGCCCAAGACAGTGCATCAAAGCTGATTTATGCGGGAATCACCACCCTCAAGAGCCTCAACTTCCGCACCACCTTTGATGTGTATGCGACGCCGAAGCTGTTCCTCCTTGACGCAGACAAGAAGGTGATTGCGAAGCAAGTAGGCGCCGAACAGATGGCTGAAATTCTGGCACGCCTCGAAGGCCTGCCTCCGCCTCCCCGTCGACTGAACGCCGGAACGAAGGAGGAGGACCACTGAACAGATTGCAGCCATTCCGCTATTTTTCTGGCATTTCGGTATTTCGAAGAGGTTCGTGCTTACCTTCGCGCCATCAATTGTCTATCATAGTGAACATTTTCGTTGGAAATCTCGCCTGGGGCGTCGATGACGTGGCCTTGCGCGAGGCATTTGAAGCCCACGGTGTCGTGGAGCGTGCTAAAGTTGTCCATGACCGTGAGACCGGGCGTAGCCGCGGGTTCGGATTTGTGGAAATGCCGAACCGAGAGGAAGCCGAAGCGGCCATTGAGGCCATGGAAGGCAAAAACCTCATGGGCCGTCCGATTCGTTGTAACGAAAGCCAGCAGCGTGATCGCTGAAGCGCATAACGGACTCTGAACCTTTGCGAAACGGCTGCCCTCGGGTGGCCGTTTTCATTTCTGCCTCGCCGCCAGATCGCGGCGTGCAGGGCATAAAAAAAGACCCTTCGTGAAGGGTCTTTTGTGTAGCGGGAGAGAGGCTCGAACTCTCGACCTTACGATTATGAGTCGTACGCTCTAACCGGCTGAGCTATCCCGCCGCACCGTTTCGGGGGCGCAAATATACCTGCGGGGACTGATTTTCGACGTATATTCGGAAAATGTTGCAAGCGGTTTCATCAACCCTGGTCCAGTTCCAGTGCGAGTTTGGCATCCGAAGCTCTCGGGGCGTGTTGTTTTCGATGGTCAGCACGCCGAGCGGTCTGTCGGAGTGGTTTTGTGAAGATGTGAGCCTGCGCAACGGCCAGTATTGCTTTTCCTGGGGAGAGGATAAAGCCGTGGCAACGTTAGTGGGAATGAAGCGCGACGAATGGATCCGTTTCCACTGGATCGAAGGGATGCCGACGAGCGAGGATGCGTATTTTGAATTCCGCATCCGGACGGATGCCATGACCGGGGACCACAGCCTTCAGGTGATTGACTTTTCCGAGCCTGAAGACGTCGAGGAAGCGCGAGAACTGTGGGAGGCCCAGGTCGAGAAGCTTCGGCACATTCTCGGGGCCTGAATCGGTCCAGAACCTCTATACCTCGAGAACAAACGGTTCCAGGAGCGCCGTGTAGGCTTCGCCGCGTCGGGGCGTGCCATCTTCTCGCAGTCCAGTCTCAACAGTTACTTCTTCGGTCGTCGGATGTGCAGGGCCCTGGCCCTGGATGAAGGTCGCCGCGAGCCGAATGACCGGGCGCTCGGAACGGCCCCGGATGTACAAGCGGCGAGTGAGCACAAATCCCGCAGAATCCGCCACTTCTACCAGCTCCCGCTCCCGCTCTACCGGCCACACCACCGACAGGCTTCCCTCCTCTCCTAACACCTTTGTGCACGCCGGCAGCCAATCGACCAGCGGTAAAGCCGATTCGTGCCGGGCACGGGTTCGGGCGGGATCCGGCGAGGTAGGCTTTTCTCGGAAATAGGGCGGATTGACCCAAATCGCCCCGAAAACACTCCTGTAGGGCCCGAGTTGAACGAATTCCAGGAAATCGCGCTGGTGCACCGCAATCCGGGAGGCCCACGGACTCGTCCGTACATTTTCTGCGGCCTGGGCTGCTGCTGCTGGATCCACCTCGACCGCTACGATTTGGGAATCCGGAACGCGCTGGGCAGCCATCAAAGCCAAAATCCCGCAGCCGGTCCCGATGTCCAGTACCGGGCGTCCTGCCGGAGGAAGCTGTGCCCACGCGCCGAGCACGAGGGCGTCGGTCCCTACCTTCATCGCGCACTGGTCGTCGCGGACCGTGAAGCACTTCAGTCGGAGTATGCGGTTCTTCGACTTCCCCATCGACTCACGGCTTGCGTTTGCGGGCTGCCCAGGTTTCGAACTCCGGGAAGTCCTCAGGCCGGTTGCCGGGGTCGGAAGGCAACGGCTCACAGACGAGTGCACTCCGGTGCATGTCGGCGGGCAAGGCCGCATAGAGGGAGGTGCCCTCGCGTTTGTGCGCAAGCATGGCGTCAGAAACCTCTCCCTTCCGTACCGCCGGATTTCCGACGAGCAAACTCCGCTCGGGCCAAACGCTCTCCGCTTGCACCAAGGCCAGCGCCCCGACGATGCATCCTGCCCCGAGCACCGCGCCATCGAGGAGTACAGCGTTCATTCCCACCAGGCATTCTGCGCCGACCGTCGCGCCGTGCACGATGGCTCCATGACCGATGTGCGCTCCCCGGCCGAAATGGACCGTCGTCCCCGGGAACATGTGGACCACACAGTTTTCTTGGATGTTGCTGCCGTCTTCGACGCAGATTTTCCCCCAATCTCCGCGCAACACGGCACCAGCGCCGATGTAGCAGTCCGCACCGACGGTGACATGTCCGATGACCAGCGCAAGGGGATGCACGTAGGCACTCGAATGTACGACGGGCACCATGTCCCGAAAGGCCTGGATCATCTGTCGGTGGCGTTGCGGAGAACGGCGGCATATCCTTGACCTACCCCGATACACAGGGTGACGAGCGCATGCCGCCCCCCCGTAGCAGCCAGCATTCGGGCAGCGGTCAACGCGAGGCGAGCTCCAGTCATCCCGAGAGGATGGCCCAGGGCAATCGCACCGCCCCAGCGGTTCAAGCGGGGATCCTCGTCGTCAAGCCCCCACGAACGCGTGCAGGCTAACGCTTGGGCCGCAAACGCTTCGTTGAGCTCGATGACATCGATGTCCTCCCAGGTCAGGCCTGCACGGTGCAGTGCGAGCCGCGAGGCTTCCACCGGTCCGATGCCCATGATGCGGGGTTCGACGCCGACCACGGCCGACGAAAGGATTTGGGCGAGCGGACGCAAGCCGTGGCGCGTGCAGCCCGCCTTGTTCGCGAGGAGCAATGCCGCAGCACCATCGTTCAGGCCGGAAGCGTTCCCCGCAGTGACGGAACCCCCTTCCCGGCGGAAGGCTGGGCGCAGGGCGGCGAGGGCCTCGGCGGTGGTAGCCGGTTTCGAAAACTCATCCTCTGCAAACAGGTCCGGCTCGCCGCGGCGGCGGGGAATGGCGACGGGCACGATTTCCCCGGCACGCTCCCCCGTGTGGCGGGCCGCACGCTGCTGAGAGCGGACCGCGAATGCGTCTTGATCCGCACGCGAAATGCGATGGAGTTCCGCGAGATTCTCGGCGGTTTCGCCCATGGAATCGACTCCATAAAGCGCCTTTAGCTGGGGGTTGATGAACCGCCAACCGAAGCTCGTGTCGAACAGTTCGCTGTCCCGGCCCCACGCCGATGACGCTTTGCTCAGGACCCAAGGGCCCCGGGTCATGTGCTCGACACCTCCGGCCAGGGCGACATCCCCCTCGTCCAGGTGCACCGTGCGGGCGGCGTGCAGCGTGGCCGCGAGGCCCGAGGCGCACAAGCGGTTGACCGTCTCCCCCGGCACCGTGGGGGGGAGTCCGGCCAGCAGCGAAGCCATTCGGGCCACGTTGCGGTTGTCTTCACCGGCTTGGTTTGCACAGCCGAGGTAAACGTCTGCAATGGCCGCCCGATCGAGGTTTGGGTGACGTTCGAGCAGCGACGAGAGCACAGATGCGGCCAAATCGTCTGCCCGCACGGGCGACAAGGTTCCACCGAACGCTCCGATGCCGGAGCGCACACCATCGACGATGTACGCATTCATGGTTGCCAGGTTTTCAACAGGTGCCAAAGATAGCGGCAGGTCCGCGGTGGGATTCGGGCGGATCCGCAGCAAATTTGGTGCGCCGTGCGCATCGCCATTCCCTCCACCTTCCCCCCCTACCGCGGCGGCATCGCCCACTTCAACGCGGCCCTGGCTGAGGCGTTCCGAGCGGCAGGCCATGACGTGGTCTGCGTGAATTGGGTGCGGCAGTTCCCGGCGGCCTGGTTTCCCGGGATTGCCCCCGAAGAAGACGAGGACTCCGACGAGGTGGGACCGCCGCGCGTGGTGGATTCGGTCTGGCCCGGGACGTGGAAGTCTGCGGCCGCTGCGCTGACGGAGGGGGGCATTCCGGATGCGGTGCTGGTGCCTTTTTGGTCGCCCGCCCTCGGTCCTGCCCTTTCTGGAGTGCTCCGCCACTTGCGCAAATCAGGCGCCGCCGTGCATCACCTTCCGGCGGGCGTGGGCCTCATCCACAACGTCGCCGGACCCGACGACGAGGGCTGGGAACGCTACCTGAGCCGGCAGTTTCTACGTTCGCTTGACCGGGTCGTGGTGCTCAGCGACGCCGTAGCCGAGCGGGTGCACGACCTGCGGCCGGACCTGCCCGCCGACGTGCTGTTTCATCCCCTGTACGACCATTTTCCCGAGCGGATGGATGCCGAAGCAGCCCGCCGCATTTTGCATCTTCCTCCGCCTGGCGCAGCCCGCGTGCTGCTGTACTTCGGCAGCATCGTGGCCTCGAAGGGGTTAGACGTGCTGATTGATGCCATGGCGGAAGTGCCTGAGGATGTGCATTTGCTGGTGGCCGGCGAGTGCTTCGGATCGTGGGATGACTACCAAACGGCCATCGATGATTCTCCTGCTGCCCTGCGGATCCAGGTACATCCGCGGTACATCGAAGACCACGAGGTCGCACTGTTTTTCGGCGCTGCGGACGCCCTAGCCCTGCCCTACCGCACGGCAGCCCAAAGCGGCGTGACCGCCATCGCACTGCACTACGGTCTCCCCGTCGTGGCTTCAGGCGTGCGCGACGTGCAGGAGATTATCGAGGACGGGGTCACCGGGGCATGTGTCACCCCACCCGGTGACCCGGCCGCCCTCGCCGCTGGCATCCGACGGTTGTTCGAACAGCCCAAACCTCTCGACGCGGCCTTCCAGCCCATCCGCGACCGCCGGTCGTGGTCGACGTTTGTGCAGCACATGGAGCCCCTGCTCAGCGCCACGCCGGCGGCGGAGCAATGAGCGGATCGAACACGAAGCGCTGCACGAGCACAAACTCCCCTCGCACCCGGGCGTACATCCGGGCACCGTCCCACGGCAGCACCCTGCCCTGGTCGTCGAAGGCGTCGAGGGTGGGTTTCTTCCAGTACAGTTCGATGGAATCCGCAACCGCCATCCCGCTGCCGCGCGCACGAAGCACGAATGCAGGGCGCGTGCGGGCAAGGCTGTCCTGCTGATCGGGCGAGAGGTAGGAATTGAAGGTCTCCAAATGGACTTTGCGGTGAAGCAAAAACCGGTCCTGCCACCCCGTACTATCCACTACCGTTCGGCGATTTCCGACGAAATCAAACACAGACAGTTTTCCCGAAGAATCAACGCGGGCAGTGAACGACACCGGCGGATTTCCTGTCACCCGGAATTCGATTTCCTCGAGTTCCCGACCCGGAAAATCAAACACCCCGGTGTAGCGCCATTCGCGTTCGTCGGTAAAAAAGCGCGTGCTCAAAAATCCGCTGAAGCCCTCCATGTGGACGATAAACGGTTCCGAGGCCTTGCCGTCGGGCGTTTCTAGGAGCATGTAGGTGCCCGTGTGCGAAGGCGTCGCCGTGCCGATGTACCACGTCTTTGCGGGGGTATCGCCACCGGTATACCATTCCACCTTTTTGCCCCGAGCGGCGAGCATGCGGATGACCGTTTCGCGCTCTCCCTCGGGAACAGGGCCACGGACTCCGGCACGAAGGGCTGTTTTCAGCAGCAAGTCCACAGCGTCTTTTCGCGCGGAATGACGGCCGTTCAGACGCCAGTACCGCTCACCGGGCACACGTTCGATCAGCGCCTGACCCGAATCCATGTCAGCAATGAAAATGCGGTCGATCATCGCCGTATCGGGCAAGGCAAAATCCGCCTCCCACGCGCGGGCGACGTCCGAATCCGGAGCAAGTTGCCACCGAAGCACCGCCGCGCCAGCGAGAACAGCGCCTAAAACGAGCGCGAGCTTTGCGTTCCGCGTCATGGCCGCCCGGTGGACTGGGGACGACCGAAACGGCGGCGGCGGAGGGCCGTGAAGACGGCGCCGATGGCCGCGAGGACGACCAGGGGGACGGCGACGGCTAGGGCTTGGTAGCCCGTGCGCCCTGCACGCACCCGCTCTTCGTCGAGGGGCCGGAGGGCAATCGCACGCGAACGCACACTGATGGTCGACTCCTCGTCGAGCAAATAACTCACTGTATTCAAGAGGAATTCCTTGTTGTCGTAAATGACCCTACCGGCATACCGGTCGTAGCCGAGCGGCAGCATCTGCGGACCTTCTGGGGTCGTGCGGACCTTGTTGCGCGCGATGTCGCCGTCTCCGATGACCACCATCCCGGTGCGCTCGGATTGCTCGCGGAATGCAAAATCCTCGTTGCGCCGAAGGGTGTCGGAGATGTTGTCCGCAAATGCACTGCGGAATTCCCCCTCGAGCAACACCGCAAACGGCTGGTGCGGAAGCGGACGTTCCGCAAAGTACTCCGGTTTCAGAGTTACGATGCCGCTGGAAATGCGCACAGGGGCCTTGTATTCGCGGGCCAGTTCGGAACTGCGCATGAGCACCGTCTTGCGCACAGCTGGCTGGGTGTTCACCGTGTCGAGACGCGAGACGAAATCGAGGTGTACGGGGTCGAGGTTTGTCGTGATGGGGTGCGAGATGCCCTGCAGAATGGCCACCGGGGCGAAGTACCAGTTGAACATCTGCATGTTGCGCTGGTTGCCCATGGGCCCGGCATCGAGGACGATGGGCGCGCATTGAGCGTCGATGACCAGGTTGCGGTTCAGGCGGACGCCGTAGTTGAAGAGCAGGTCGTGGATGCCCAAATCGAGGGCGAGGCCTTCCGTGGCTTGGTACTTCGCCAGGCTATCGAGGTTGCACGAGAGGGCATCCGTGAGCCAGAGGACCCGCCCTCCGTTCATCAGGAACTGGTCGAGGATGAGCTGGTCCTTCGGAGAGAAGGTCGAATCCGGTTTGGCGATGACCACCAGGTCGAAGCGGTTCGTGCGGTACCGCATGCCTTCGAGGCGCTCGGCGAGGGCATTCAGCTTGCCGTCAAGCCGCACCCGGTGGACATCGTAATCCTCTGAAAGTGTGGACACCCAGTCCGCGACTTCCCATTCGAGCAGCTCGCCATGGCCTTCGAGAAAGGCGATTTGCGGGCGTTCCTGCCTGCTGGCCCGCCGAAGACCGGTGACCAGCTCGAATTCCACCGTGTTGATGGAGCCCTGGATCATTTCGTCGGACGGAGCCGGCATGTCGC
>JBIIRP010000083.1:0-6954 GCA_044341475.1 Flavobacteriales bacterium | reverse complement strand
GGAGGAAGTGGCGCGCATCCTGCCGTGCCGGTGCGATGACCTGTTGCACCCCGACGCGTTGCGGCCGCATCCGGTGCAGGTCCGGGCCGGGGTGGTTGCGCCCATGCCGGCGTTTGCGGTCGGGGGGGAGGTGGTCTGGGGGGCGACAGCGGTGTTGCTTGCGGAGTTTTCCGAAATTTGGGCCGAGGCCCGCAGGCGCCTCGGCATGCCATGAAGACGACCCCCTTTGCAGATCTCCTGTCTGACGATACCGACCGCGCCTCGGCGGCAATCGACACAGCCCTCGCGTCGAACGATGCGCGGTGGATTCGGCCGCTGCTCGAGGCCTACCGCGACCGCCCGGACGACAGCGTTCGGGAGCGCATCGGCGGTGTGCTCGGGACCCTGAAGCGCTCGGAAGGCAGTGCGGAATACGCCCAGGCGCTCGCGGATTCTGCGTTTGCCGCGTGCCGGGCGGACCTCATCGGGTTTATGTGGAGTGCTGGGTTTGTGCCGGAAACGGCTTTGCCGGATGTGGTGGAGGCGGCTGTGGAGGGGGATTTCCGGTGTGCGCTGGAGGCGATGACCTGGCTCGAGCAGCTGGAGGGAGTCCACGACGAGTCCGCGCTTCTGGCGGCGATTCTGCGGGTGCGCCGCGCGTTAGAAGACCCGGCGAAGCACGAGGTGCATCCGCTGCTTCAGCCCATGCTTGAGGGATTGGAGTCCCTGGAACGGGCGGGCTAGGTCCTTCAGGTTTGGATGACGCCGGGGTTGAAGGGGGCCTCGGCCGGGGCGTGGTCCGCGAGGGCGATGCCGGTGGAGATCCAACGGCGGGTGTCGTCCGGGTCGATGACCGCATCGACCCAAAGCCGCGCGGCGGCGTAGACCGGGTCGGTCGTGGCCTCGTACCGGGCGGCAATGGCGGATTTGATTTCGTCGGTGCGCGCGGCGTCTGGAGCTTCGCCGGATTTGGCGAGCCGCGCGAGTTCGATGGAGGCCAGTACACCGGCGGCCTGTGCACCGCCCATCACTGCAATGCGCGCTGTAGGCCAGGCGACGATCAGCCGCGGGTCGTAGGCCTTGCCGCACATTGCGTAATTCCCTGCTCCATAGCTGTTTCCGACGATCACGGTAAACTTCGGAACTACGGAATTTGCCACAGCATTCACGAGTTTCGCGCCATCCTTGATAATGCCGCCTTGCTCGGACCTCGAGCCCACCATGAACCCGCTGACGTCCTGCAGGAACACGAGCGGGATGCCTTTTTGGTTGCAGTTCATCACAAACCGGGCGGCCTTGTCTGCACTGTCGGAATAGATGACCCCGCCGAATTGCATGCCTTCTTTTTTCGAGCGCACGAGGGCCCGCTGGTTCGCCACGATGCCCACGCTCCACCCGTCGATGCGGGCATATCCGGTGAGCAGAGTCTTCCCGTAGTCCGCCTTGAACGGCGTGAACGAACCGGCATCGACGAGCGCTTCAATCAGGCGTTCGGTGGGGTAGGCAGCGGCCCGGTCTACCGGCACCGCGTCGCGCAGCCGCGGGCCTGCTGGCGCTTCCGCAGCGATCCGGTCGAATCCCGCGCGCCGGTCCGGGTGCTTCAGGTGGGATACGAGCGTCCGGAGGGTGGCGATCGCTTCGGCATCGGATTCGCAGACGTAATCGACCACCCCGCTGATGCTGCTGTGCATGTCCGCGCCGCCGAGCGATTCGTTGTCGACGTCTTCGCCGATGGCGGCCTTGACGAGGTAGCTGCCGGCGAGGAAGATGGATCCCGTTCCCCGCACGATGAGGGCTTCGTCGCTCATGATGGGGAGGTAGGCTCCGCCGGCGACGCAGGGCCCCATAACCGCCGCGAGCTGGGGGATCCCGAGGCTGCTGAGGCGGGCGTTGTTGCGGAAAATCCGCCCGAAGTTCTCTTTGTCCGGAAAAATCTCGTCCTGGAGCGGGAGGTAGACGCCCGCGCTATCGACGAGGTAGACGATGGGGATGCGGTTTTCGAGGGCAATTTCCTGGGCGCGCAGGTTTTTCTTGCCGGTGATGGGGAACCAGGCGCCGGCTTTCACCGTGGCGTCGTTCGCTACAGCTACGATGGGCCGGCCGTGCACGCGCCCGATCGCCACCACCACACCCCCTGCCGGGCATCCCCCGTGGTCTGCATACATCCCTTCACCGGCCAAACCGCCGATTTCCAGGGGCTCCTCTCCGGGGTCAAACAGGTGGGCCAAACGCTCCCGCGCGGTCCACTTTCCCTTTGCATGTTCGGCCGCGATCCGGTTCGGTCCACCGCCTAGCGCCGCGCGGGCGTGCAGCGCTTCCAAGCGGGCCATCAGTGCGTCCATCGAGGCGGGAGCATCCATGCCGTCAAAGGTACGGGGTAGGAATACCTTTGGGGCCATGGTTCGCTTCGGTCTGCTGGTAGTGTGCGCGGTGCTCGTTGCCGGTTGCGGCGATCCGGCAGGCCCGCAGCCGTCCGGTACGGGGCGGGAAGCCCGGTGGGCCCACGGGTTCCGATGGGGGCGCGCGCACGGGGTGGAGTGGCTGGAGATCCGAATGCCGGAGAGTGGGGAGGAGCTGGCGCGTGTCTTTCGCGATTCAGCGGCGTGGCGCACGGCCGGCGCGCCCGACGGCGCTGTGATTCTCGGCCCGACCGCGCGGGGACTGGCCACCTTGAGCACGACCCATGTGGCCCTCATCGGGGCGTGGGCACCCGACTTCGCCCCGTGGAGCGGAGGCGCGGCCGTCCGCTACCTCCAAGACCCTGCGGCACGCGATGCCGTCACCTCGGGACGGGTCGCAGACCTCGGCGGCCCCGAAGTCGACAAAGAACGGCTCCTCGCATTGCAGCCCGCTGCGCTCACCACGTATCCGTTCGGCGATCCGCTCGCCGGTCTCGGGCTCGCCGGCCAGGTGCCGGTGGTGCCGCTGGTCGAGTACCTCGAGCCCCATCCGTTAGGCCGGGCGGAATGGATGCGCGTGCTGGGCTGGATGTGCGGCACCGAGGCGGCGGCAAAGGCAGACTCGGCGTTTGCTGCCGTGGAACGGCGGTACACGGCACTCGTGGTTGAGCCGGGCAGCGGTCCACGGGTATTCACCGGCAGTGTCCACGACGGGACCTGGCATGCCCCCGGGGGACACAGTCTCGTGGCGCGCCTGCTCGCCGACGCCGGCGCGACCTATGTCTTCGCCGACCGTGCCACGGCGGAGAACGTCGAAGTTCCGTTCGAGGAAATGGTTCACATCGCGGCCCGCTCCGATGCGTGGGGCCTGGTGAGCTATTCCCCGGGCGGGTTGACCCGGGCGGGATTTTTGGCCGAAGACCCGCGGCATACCTTGCTGCTGCCCCCTTCCGGTCGGTTGTTCGGCGCAAATGCTGCGGAGTGCGATTATTTCGGCAGGCTCATCGCCGAGCCGGATGCGCTGCTGGCGGACCTGGTCGCTCTGTTTCATCCACAGCGCTCTCCGCACGGCGGGGCAGGCTGTTTTCAGTGGCTTCCGGAACGATGAAATACGCTGCGGCGCTGGGTTGGGCGGTGGTTGCGGCGGTGCTTGCCGTGTTGCACGTCGCGTGGGGACCGGTCGAGATTCCCGCTGAAGCGGTTGTGGATGCGGTGCGTGGCGGGAGTGACCTGGATAGTGTGCTCGTGCGCGAAGTGCGGCTTCCCCGGGTGCTGACGGCCGCCGGGGCGGGGTCGGCCCTCGCCCTGTGCGGGCTCGCGCTCCAAACGTGGTTCCACAACCCCCTCTGCGGCCCTTCCGTCCTGGGCATCACCTCCGGCGCTTCCCTCGGCGTGGCCCTGACGGTGCTCGCCGGTTTCAGCTGGCACGTCGCCGGGGGCCTGGGTGCCACGGCCATCGGCGCGGTCCTGGGCGCTTTCGCTGTGCTGGTCCTTGTGCTCGCCGTGTCGGCCCGGTTCTCAGCGCCCACCACCTTGCTCATCTTCGGCCTGATGCTGGGCCACGTGGTAGGGGCAGTGACCACGGTGCTGCAGGCCGAGGCCCGGAGCGAGGAGTTGCAGCGTTTCGTGCTCTGGGGCATGGGGTCGTTCGGTTCGACGGGCCTGGCCGCATCTGTAGTTTTGGTCGGGCTGGCTGCCGCAGGTGGCGGGGTGCTTGCGGCGACGGCCCGCCACCTCGATGCATGGACGCTGGGCCCGTGGACGGCCCGGAGCATGGGCATGCCGGTGGCCCGCGTGCAGTGGACGGTCCTCGGGGTGACCGGCGTGCTCGCCGGCGTGGTAACGGCGCTGTGCGGTCCGGTGGCCTTCTTAGGTCTGGCCACCCCTCACGTGGTGCGGTTTACCACACGGGACCGGTCGCACCGCGTCACCTTGCCCACGGTGGCGGCGGCCGGTGCGGCCATCGCGTTGGCGGCGGATGTGCTCGTCCGGGCTCCCTGGGATCCATCGGGGGGGTGGCCGTTGAATGCAGTGCTGTCGCTGCTCGGTGCGCCGGTGGTGGTGGCGGTGGTGTTCCGAAACCGGTGGGCGCCATGAACGGGGCGGAGATGGTTTGGGCCGGCCTGCAGGCCGGCTACCGCACACCGGTGACTCCGGTGCTCGACGTGCGATGGCAAACGCCTGGAATTCATGTGCTTATCGGTCGAAACGGCGCGGGGAAAAGTACCTTGCTGCGGACGGTCGCAGGATTGCAGCGGCCGACATCGGGTACCTGCACTATCGCGGGGCAAAACGTCCATGCGGCTGCCCCGGTGGACCGCGCGCGCCTGGTGTCCTTTTTGCCGGGGGTACCGCCGCGCGGCGTGGGCCTTACGGTCGGCCAAATCCTGCAGCTCGTCCCCGGTACCGATGCGGACCGCCGGGCCGTGCTCGCCCGGGTCGGTGCTGAGGCCTGGTGGTCCACGCCCCTTGACCGGCTGAGCGACGGCCAAATCCAACGCACCATGCTCGCCAGGGTCCTCCTGCAAAACGCTGCCTGGACGGTGCTCGACGAGCCCACGGCCTTCCTGGACGCTCCGGGGCGTACGGCCCTGTTTGCCGCCCTCGCGGCAGGCCACACCGGATCCGTCTTGCTGTCGACGCACGACTTTCACCTCTTGGGCGAGGTGGGGGGCATCGCCTCCGTGCATGCCTTGTCTCCGGGCGGTTGGCAGGCGCTTGATGTGGCGGGTGGTCCGCGGGTCTGGGAGGCAGCCTGCCGCTGAGGTTGGAGAAATTTGGCGGCTGCGGGTGAACCCGGGCCGGGTCAGGCCTGTACTTTTGCCGTCCCATGCCCTCACCTGCACGCATCCTCGCCATGTTTTTGTTCCTCTCCGCCTTTATCGCGGTGGTGGAATGGTTGGCATACAGATCGTTGCAGCGGACGTGGGACGGGGCCTCCTGGTGGGGACCGGTGCGAACGGCGTGGTGGACCGGCTCGGCCCTGATGTGGGTGGCCTTTATCGCCTCGAGTTTCCTGTGGCCGACGTGGCGGGTGACACGGCCGGAACTGCTCTCGACCATCTCGGTGGTTTTTTTCCTGGTCACCGTCCCGAAGCTGGTGCTTGCCGTGTTCCAAATCCTCGAAGACCTGCGGCTGACCGGTGCGACTGCGCTCCGAGCTGCCACCGGAAGTGTCGCCCCCATCCCGCGAGCCACCTTCCTGTCGTACGTGGGCCAGGGCACAGCCGCCATCGCATTCAGCGGGTTCCTGTATGGCATCACCCGCGGCAAGTACGCCTACCGAACGGAGCACCACCGCATCGCCCTGCCGGGCCTGCCGGAGTCGTTCCGGGGCCTCAAGGTGGTCCAAATCTCCGACGCCCACCTCGGCAGCTTTTCCGGCACTCCCGCCCCTGTCCTCGAGGCGTTAGCGTCCATCAACGCCCTCGAACCCGATCTCCTGTGCTTCACAGGCGACCTTGTGAATACCCATGCGGACGAGGCCCTTCCCTGGATCGAGGCCTTCCGCGGCGTCCACGCCCGCATGGGCAAATACAGCATCCTCGGCAACCACGACTACGCGGATTACGGCAATTTCACCGACGCGGAGCGCACGTCGAGCGTTTCCCTGCTGAAGGATATCCACCGCCAGATGGGCTTTGAGCTCCTGCTGAACTCCCACGTGGTGCTGCAGAGGGGTGAAGACGCTGTGGTCCTGGCCGGGGTGGAGAATTGGGGCAAGGGCTTTCGCCAAAGCGGCGACCTGGCGCTCGCCTTGTCGGGCAGCGGTGCCGATAACCGGTGCACCATCCTGCTCAGCCACGACCCGACCCACTTCGAAGAACAGGTCATGGGCGGAAAGGCCCCCGTGGAACTGACCCTGAGCGGGCACACCCACGGCATGCAGATGGGTCTCGAGATTCCTTGGCTGGGGCTGAAGGTGTCGCCCAGCAGCCTGCGCTACAGCCGGTGGGGTGGGCTGTACCAGGAGGGCCGTCAGTTCTTGCACGTCAACCGCGGGTTCGGGGTGCTCGGCTTCCACGGGCGCGTGGGGATGCCCCCGGAAATCACGGTGTTCGAACTCGAACCCGCCGCGGTCTGACCTGGTCCGCCTTTCGCCCGCAACGCCTTACTTTCGCTTTCCCAAATTTCAGTACGATGTCAGACGACAAGAAAGTCATATTCAGCATGCACCGGGTCAACAAGGTGACCCCGACGGGCAAGCACATCCTCAAGGACATTACCCTCGGCTTCTTCTACGGGGCGAAAATCGGCATCCTCGGCGCGAACGGCGCAGGCAAGTCGACCGTCATGCGCATCATCGCCGGACTCGACGACGCCTACACCGGAGATGTCACGTGGGCGCCCGGCTACAAGGTGGGCTACCTCAGCCAGGAGCCGCAACTCGACGAATCGAAGACGGTGCGCCAAATCGTCGAAGAAGGCACCCAGGAAATCGTGGATGTCCTCCGCGAGTACGAGGACATCAACAACCGCTTCATGGACGAAGAGGTCTTGAATGACCCGGACAAGATGGAGCAGCTGATGAACCGGCAGGCCGAGGTGCAGGACCGCATCGATGCCTTGAATGCCT
>JBIIRP010000066.1:0-8280 GCA_044341475.1 Flavobacteriales bacterium | reverse complement strand
CCTCGCGGCGCTCCCGCTCATCTTGATTCTCGTCACAAACACGGCCTACACGGACCTGTTCATGTACACGATCGGGCCGCTGACGCTGGTCTACCTCGCCTGGGAAATGCGGTCCTTCACCGCGGCAGAGAACCGGAAGCTCGGAGCGGCGATGCTGTTCATCCTCTTTTCGGTTGTGTTCTGGTCGTTTTTCGAGCAGGCCGGGGGATCGCTGAGCTTGTTCGCTTTGAACAACATTTCGCCAGAACTCTTCGGGGTTTCGGTCGATCCGAATGCCACGAACAATTCGTCGAACTCCCTCTTTGTCATCCTCTTCGCCCCGCTGGTAGGTTGGGTGTGGGTGCTGCTCGCACGAAGGAAGATGGAACCGAATTCCGTGGTGAAATTTGGCCTGTCGTTTTTGCTGCTGGCCGCCGCATTCGGCATCTTCCACGCCACCGTGTACTTCGCGTCACCGGACGGCATTACGTCGCACGAGCTGTTCCTCGCGGGGTACTTCGTCATCACGTTTGCAGAGCTGTTCCTCTCCCCCATCGGGCTGAGTTTGATGACCAAACTCTCTCCGAACCGCATCCAGGGACTGATGATGGGCATGTGGTTCCTGGCCAGCGCGTACGGTCAGTATGTCGCCGGTTTGCTGGGCGCCGGCATGGCCAGCGTGGACCCGGACCGGAGCAACTTCGAGCGGCTGGTCGGCTACACAGACGGCTACGCGTACCTCGCGGTAGTGGCCGTTTTCGGGGGCTTGCTGCTGCTTGTGCTCGCTCCGGCGATGCGCAAGTTGATGGGTTCTGTGCACTGAACCGTCGGGTGTGGCCCGAAATTTGCGAACTTAGGGTCATGAAGCATGTAGCGGTGTTTGGCGCCCTCGCCGTGGCGCTGGTGATGGGCCTTCCAGCTGCCCTCGCCCAAAAGGCCAGCGGTGGCATTGCGTGGATGACCATTGAAGAGGCGATGGCAGCCCAAAAAAAGCAACCGCGCAAAATCATGATCGACGTCTACACCTCCTGGTGCGGACCCTGTAAAATGATGATGGCGAACACGTTCACGAATGCGGACGTCATCGCGTACATCAACGCGAATTACTACGCGGTCAAGTTCGACGCCGAATCCCAGCCGCCGGTGCAATTCCGCGGAACGACCTATTCGAACCCGAGCTACCGGCCAGGCGTCACGGGCCGCAACGGCACCCACGAGTTCTCCCGAGCCCTCGGCGTGAACGCCTACCCTACACTCGTGTACCTCGACGAAAAAGGCGAAATCATCGCCCCCATCAGCGGGTACCGGACGCCGCAACAACTTGAAATGCATCTTCGGTTCTTCAAGGAAAAGTGGACCCGTTCCACAACCCAAACCGAGTGGGATGCCTACCAGAAAACCTTCGTTCCCACATTTCGTTGAGTTCATGCGGCAGAGGGTTCTGCTGTGTGAAAATTCCTCAATAAACCGGCGTTCGGCGGAACACACCCGCGGGCGGGGCTGTTATCTTTGGCGGGCCTTCTGGCCTGATCAACGCTATCAACCCCTGACATGAGCGAAACCGCACGCCTCCTTCTCGATGGCAAGGAGTATGAATTCCCGGTAGTGACCGGATCTGAGAACGAAAAGGCCATCGACATCGGAAAGTTGCGGGCACTCACCGGCTACATCACCCTCGATTCAGGGTACAAAAACACCGGCGCCACGACGAGCGCTATCACCTTCCTCGACGGGGAAGAGGGCATTCTGCGGTACCGCGGCTACGAAATCGACGAACTCGCGGAACACGCGAGCTTCCTCGAGGTAGCGCATTTGCTGATTTACGGCGAACTGCCGAACGCAGAGCGGCTGAAGTGGTTCGAAGACAGCATCACCTCGCACACCCTCGTGCACGAGAACATGAAGCGCTTCTTCGAAGCCTTTCCCTCGGGTGCGCACCCCATGGGCATGCTGAGCTCCATGATCAGCAGCCTGAGCACGTTCTATCCAGAATCGCAAAACCCGCACCGCCCGGCCGTTTTAGTCGAGCGTACGATGCTGCGGTTGCTGGCCAAACTCCCGACGCTCGCTGCCCAGGCCTACAAGCACGCCACGGGTCACCCGTCCGTCTACCCGTCGAACCACCTCTCCTACTGCGGCAACTTCCTGCACATGATGTTCGCGCTCCCGACCGAGCGCTACGAGGTGAATCCTGTAGTCGAGGACGCTTTGAACAAACTGCTCATTCTCCACGCAGACCACGAGCAAAACTGCTCGACCTCCACGGTCCGTATGGTGGGCAGCTCGCAGGCGAACCTCTACTCCTCGGTCTCCGCAGGCATCGCTGCCCTGTGGGGTCCGCTCCACGGAGGTGCAAACCAGGCCGTCATCGAAATGCTGGAGTCCATCCGCGAGGACGGCGGCAGCCTCCAAAAGTGGATCGACAAGGCAAAAGACAAGAACGACACGTTCCGCCTCATGGGCTTCGGACACCGTGTCTACAAGAACTTCGATCCCCGGGCGCGCATCATCAAAAAAGCAGCCGATGACGTGCTGGCCGCCCTCGGGGTGGACGACCCGGTGCTCGAGCTCGCGAAAGGCATGGAAGAGGTCGCCCTGCGCGATTCCTACTTCGTCGAACGCGGTCTGTACCCGAACGTGGATTTCTACTCCGGCATCATCTACCGGGCCATGGGCATTCCGACGAACATGTTCACGGTGATGTTCGCGCTCGGCCGTCTGCCGGGCTGGATCGCCCAGTGGAAGGAGATGACGGAAAACGGCGAGCCCATTGGCCGCCCTCGCCAAATCTACACCGGCGCCCCGCCCCGACCCTTCGTCCCCATCGCCCAGCGCTAACCCCCTATGCGAACGGAAGCCGCAGGCGGGTGGGTGGAATTCGTGGCTGAGCCCTCCGGCATAGGCCGCATCACGTTTCACCACCCCGCGAGCAATTCCCTGCCCGCCGCTGTCCTCGCCGGACTCGCTGAATCCGTGCGCGCCGCCGCTACCCACCCCGACGTGCGGGTGGTCGTGCTGGCCTCCCACGGCGACCGCGCATTTTGTGCGGGTGCGAGCTTCGATGAGCTCCGGGCCATCTCCACCCCGGAAGCGGGTCTCGCGTTTTTCAGCGGGTTTGCCCACGTCATCAACGCCATGCGCACCTGTCCGAAGTTCATCCTCGCACGGGTTGCTGGAAAGGCCGTGGGCGGTGGAGTGGGCCTTGCCGCTGCGGCCGACTATGCATTTGCCACTTCCGATGCGGCCGTGAAGCTCTCTGAGCTGGCGGTAGGCATCGGTCCCTTCGTCGTCGGCCCGGCGGTGGAACGGAAGATGGGCAAGGCCGCCATGACCGAACTGGCAATCGACGCCGCGTCGTGGCGCAGCGCCGAATGGGCGATGGACCGCGGACTGTATGCGTCGGTCGCTCCCGACGCTGCCGCCCTAGACGACGAACTGGAAGCCCTAGCGCTGCGACTCGCCGCGTCTTCTCCGGAAGCGATGGCGGACCTGAAGACGGCCGTTTGGGAAGGCACCGACCACTGGGACCGCATGCTTCTCGAGCGCGCGGCGATTTCTGGCCGCCTGGTGCTGAGCGACTTCACCCGTCAGGCCCTCGACGCCTTCGCGCGCCGCTAAGGACCGCTGTTTCGTAAGCGTCCCCCCACCCGACTTCAAGCGCACAAGCGCACAAAAAAGGCGGCCCACACTGGACCGCCTTTTTCGTTCAGGCCGCTCTGCCCTTACCGGGTCACGACCCAACGCATCGTGCTTACGCCCGTCGTTGCCCCTACCGCGATGTGGTACACTCCGGCAGCGAAGCGGGCCGCGTCGAGGTCCATCCGACCGGCGGTACCGGCCAAACGAACCGACTCCACCGTGCGTCCCATTCCGTCCGTAATGGTCATCCACTCGACCGACACGTCACCGCCCCACACGAGGACCGCCGCATCGGTTGCCGGGTTCGGGAAGACCACACATCCGAAGCCCAAGGCCTCGTCCACGCCGTTGATGTCCACCACTGCAGCCACATCGGCCGAACAGAGATTCGCATCCGTTACCACGAGCGTGTAGGTTCCTGTGGTCAGTCCATCGATGTCCTCGTTCGCACTGGTGTATCCGACGGCCGCACCTCCTGTGCCCGTCCACTCAAACGTGTACGGCGGGACACCGCCCTCCACCGTTACGTCTACCGCACCATCGTTGTCCACGACATCGGTGATGGCATCCACGGTTACGACGAGCTCATCCGGTTCGCCTACCGTCACAACCTCCTCAAGCACACAGTCGTTCGCATCGAATGCGAGCACCGTGTAGGTGCCCGCAACAAGTCCTTCGAATGTTCCTGTCGTGTTGGTGAAATCTCCGGGAAGGAGCAGGTAGCTGATGTTCTCGCCACCGGTGACCGACCAAATGACCGAACCATCTGCACCGCCGAAGCAGGAAACCGACGTGGCCAAAGCTGTTGTGCTCGTCAACGTGCATACGATGCATGATCCGTCGTCCTCCGTGGCATTCGGATTGTAGTTCGGAGCGTTTTCGTCGGTGCAACCGAGGATTTCTTCCGTATCGCAGACTCCGTCGCTGTCGAGGTCGGCCTCGCAGGTACCACCGCATTCGCCCACCGCATCGAGTTGGTTGCCATTGCAGTCGCAGTCACCCGCTGGAATACCGGGTCCACCGCAGACACCGCATGCATCGAGTTGGAGGCAGGATCCGTCGTCGTCGGTGGCGTCCGCATCGTAGTTGCACGCTGTCACATCGGTGCACCCGTCGATTTCATTCGCATCACAGACATCGTCCATGTCCACGTCAGCAGCGCAATTTCCACCACATACCCCGATAGCATCGAGTTGGTTTCCGAAACAGTCGCAGTCTCCAGCGGGTATGCCGGCACACCCGCAGGTGTACACCGATCCAGGGCCGTTGCATACCCCACAGGCATCGTAGGTACCCACACATGCATCGTTCACGTCACAGACCCCATCATCGTCCACATCCGCCGTGCACGTTCCCCCGCATACACCTATAGCGTCGAGTTCGTTCCCGTTGCAATCGCAGTCACCGACGGGAATTCCCGCGCCGCCGCAGACACCGCAGACGTCGTTTGTCAAACAGGAACCGTTGTTGTCCGTCGCTGCCGGGTTGAAGTTGCAGGCCGTCGCCAGGGTGCAACCTGGGACTTCATTTGCGTTGCACACGCCATCGCCGTCAGTATCTTCAATGCAGACCCCTGCACAGGTGTAGCCGGATGCCGGATATGTACACGACCCGTTGTCCGTATTCGCCAAAGGATTGAAATTGCATGCAGCGGCATCTGTGCACCCAAGCACCGGCAATGCTGCTGGACTGTACGTGCCGACACCATTGAAGTTGTAAATCCGGTTGATAGCATTTGCCCCCACACTTTGCGGGAAAATCTGTACGTTGATGGTTCCGGAGGGAATACCCGCGGTAGTGATTTGCAGCACCAGCACACGAAGAGGATTGCCAGAAGGATAACCATTTGACGACCCATTCAGGACGAACCATGCTCCACCCGTGTTGTCGTTAATCAATACGTTTTGGCCAGAAGTGGGTGTACCCGATGTGAAATTCGGTTTCCACGGCTGGGCCGCACTCTCCACAAGATTTGGATTTGACGCGGGCGGAACTGCAGAAGAGGTAAGACCGATGGTCACAAAGCTATCGTAGTTCAGAGCAGGTACGAATCCTAAAAAAGCAACTCCTATACCCCCTACATCAGCACCTGTAGCGAACATGTGATTGTAGAATGACCCATTAGAGGTGTTAATCGCTAATGGATTCAAGTCGTTCCCATACACCGAAGACAGGAAGTCGTTTGAGTTTACCATGTTCACATAGAAGCGATACGTGGTCATCCCGTTCAGGTTGTCTGGCACTCCCGTCGCCAAATTCATGTACGGAGTCGTGTGCGTAACAAACGACTCTACGGTCATGGTGTATTCCTGGGCCGTGCTCGTAAGACCGCACATCCCGAGGGTCAACACGCACGCCCCAACAGAGAAGAATTGCTTCATGGATGGAGAAATCTTGATTTTTGGGGCTAAGCTACAACGCGGCCCCGAGATTCCCCCTCTCAGTCGCCCTCCTTCACAATTCCTTGACGAGCCTGACCTGGATGCGGTGACCGTCCGTGGCAACTGCGTGAATGAGGTAGACCCCAGGGCTCCACTCCGCCACGTTCACAACGCGCTGCGCGCCGAAGCCGAGCGGAGCCACCAGCTCACGACCTGCGGCATCGAAGATGCGCAGAGCAGCATCCGCAAAGTGCACCGGCAGACTGAGGTACGCAGTCCCTGTCGTCGGGTTTGGGTACAGCGACACACCCAGCTCCTGAAGAGGGTCGACCGACAAGATCAGTCCGACCACGACCGGGAAACCAGCATAGGTGCAGCCATTCGCATCCGTGATGTTCACCGTGTAGGTGCCGGCGAGCACGTCGGAGAGATCTTCTGCGGTAGCAACCGTTGCACCGGTGGCATCTGTCCAAACGTAGGTGTACGGCGCGGTTCCGCCCACGACCGTGATGGCGATGGCGCCGTCAGTCGCGTTTTGGGTTTGGTCGGTGACCGCATCGATGGTGATGAGGAGCTCCGCCGGGGCGGCAACCTCTGCTTGCACGGTAGCAACGCATCCTTCGGCGTCCTCCGCGGACACCGTGTACGCCCCGGCGGCCAAACCGCCGAAAACGCCCTCCTCCCCTGCCCCAGCCGCAGGATCGATTGTGAAGGTCACCTCGCCGAACGCACCGGTCGCGGCCACCACAAGTTGGCCGTTCGCCGCGTCCGCGCACGTCGCGTCGGACACTTCCACGAGGGTCAAGGCGAGGGCGCACACCAGGCACGAGCCATCGTCGTCCGTCGCTGTGGGATCAAAGTTGATGGCGAGTGGATCGGTACAGCCGGGCACTTCCAGTGCATCGCAAATCCCGTCGGCATCGCTGTCTTCGAGGCAGTTGCCCGCACAGTCGAAGAGGGGTTCGGGATAGGTGCAGGAGCCGTCGTCGGTGTCGGCGGTGGCGTCGAAGTTGCAGGCGGTGGCGTCGGTGCAGCCCGGGATGGGATAGACGCAGGAGCCGTTGTCATAGTCTGCGGCGGGGTCGAAGTTCGTGGCTGCCGGGTCGGTGCAGCCGCAGGTGTTGCCCGCGCCGCCGCTGTTCGTCCAGGTGGTGCCGCTGAAGGTGAAGGCGAACCGGAGGTCGTTGTCGCCATCGCCCGCGCCGAAGATTTGGGCGTTCAGGATGCCGGAAACCGTGCCGGCAGTGGTGAGCTGGGCGATGAGGACGCGGTGGTCCTCCCCTGCCACACCGTTCGACGCACCGTTCAGGGTGAACCAGGCACCGCCGATGTCGTCGTTCAGGGTGAAGCCGTTGCCGGCCTCAAAAGCGGTAGGCCAATTCGCCGGTCCAGTCACCGTATTGACGCCTTGCTCACCGGCAGTGGAGTTCGCTGCTTCCGTGAGACCGATGGTCACCCAGCTGTCGAAGGCGAGTTCGGGCGAGAAAATGAAGAGACTGGGATTCACATTTTGGCCCAGCAAACCGCCGAAGGAAGACTGGAAGAACGGCGCGGTGGTATGCAATTCCAGCGGATTCTCCGTGTTTCCAGAGATGGAGGAAACGAAATCATTCGTCGCTTCTGTGGTGATGTAATAGCGTGTGGTCGTCATGCCGGCGAGCGGGCCTTCCGTGTGCGATGCAACCACCTCGATTTCAAGACCATATACCGGGCTGCCATCCGCACAGGAACAAAACTCGCAGCTTCCATCGTTCTCCGTGGCCGCCTCGTTGAAGTTGCACGCGGCTCCGTCCGTACAACCGGAGATTTCGTCTCCATCGCAGACACCGTCACCGTCCGCATCTGCGAGGCAGTTGCCGGAGCAGTCCAGACCTGCTTCCGCAAACGTACATGAGCCGTTGTCCGCGGTAGCCGCCGGGTTGAAGTTGCACGCAACCGATTGTGTGCAGCCGAAGAGGGCATCTTGGAAGTGAATGACTTGCAGGTAGGTTGCTGCATTACCACAATCATCAACCGCCGTGTAGGTGCGGTGGATAATCGTTAAGAGACCAGCCACTGAAACGACAACATCTGAAGAAGTCCATGTGGCAGACAGGTCGCAATCGTCCACTGCAAACACCGCTGGCGCTGGGATCGATTCCCCTTCCGCCACATCGACCTGCAGGAAGGCCGGCGGAACACCGACGAACACCGGAGCCACAGTGTCCACTACGGTAATGTATTGGGTCACGGTCGCGGTATTGCCCGAGGCGTCCGTAGCCGTAAACACCCGATGGCAGAA
>JBIIRP010000065.1:0-8343 GCA_044341475.1 Flavobacteriales bacterium | reverse complement strand
GGCTGCGGAAGGGACTGGGGATGCCGGGGGTGCCGGGACTTCCTTTTTGGGCAGCGATTTCGTCCGCCGTCTGGTCGTCCACGTAGGCGTAGCCGGCGTCGATGAGCTGCAATGCCATGGCATACAATTGCTCGAAGTAATCGCTTGTAAAGTACTCACCGCCAGTCCATTCGAATCCTAACCACCGAATGTCGTTGCGGATGCTCTCGACGTACTCGACGTCTTCCTTCTCGGGATTTGTGTCGTCGAAGCGCAGGTTCGTGGTCCCCCCGTAGCGTTGTGCAATGCCGAAGCTCACGCAGATGGCCTTCGCGTGACCGATGTGCAGGTAACCGTTCGGCTCTGGGGGGAAGCGCGTGCGCACGGCCCCGCCGTGTTTGCCCGCCGCGATGTCCGCTTCTACCTTTTGTTCAATAAAATTCAACGACCTGGACGCCTGTCCGGCGTCATCAGCGGATGCGTGCGACATGCGCCAAATTTACGGCGTCACAGCAGCCGCACGTAGCGCATCAAATTCTCTTTGTACGTCCGCGATACGGGAAGTTCGCGGTCGGCCACCCGCACCGCATACTGCAGCACATCGATGTGCTCCACCCGCGCCAGGTTGACCACGTGGTTCCGCGAAACGCGCACAAACTCGCCCACTGGTAGTTTGTCCAGCAACTCCTTGAGCGACACTTTGACGTTGTAGCGTCGATCCCCTGTCACCACCGCACTGTACTTGCCTTCCACCTCGATGTAGCGGATGTCGCGTGACTCGATGCGGCGCAGCTTGTTGCCCACCTTCGTGTAGAAGTGGTCCAGCGGCTGTTCTCCACTCCCCGACACCTCCTCGACAGCTGCATCTGACGCCTGCCGAAGTGCCTCGGCCACCTGCTTGTCCGCTCCGCCAGACACCACCAGCGCAAAGCCGACCTCATCAAGCGCACTTGCGAGATCCGGCCATTCCTTGCCTCGTGCAAAAACGAACGTGCCTGTTGTCACCATGATCGGTAAGCCATTTCCCACACAACATTCAGGCCTCGGATTAAGTTCTAACCCCTGTGAAACCGCAATCCGCCGTATTTTCGAGCGCCATGTGGAGAGTTCGCGCCAGTGCTGCCACCGAGACAGAAGCAGAAGTCCTCGAGCTCACAGAAGTATCGGAGGGCTGGCATATCGTGCTCTACAACGACAACCACAATACCTTCGACCACGTCATCGAGTGCCTGATGCGGTACTGCAAGCACGACCCCATCCAGGCAGAACAGTGTGCGGTGCTCGTGCATTTCCGAGGGAAATGCACCGTGAAAAGCGGCTCCTACGACGAACTCGAACCCGTGTGCAGCGCGCTTCTCACAGCCGACCTCACCGCCGAAATCGAACCCTGATCGGGTGTTAATCCCAGCCGCACGGTTCGCCGAAGGCAGTCAGGAAGATGAGGAGATCGCCCAGCCCGACATGGCCATCTCCATCAAGATCCTCCGCACACAAGGACAGGCTGTCTGCGTAAATACAACTTCCATCCGGCACGCTCACGAACGGATGCCAATTCAAAGCCGCTGGATCAGTGCAACCAGCATACACGCAACTTCCGTCGTCCACCGTGGCTCCAGGAGTAAAATTCTCAGCCGCGGGATACGTGCAACCGCCCACAGGATCCACCCGATAGGTCACATTGCGGCAACTCCAGGGTTGGATACCTGAAGTGGGGTGAAAGCAGTAGCGATAGGTTGCGCTGCCTGAAATGCCGGCGGGATAGAAGTCTGCATAAAAACTCCAATTCGTGGCTCCGGGGAGCAGGGTAACGAGGGAAGATTGGCTGCTCGAGGACGACTCCGTGCAGAAGTCATAACACAGTGGTCCCCAACAAAACCGCTCGTAGCTCCCCGCATTTCCCGAACTGAAGGGACAATTCACTACTTCCGGTGCCTCGACGATGCTCCGGGTAACCCGCAAGGTCAGCGGACCCGAACTATCATTTCGAATACCCCATGCGACGGTCAGTTCGGCATCCGCAGCTACACCCAACGAACCCACCACCGTGTCTGGAGCATTGACAAACGTAATTTGCCCAATCGCTGCCGTCGCTGAAACCAAAGTGCACAAAGCCACCAGGAATTGAGCGCTTTTCCCCGACACATTTCGTTGAATTCTCGCCAATTTCTTCACACCCCCAATCTACAACCTCCAGCTCACCCTGCGGCGCAGAACACCACCAAACTCAAACTCAAACTCAAACTTAAACTCAAACTCAAACTCAAACTCAAACTCAAACTGCAACCGCCTTCAACTCCGCCACCGCCGCTGCCGGGTTGCCGCCGCGGAAGGTGGCCGAACCGGCGACGAGGACGTCGGCGCCGTGCTGGAGCAGCGCCGCTGCGTTTGAGGTAGTGACGCCGCCGTCGATTTCGAGGCGGGCCGGGCTGCCGGCGCGGTCGAGGAGGGCCCGGACTTCGGCGGCCCGGGTGAGGGTGCGCGGGATGAAGGTTTGGCCCCCGAAACCCGGATTTACGGACATCAGGCAGACCAAATCAAGACAGTCAGTAACGTCTTCGAGGACGGACGTCGGGGTGTGCGGGTTGAGGGCAACCCCTGCCTGCATCCCCAGCTCGCGGATGGCCGTCAGCGTCCGGTGCAGGTGCGTGCACGCTTCCCAATGCACCGTCAGCACGTGCGCTCCGAGCCGCGCGAAATGGCCCAAATACCGGTCAGGATCCACAATCATCAGGTGCACGTCCAGCGGCTTCTCCGCGTGTCGCGCGATGGCCTCCACCACCGGCATGCCGAAGCTGATGTTCGGGACGAACACGCCATCCATGATGTCCAGGTGGAACCAATCGGCGTCAGAAGCGTTCACCGCGCGGATGTCGCGCTCGAGATTCGCGAAATCCGCGGCCAACATCGAAGGGGCAACAAGATGAGCCATACCACAAAGGACGGAACCCGCCCGGGGTTTCAGAACTTCGTCCCGCTATGGAGTTTTCCACAACGCCCGGAATCGTAGGCTTGACCGGCGGAATAGGTGCCGGCAAAAGCACGGTAGCCCGGGTGTTTCGGGCGCTCGGGATTCCGGTGTTCGATGCCGATGCGGCCGGACGGGCCGTTTACCGTGAGGACGACGCCGTTCGTGCTGCGGTGGCCGGCCGCTGGGGTGCGGATGTGCTCACGACCGATGGTGTAGACCGGGGGAAGCTCGCGGCCCGCGTCTTCGGGGATCCCGCCGAGTTGGAGGCGCTGAATGCCCTCGTGCATCCTGCTGTGCGGGAGCGGTTTGAGGCGTTTCAGCGGCGGCAGGTGGGCCGTGCGCCGTATGTGCTCCGCGAGGCGGCGATCTTGTTCGAAAGTGGAGCCGACCGCGGCTGCGATGCGGTGATTTGCGTGGAGGCCGATGCTGCGGTGCGCCTTGCGCGGGCGGCGGCGCGCGACCGCGCGCCCCTTGATGCCGTGGCAGCCCGCGCCGCGCACCAAATGACCGACGCCGACCGCCGCGACCGCTGCACCTTCATCCTGCACAACGGTCCCTACGACGCACTCGTCCCCCAGGTACTTGCCCTGCACCGCACCCTCTGCGCGGCAGCAGCACCCAGCACCCAGCCGGTTCAGTAACCCGCTTTGTTGCCTCCCCCCTCTTCTCCGAACATGTACACGCCGGCAGCGCCGTCGGAGTGCGCAAACGCGCGGAACATGCCTTTCGAGTTGAACGCAAACGCGATGCGACCGTCACGGTCCACTGCGATGACTCCGCCGTCGCCGCCGAGATTTCCCATTTCCTCTTGAATGGTTTGGTTCGCAGCATCCAAAACACTTTCATTCGCATACGCCATGCGCGAATGGATGTCATGCGCAACAGAACTGCGAATAAAGTACTCACCCCAACCTGTGGCAGACACCGCGCATGTCCTGTTGTCCGCCCACGTCCCCGCTCCCACCACCGGACTGTCGCCGATTCGGCCCCACCGCTTCATCGTCATGCCCCCCGTCGACGTGGCCGCTGCCACATTCCCGTGCAGGTCGCGCACCACACACCCGACGGTGCCGCGCTTGTCGTCCGCACGGGCCTTTTCGTAGCGGATGCGGGCCTTCTCGGTGTCGAAGTAGCTGTCCGGCACTTCCGGAAACCCGCGCTCGCGGGCAAACGCCGTCGCCCCCGCCCCACTGAGGAACACGTGCTCCGTCGAATCCATCACCATCCGTGCCACGCGGATCGGGTTCGCAACCCCGCGCAGGCCGGTGACCGCGCCGCACCGCCGGTCGCGGCCGTCCATCAGCGACGCATCGAGCTCGTGGGAACCGTCGGCCGTGAAGACGGCACCGCGGCCCGCATTGAACAGCGAATCGTCCTCGAGCAGCGCCACCACCCCCTCGACCACGTCGAGTGCCGGCGCACCGCTTTCAATCTGCGCCTTGCCCCAGTCGAGCGCGCGCTGCAGCGAAGCCCGGTAGGCCGCCTGCTCCGCCTCGGAGTAGTCCTCCTCCCCGAAGTACCCCGCTCCGCCGTGAAGCGCGATGGCCCAGTCGTGGCCGGGCGCTGCTTCGGGCTCAGTCGCACACGAAACGGCCAGCGCAAGGCAGGCTGCAAAAGCGACGTTTTGACCCCATTTCATGGCGGGAAGGTGCAACGAAAAGGCTAACTTCCGCACATGGAAGTTTGGCATCTGTGGGCGGTCGCGGCCCTGCTTCTCCTCGTGCTGGAGGTCTTCACGTCGGGGTTTGTGCTGGCGTGCATCGGGGTCGCTGCAGTGGGGGGGGCGCTCGCCGCGGGGCTGGGGGCCAGCCTCGCGGGCCAAACCATCGCTGCGGCCCTCCTCGGCGCTGTCTCCTTCTTCGCCCTGCGCCCCCTGGCCTTGCGCCGGTTCATGGGTGCCGGCGGACTTGCCACCGGCACGGATGCCCTCATCGGCCGCACGGTCTCCCTCAGCGCACCGCTGGATCCCCAGACGGGCCATGCCGAATGCCGCATCGACGGCGACGTCTGGCGCCTCCGTGCGGCGGACCCCGCTCTCCCGCTCGACGGCGCGGACCGCGTCCGCATCACCGGCATCGACGGCAACACCCTCCTCGCCACCCCCCTCCAACCTCAACCTCAACCTCAACCACAACCACAACCTCAACCACAACCTCAACCTCCAACTCAAACTCCAACTAGCCGCGCAGCGGCGAAAACTCCAACTCCAACTCAAACTCCAACTAGCCGCACAGCGGCGACAACTGAAAACTGATAACTGATAACTGAAAACTGAAAACTGAACATGGACGGCATCCAACTCCTCGGTCTCCTCTTCCTCGCGTTCATCCTGGTGATTATCGTGAAGGGCGTGCGGATTGTGCAACAAAGCGAGGCGATGGTCGTCGAGCGTTTGGGGCGTTACAGCGGAACGCTGAACGCCGGCATCAACATCATCATCCCGGTGGTCGACCAACCCCGAAGCGTGGCCTGGCGCTACACCGTCGACGGGCCTAACGGGCGGAGAATCACCCAGTACAAGATGCGCGAACGCATCGACCTGCGGGAGACGGTGTTCGATTTTCCCAAACAAGGCGTCATCACGAAGGACAACGTCGTCACCGAGATTAACGCACTGATTTACTTTCAGATAACTGACCCAGTCAAGTCGGTCTACGAAATCCACAACCTGCCCGAGGCCATCGAGAAACTCACCCAAACAACCCTGCGGAACGTCATCGGCGAACTCGAACTCGACGAGTGCCTGACCTCGCGCGATACCATCAACATGAAGCTGCGGGCCATTCTCGACGAGGCCACGAACAAGTGGGGCGTCAAGGTGAACCGGGTCGAATTGCAGGACATCAATCCGCCGGTGGACATCCGCGAGGCGATGGAAAAGCAGATGCGGGCTGAGCGGACGCGGCGGGCGCAAATCATTGAAGCCGAGGGCACAAAACGCGCAGCTATCCTCGAAGCGGAGGGCCGCAAGGGGGCTGACATCAACGAGGCGGAAGGCCAAAAAGCGGCTGCGATCTTGCGCGCAGAAGGCGAGGCCCAAGCCCGGCTTGTGGTGGCTGAAGCGGAGGCGAAAGCCATCCGACTCGTCGCCGAGGCGGTAACGGGCACGAAGGCAGATCCGACCCAGTACCTCGTGGCGATCAAGTACATCGATACCCTCGAGCAGGTGATGCGTGACGGCGGCGCCGGATCGAAGACGGTCTTCGTCCCCTACGAGGCCTCCGGACTGATGAGCAGCGTGGGGGGACTCAAGGAACTGCTCAGCATCCCGTCCTAATTTCCATCCGTTCGGACCATGTTCGTGCACATGCGGTTTCAGCACCGCTTAGCCCCGGAGCGCTACGACCAATTCCTGGCCGCAGGGTGGTTTCGCGGGGCTTCGATGCTGTACCGCATGGACCTTATGTGCATCGACGGGGCGGTGAATTCCGTGATCAACGTGCGGCTCCCGCTCGCCGGATTCTCGCCGGACCGCCGGCAGCGCAAGCTCATTTCGCGGGTGGAGCGGCGGCTCCGCGTGGTCGTGCGCCCGGCCGATCCCGTGCCTGACAGCGCACGGGAGAAGCTCTATGCCCTGCACCGGTCCCGGTTCCGAGGCCACGTGCATGCCACGCTGCATGAGTTTTTTACCGCAGGCCAAGAAGAGTCCGCGTTCGACACCTGGGAGGTCGGGATTTACGACGGAGAGGAGCTCGTGGGGATGAGTTTTTTCGATGCGGGGAGTGCGGCTTTGGCCAGCTTGCTGGCCGCCTTCCACCCCGACTACAGCGCCTATTCGCTCGGCACATACACGCTGCTGCGGGAGATTGCGTTCGCGCAGGAAACCGGCCGGAGCTTTTTTTATCCCGGCTACATTCTGGACCGCACACCGCTGTTTGACTACAAGTTACGCCTGGGTTCGATGGAGTTTCTCGGGCGGGATCGGGTGTGGCATCCGTACGGCCTGTTCCGTGCAGAGGCGACGCCGGGAGCGGACATCCTGCGTGCCATGGAGGCGCTAGAAGACCGTTTGAGGCGGGCGGGAATCGGGTTTCAACGCTGGCTCTATCCCGGATTTGCTTTGGGCCATTTGGCACGCTGGGAAGGGCGGTTTGTGCGCCTGCCGGTGTTTCTGGAACTGGGCGCGGACGGCTGTGGGACGGCCTGCATCGGCTTTTTGAATGAACCGGGCGGATTTGAATGCCTGCGTATGGCGCCCAGTCCTGAAAGTGCCCACTGGGTGAACTTCGAGCTGGCCGAAGAATTCCGGGATGCCGCGGTGTACTGGCCCCACCTGATGGAAGTCGTGCTCCTCGATGCCGACCAAGCCTCCCTCGAAGAGGCTGTGCAGTGGGCGACCAGCTGGTGTGCCGCTCCCGACGCCTTACCTATCCTTCCTTCCCCATGCACCTGATTTCTTGGAATGTGAACGGCATCCGTGCCGCGGTGAAAAATGGATTCAACGAACGGCTCGAGGCGCTCGCTCCCGATGTGCTCGGGCTGCAGGAGACGAAAGCCAGCGACGACGAGGTGCGCGCCGCTGTGCGTGCGTGTCCGGCTGCAGATGGGTACGAAGTTTTCAGCTCGAGCGCGGAGAAAAAAGGCTACTCCGGAACAGCGGTGTTAACCCGGGTGGCCCCGGTCCGGGTGCGCGCGGGCCTCGGGAATCCTGCCCTCGACGGAGAGGGCCGCGTGCTGCATGCGGAGTTTGCGGACCTGCATTTCGTCACGGTCTACACGCCAAACGCCTCCGAAGGACTCAAGCGACTGCCTTTCCGTTCCGAATGGGATCGCTATTTCGCAGATTTCGTGCGGGAGTTAGCGGCGGACCGGCCGCTCGTGGTGTGCGGCGATTTGAATGTGGCCCATACCGCACTGGATTTGGCGCGCCCCGCAGCGAATTACAATGTCACACCAGGTTACACTCAAACCGAAATCGACGGCATGTCCCACCTGCTGGCCCACGCCGGCCTGACGGACATATGGCGGATGCAGCATCCGGATGAGGTGGGCTATTCCTGGTGGAGCTACCGCGGCGGTGCGCGCGAGCGGAACGTGGGCTGGCGGCTCGATTACATGCTGGCAAATGCAGCAGCAACGGAACGTGCGGGAGCCTGCACCCTGCATCCCGGTGTGCTCGGCTCGGACCACTGCCCAGTCTCGCTAGAAGTGCGGCTGTAAAGCTGCAGGCACCGCGCACAAATGGAGCGTTCAGGCCCTAGTGCCGCAGGCGTGATTTGCGGGGTAAATCCTTCAAATCCCGAACGCATGTGGCGTATTTCTATGGTCTATTTCTTCGCGTGTGCGGCGTCCGCCGCCACTGCCCAAACCGGTTGCACCGGCGACCTTACCCTCGATGGCACGGTCAACCTCAACGACTTGATGGCGCTCCTCACCGTCTACGGTTCGGATTGCCC
>JBIIRP010000063.1:0-8410 GCA_044341475.1 Flavobacteriales bacterium | reverse complement strand
TCGGGATGCGCTCCAAGGCTGGGGGAAGCCGGTCGAAACCGCATCCAAAGTGGACTACCTGCGTGCCTTGCTTGCGGTGGGATTTGATACGCTGGACTTAGGAAGCTTCGTGTCGCCCCGCCACGTCCCCCAAATGGCAGACACTGCTGCAGTCCTTGAAAGGCTGAATGAGCTGGACGCTTGGAATCCGGTGACGCGTCGGCTGGTGATTGTGGTCAATGTGCGCGGTGCGGAAGAAGCATGCCGGCATGAAGCCGTGGATGATGTCGGGTTTCCGCTGTCGTTGTCGGAGACCTTTTCGCTGCGCAATGCGGGGATGGGACGGGATGCAGCGTGGGAACAGCTCGCTGCGATCAAGGAGCAGTGCGAGCAGGCAGGCAAACGGCTCATCGTGTACTTGAGCATGGGATTCGGTAACCCCTACGGTGATCCGTGGTCCATCGACCTCCTCGAGGACTGGATGCACACCTGCATTTCCCGCTTCTCTCCTGCAGTGATCTCCTTGAGCGACACCCTCGGCAGTGCATCACCGGAACTCCTGGAAGTGGCCTTTGGACGGCTCGGTGTCCGCGGTGACCAAGTCGAGGTCGGTGCGCACTTGCACGCCCATCCGGCGCAGGCTGCTGCAAAAGTGGAGGCAGCCTTGCGCGGCGGTTGCCGGCGGTTTGACGCGGCAATGGGGGGCGTCGGCGGGTGTCCGTTTGCGGCCGATGCACTCGTGGGCAATGTGCCCACAGAAGTTTTGGTGCAGCTGCTCGCAGGATCGGGGTTGTGGACTCCGCCGGATGCTGGGGCGTGGGAATCCGCCCAGCGCTCCGCGCGAAACGTGTTTAGTTAAGGCAGTACTGGAATTTGGACAGGCAAAAGCGATGCCTGTGCAGGAGGATCTGCTCAAATTTGAGCACATCCACATGGATGCGGTAGTGTTTCATCGGCTAAGATTCGGGCGGTTGTACGCCCGAATGCCGACGAGGGTTTCTAAAGATTCGACGAATCGTTATAAACTCAACACCGCGAGTCCGAGACCGGCAAGGGTCGCCGCGAGCTTGCGGAGGTTAAAGCTGTGGCCATCTGCGCTTTCGAAGAGCATGGTCGTGCTGATATGCAGCAAGATGCCGATCACAATGCTTCCCGCGATTCCGGGCAGGGATTCGGCCCAGGTGAAGGGAGAATGAACAAGCCATTCGAACAGGCCCATGCCGAGCAACGGCATCACGCCGAACAGCGAAATCAGGATCCACCGGCGGATAGAAGTCACGCCTGATGCCTGAAAGAGGCCCATCAGCACCAGGGCGACAGGCACGTGGTGCAGGGCTAACCCGGTGAGCAGCGTTCCATCGATATCGCCCATCGGAATGCCGTGGCTGTGGTCCCCATGGCTGTGGCTTCCGTGGCCGTGCGTCAATGGCATGGCCTCTACTACGGCGTGCAGGCACAAGCTGATGAAGATGGCCCACGGTACGGCAGACCACCCAGTTTTCCCGGAGGCATGCGGGTGGACGTGCATGTGGCCGTGCTCCACGCCTTGGGAGTAATACTCGAGCGTGCCCTGGATGAGAAAGCCGGCAAGCACATAATAGCCTGCTGCTGCCGTCATGCTGTACATCTCGGGTATGAGGTGAAGGAACAGCATGCCCACGATGAACGCACCGCCGAAGGCGGAGACGATGGCCATTTGGCGCTTTAGCGCACCCTTCCCTCCTTCTGCGAGCAGGGCGCCGGTCCAAGCGGCAAGGAGTAGGATGAGCGCGGCGAGCCACATGGTTCAGGACTTTTCGGCCACAATGATACACCGCGGAGCGTCGGGCGCGAGAGGCCCGAGGTCATAATCGCCTGCTATCACGGTGGGCGTCCACCCCGTGTTCCCCAGCAACGCTATCAATTCATCCGGTCTGTAAGCGCGAACGAATTCCTCAAATCGACCCGCCGGCTGGCCATTGTGTTCGATCTCAATGGCTTTCACAAATCCACCCCGTGCTTCACTCCGGGCAATCGAGAACGTCCAAACGTCGTTCACAGTCCCTGTTCTGCGGATAATCTCCGCAGGGACGAGCCGGCTGCGCACGTGGGGCGCATGGAGGTAATCGAGGACGAATTGCCCGCCGGGCTGCAGGACACTGTGGATTTGGCGCAGGACGTGGAGGTCTTCTTCGGGGGTGCTGAGGTAGCCGAAGGAGGTGAAGAGCGACAGGGCCGCGGCGAAGTGGTTGTGGGGGAACAGGTGGACGAGGTCGCGCACGTCGCCTCGGACGAAGGAGAGGTGGGGCCGGGTGGCGGTGTGGTGCTGGGCCGCGGAAATGCTCGAGGCGCTGAGGTCGAGTCCTACCGTGGGAATCCCGAAATCAGCAAGGCGGCGGGAGTGCCGGCCGTGGCCACAGCCGCAGTCAAGGATGGGACCTGCAAGGGAGCGGGCGGTGAAGACCCGGGTGACGAGGGTGTCGATCCAGGCATCGGCCTCGGTTTGGTCCCGGTGCGCGTAGAGCACCGGGTAGCCCGGGTGATCGAACCACTCCTCAAACCACCCTCCCTGCGTTTTCCACATGACCCGTTGCACGAATTGACGCGTGAGGGCGCGAAAGTACAGCGGAGTTCCCGGTTATTTGTGGCGTGCAGCACGATCATATCCCACTGAATCCGGGCACACTCCTGCGGTTTCAAGGTGCAATGGACCCGACGCTTGTGCACGTGGCGCTGGTCCACGTGGAGCGGGTGTCGTTTCGAAAAGTCGGGGATCGTCTTGCCCAGAAACGGGTGTTTCGGGTCGCAACCGAGTTGCTCCAAAACATGCTCCACCATGGCCTCCCCGCTTCGGAATGCACGTTCGAAGTGCGCGCAGTGCAGGGGAAGTGGACGCTGGTGGCGCGGAATCCGGTCCCTCCAGAAACTTCGGCATGGCTCCAGGCGAGGTGGGAGGAATTGCAAGCCCATCCGGAATCGGAATTGCGCCTGCGCGAACGGGATGCGCTCGCCGAAAACGTGCGCAGTGTCCATGGAGGTGGAGGGTTGGGCCTGTTTGAAATCCTGCGCCGGGCAGACGGAGGGGTTCAATTGTATTGTTTATCTTTCGGCAACGGAACAGCCGCTGTGGAATTCACCGCACATATCTTGATTCCTCATGAGTGATTTGCGATTGGAAGGGACGTCGAAGACCCCCTCGGTGGAGTTCACCCTCGACCCGATGTGCATGACCATCAGCGGGCGCTCGATTCCGGAAAACTCCATTGAGTTCTTTCAACCCCTGCTCGATTGGGTGGATGCCCATTGCGGAGTAGCTGGGAAGCCGCTCGAGGTGAATATTCGGTTGGAGTACTTCAACACGAGTTCCAGCAAATGCCTCATGGATTTGCTCCGGCGGGTGGAAAAGTCTGCCGTGACCGCTTCGGTCAACTGGTACTACGAGTCTGAGGACGAAGACATGCTTGAGGCAGGGGAAGACTACGACGCCATCATCGAGCTGCCTTTCCGGCTCGTGGCCATGTAAGTGCGGTCCACGGCGCCCGTCCGGCGCCGGCATACACACCCCCGATGAGCATGGCCGTCATGGTCCACAACACCGCGAGGTTGAAACCCGGGGTGCGCCAGGGTGTGCCTGCAAGACGTTTGGCTGGGGCGTAGAACGGAGCCTTCCATGCAGGGGTAGTCACCGGCTGTTGGTGGACAAAGGCGACTTGCATCGCAATGCCTTCTTCCGTGGCCACCGCCCGGCGCATGCGGTCGTTTTGGATCACCCAAGATTCAAGGGCTTCATTGTGGGTGCGCGCTGCACGGTCGGCAAGCTCCTTCTCTCCTAGCGCGTTTCGCAGGGTATCGCGTTGGCGGAAAGCCGCCCGCCAGGCATCTCCGTAGGCTTCCTTGAAGGGGGCAAGCTGTGCTTCGATCCGGCCAGGTTCGGGGCCGAGCGAAGCCACCCACGTCGACGATCCGGGAGGAAGCTTGACGCCCCAGGCGGCCAACTCGGCCTCCGCCTGCCGCAGTTCTTCGCCAAACCAGGGTGCATCGCCGTGGCGCGACATCTCATCGATCCAGAAGTCCCTTCTCCACGCCGCTTTTTCGATGCGGTCTTCGACGGCAAGGAAGGGCTGCTTGTAGGGCGATTCACGGTACAAGTGCACTGCGAGGGCTTCAAAACCCCACCGCGAGGCCATGATGTTGCCGATCCACGGAACGCGGTCTGCGTAGGTGAGGCGGGGGTTGAAGCGGTCAAAGTGCACGATGGCACCACCGAAGATGATTTGGGGAATAATCAGCAGGGGCAGAACGATGTAGACCACTTTTGCGCTGTTGAACGAAACAGAAAGCAGCAGTCCTAGAGCGTTTGCAAAACACGACAAGGAAAACAACACACCGAACACCATGAAACGTCCGGCTTCAATGACTAAAATTTCAGCCGAAATCCAGGTAAACAGGCCGGCTTGCAGAGCAGAAAGCCCAAAGAGGAAAGCCACTTTGGAGCCCAAATAGGCTCCCCACTTGAGCCGCATGAACCGCTCGCGACGAAGCAAAGGCCGATCGCGCAGAATTTCTTCAGCGCTGACGCTCAATCCGATGAAGAGTGAAACGATGACCGCGATGAACAAGAATTGAGGGAGGTTCTCGCTGGTGCGGAAGGTGTAGTCTTCGGAAGGATCCCGGAACCGCGTGAATCCGGCGAGAAATGCAGCGAGCGCGGGTGCTTCCAGCAGGCTGATGAGGAGGTACTGGAGATTTTTGGATTTGGCGTGCGCATCGCGCACGAAATAGGTCTTCCACTGCGACCACGCACTGGGCGTGCGGACGGTCTCCTCAAGTGCCTGGATTTCCTCTGGACCAGCAATTTCCTCGGTCTGGGGCAACCAGCCATACCAAGTCTCCGGGGCAATGCGCCGCTTGCCCGTTGTGTTGCCAAACTCGTCGACGGTGCAGGCCTCAAGCACGTGAAAAATGTGCTCCGGATTGACGTTTCCACAGTCGGAACAGCTCGCCATCCCCGCCTCGAGGTGGTGGGCCTTGTTGCGGAAATGGGTCACGGCGTCCAGCGGATTCCCCCAAAACACAGGATACCCCCCTTGATCCAGGATGAGCATCCGGTCAAAGCGCTTGAAGATGTCCGAGCTGGGTTGGTGGATGACTGCGAACACCAGCCGGCCGCGCGTCGCCTGCTCTTTCAGCAGGTCCATGATGTGCTCGCTGTCTCGGCTTGACAGGCCGCTCGTGGGCTCGTCTGCGAACAGCACCCGCGGTTCCCGAATGAGTTCGAGCGCACAGTTGAGGCGCTTGCGCTGGCCTCCGCTGATGGTTTTGTCCAAAACGGATCCCACCCGCAGGTCGCGGATGTCCCACAGGCCCAAGCGTTTCAACGTGGTCTCTACGAGAGCCGTGGTTTCCGGCCCCTTGCCCATACTGAGTTCCGCACTGTACAGGAGGTTTTCACGGACACTGAGTTCCGAAATCAGGGCGTCTTCCTGGGCGATGGAACCGATGCATCCCAGCACTTCAGGCAGTCCGGCGTGCACGTCTTTGCCGTTGAGTTCCACGCGTCCGCGCGTGGGTGCAATCATGCCGTTCAGCAGCGAGAGCAGCGTGGACTTCCCAGAACCGCTGCCGCCCATAATGCCGACAAGCATGCCTTCCCGAGCCTCGAATGACAAGGGGTGCAGTGCCTGTTCGTGGGGATACCGGAAGTAATGTTCGAGGTTGTGAACGGAGAAATGCAAGGGCGCCACTTCGCCCTCCGGCAAGGTGGACCGAACGATTTCGCTGAAGTACCTCGCTTCTCCGTTCTGCAGGCGGACCACACTGCCCGGCACCAGCGGAGAAATGACTCCTGCGGCCCAGACCATGTCGTTCAGCTGGAGCTCCGTCGACTCAAAGTGCTTGAGGAAGAAGAGGTGCTCCTGGTCAGTGCGGATGCCGACCAGACGGGTTTTTCCGGCGCTGTCGGCTACGCCAAATCCCCGATCGAGGCTCGCAATCTCCTCCGAACTGCCTAACTCGACAAGGCTTTTCAAGGCATACAGGTCTGCCTCGGGGATGTGCAGGGTGGCGGCAGCCGCGCCGAGGAAATCGACTTGTTCGGTGTGGCCGCCGCTGTTGAAGGTGAATTCGGTCAAGCGGGCCACCATGATGAGCCGTTCGACCTGATCAAATTCATGGATGAGGGCGTTGCACGTGCGCAACAGCTTGACCGAGAGCTTGGCGTGGTGTTTGGCTTGTCCTACATCTCCTGGCAGGACGAGACTGTTGTAACCGGCCACGGCGTGGTCAAATTCACGCAGCCACTTGTCCACCTCCCCTTTTGTCAGCTTCCTGGACAGGTAACGGCCCGCTTCCCGCCGCCCCTCGAAGACTTCCTTCGCGGAACGTCCGGAGGCAAACAGCGCAAACAGGTGCACCAAAGCATGTGCAATCGGGGCCGTCATGGCCTGTCTGTACGCGGGAACGCGCCCCGAGGTTTCAGGGCTGGCGCTCGAAGCAGCCTTTGTCCGGCAGACCTACGGCCCGCGGAAGCCCATCGAGGTCGGTTGAGATTAAGAACGATCCGGTACTGCCGTCCCAGGCGCCTGAGTTGCTCGCAAGATGGAAGTCGCGGTCGCTGATGGAAACAAACGGCGGCGCATCGTTCGTTTGGCAGTTCAACAACATGTCCACTGGAAAAAGGACATCATCCACATCCACAGCGCAATAGCGGAAAATGGATGAAGCAGGCGGATTGCGCAAATCGCAGATCAATTCATCGAACTCATCGAGTTCCGCGTTGTTGCCCCACACGATGCAGTTGGTAAATCGGCTCCCGGCGACGGACCGCTCCTGTATGCTTCCATCGGCAGCCTCGTACCAGTCCGTGATGAACACCGCGGGCGACGAGCGGATGCCTTCCGCCCAGTAGTTGCCGAACGTGCAGTGCTCCATGCGGTAGCGTCCGCCCACCGTGAAGGCCGCACAGGCCATGCCGCAGTCGTAGATGAGGTTGTTGTAGCCATCGATGACGGCACCTTGCGCGAGCAGGCCCGTGGCCGACATGTTGTAGATGCGTGTGTTCGTCAGCGTCAACGAGTTTGCCCCTGCTAACCCCACCGTGTCGACCTGCAGGCCTATGGTGCCGTTTTTTAAAATGGCATAATCGATGCGGGAATCCACTGAGCCGTACAGCCAAATCCCTCCCCGTTGCAGGGTCACTTGGTCCACCCCGAACTCCGTCTCGTAGGCGACATCGAGTCCGATGCCCCAGCTGCCTGGGATATCTTGGTAATCTTCTTCCAACCGGTCTCCCTGGAAAACCACTTCCGAGCCGAGCGAGCCCTCAACCCGCAAGGTTCCTTGGTTGACGAGGATCCCCCCTTTCGGATGCACATGCACTTGGGTACCCGCTTCGATGGTGAGCAGGCAGGAGGGCTCGACTTCCACGATTCCATAGACGACATGGGGGAGGTCATTTTCCCAGACCGCTTCGCAAGGAAGGGCGTTCAGGGCGCCGATTCCCCCGTGAAAATGGGCATTTCGTCCCCACGTGACGAGCTGAACTCCCAGCACATTGCCGTTGTATTCGACGAGAAGTTCGTCCTCTACCACAAAGGGGAGCGCGGAGTCATCTGGATCAACGGTCACTTCGACGAACACCCACAGACTATCCTCGCCGGAGAGTTCGAGCCCGCTGATTTCCGGCCCCGGGATTCCATCGGCGTTGATGCGGTATGCGCTTTGTGCCCCGGCAGCGAGAAAGATGCGGTCGATGCGAATCCCCTCTTCGTGGGGGTTCAAAATTCGCACCGGCAGGGTGATGGACCCTACTGACGCAAAGACTGTATCAAACAACAGGGTGTCCGCCGACGCCTCTAACCGATCGGCCGGATCGGTGGAGTAGGATTCACGGCGACACCCCGTCCATACGAGGCCGATTGCAACCCAAACGGCGATGAGGAATCCCGAAACGGTGCGCCCCTGCATCGCCATGGAGATTAGCCGAGGTACGACTTCAGAATCCGGCTGCGGCTGGTGTGTTTGAGCCGGCGGATGGCTTTTTCTTTGATTTGGCGAACCCGCTCGCGGGTGAGATCAAACCGCTCTCCGATTTCCTCCAAGGTCATCGGATGCTCTCCGTTCAGCCCGAAATACAACCGGATGACATCGCCTTCCCGCGGGGTCAGCGTGCGCAACGAGCGTTCGATCTCTTTGCGCAAGGACTCGTTCATGAGGTCCGTGTCTGGCGCAGGGGAATCCCCCGTGCGCATCACGTCGTACATCGTGCTCGAGCTGTCGTCGCCATCCTTCAGCGGAGCGTCCATCGACACGTGGCGCCCCGAATTCTTCAAACTCTGCTTGACCTCATCCAAGGTCATGTCCAGCATCTCCGCGAGTTCCGCCGGTGTCGGTGGACGCTCGAATTCTTGTTCGAGCTTCGCGAAGGCCTTGTTGATTTTGTTGATGGAGCCGA
>JBIIRP010000062.1:0-8462 GCA_044341475.1 Flavobacteriales bacterium | reverse complement strand
CGCTATGCCTCCGCCCGTGGCGTGGAATGGCGGGAAGATGCCTCGAACCAGTCGCAGGTGTACTTGCGCAACCGGATCCGGCACGAGGTGGTGCCCCTCCTCGAGGCACTACGTCCCGGTGCCGCAGCCCACGTGGCCCAACTGGCGCAGCGATTCGCGCCCCTAGCCGACGCGGCCGAACGTGCGGTGGCGGAAGCGGAAGCCCGGTGCGTCGTGTGGGATGCGGCTGGAAACTGCACCGTCGATGTGGTGCGGTGGCGCGCAGAATCCCTTCGCAACGAGGTGCTCGTGCGCGCCGTCGCTGCGCTCGGGGGAGAAGCCCGTGTGGCAGAAGCCATCGGTCGGCTGGCTGGGGAGGAGGTCGAAGGGGGAAAGGGTTTGGTCACGGCGGGTCTTCAGGCCCGGCGGGAGCGGCATACCTTGCGCATCGAACGGCGCCTTTCGCCGCCCTGACCCCATGGAGACTCCCGCACCTTTGCTGCTTACCCGGCCGGAAGACCGCGATGCAGCGCACCGCATGTACCTGATTTTGGCGGGAGTTTTCATCGCGAGCCTGGTGGCTTGCAACTTGATTTTCAGGAAGTTCTTCATTTGGCAGCCCTTCGGGGCTGACGGCTGGCTCACCTTCGAACAGAGCGTCGGCTTGCTTCCCTACCCCCTGACGTTCGTGGTGACGGATGTCATCAGCGAAGTGTACGGCCGCAAAAAGGCGAATCTCGTGGTCCAAGCCGGTCTCGCCGCCTCGCTGTTTACCCTTGTCTTCGTGTGGGTTAGCTCGAACACGTCCGCGGCGCCGTGGTCGCCCGTGACCGACGGGCAATTCGATCACGTGTTCGGATCGACAGTCGCGGGGGTCGGAGCTTCGATGGTGGCCTATTTGCTGGCCCAATTTCTCGACGTGCGGATCTTCCATTTCTGGAAAGAGCGGACGGGCGGCAAGGCGCTTTGGCTTCGAAACAACTTCAGCACCATCCCGTCCCAGTTTGTGGATACGGCCACGGTGCTCGGGGTGCTGTGCTTGCTCGGCGAGTTCAGCTGGGCGTTGTTTCCCAAACTTTTCATAAATGGCTTCGTGTTCAAAGTCATCTTCGCGCTGCTCGATACCCCCTTCGTTTACCTCGCATGTGGCTGGTTGAGAAAGCGTTTCGGGTTGTCGTTCGGCCAAGAACTTGCGCTGTAGGCGGGGACTGCGGTCACACAGCAGACGCGGCGGGGCGTTATCTTCGCGGGTTATGAACATGCGCCACGCGTTTTTGGCTGTGCTGCTCGCGGTAGCAGGCGGTCTCGGTGCCCAGGTCTACGACCCGGTGAAGTGGGAGTTTGGGCTGTACGAAAGCGAGCAAACCGGGAAAACGGATCTGGTCCTCCGCGCGACGGTGGAGCCCTGTTGGCACATTTACAGCCAATTCCTCGACAGCCAAGACGGCCCTGTGCCCACCTACATCGAGGCTACCCTTCCCGCAGGCGCAGACTCCACCGGCGGATTCCGGGAATGCACCCCCATCGTGGCCTACGACCCGAACTTCATGATGGACTTGAAGTTCTTCGAGGAAGAGGTGTACTGGGTCGCTACGCTGGATCTCTCGGGTGCACAGGCCACCGACAGCATTACCGGCTTTGTCAGCTTTATGGTGTGCGACTCCACGAAATGCCTCCCCCCGGAAGACGTACTGTTTTCACTTGCCGTAGGCGATGTGAAGCCCGCGGCCGAGCGGCCTGGCTACTGCCCAGAGCCCAAGCACCTCTGCGGCGCGCACGGTGCCGCTACCGATGAAGAAGGAGCTCCCCCCGCAGCCCCTGTCGAGGAACAAGGCCTGTGGGGCGTCTTCCTGCTCGGCATGTTGCTCGGATTTGCTGCCCTGTTCACGCCGTGCGTGTTTCCCATGATCCCCATGACCGTGAGCTTTTTCACGAAGCAATCGAAGACCCGCGCGGCCGGCGTGCGCAATGCGCTGCTGTATGGGTTCTTCATCATCTTCATTTATACAGGTTTAGGCCTATTGCTCACGGCGATTTTCGGGGTAGATGTCTTAAACCTCATCTCCACGGATCCGTACTTCAATCTCTTCCTCTTCCTGCTGCTCGTGGTGTTCGGCGCCAGCTTTTTGGGGGCTTTTGAACTGCAACTGCCGTCCAAATGGGCAAACAGCGCAGACCGCGCCGCGGACCGGGGTGGATTTCTGGGCATCTTCTTCATGGCAGCAACGCTGGCCATCGTGAGTTTTTCCTGCACCGGGCCGCTGGTGGGAAGTGCCCTAGCCGGGGCCGCAACGGGGTCCTACGCCGCTCCAGCGGCCGTGATGTTCGGCTTTTCGCTAGCGCTCGCCCTCCCGTTTATGCTGTTCTCGGCCTTCCCGGGCTGGCTGAACTCCCTGCCTTCGTCAGGCGGATGGCTGAACAGTGTCAAGGTGGTTCTGGGCCTGCTGGAAATCGGATTTGCCTTCAAGTTTCTCTCGAACGCTGACCTCGTGCTGCAGCTCGGCCTGCTCCAGCGGGAGCTCTTCATCGCGATCTGGATTGCCGTCGCACTGGCCATCGCCTTTTACCTGTTCGGTTGGCTGACCTTTCCGCACGATTCACGCGTCGAACGGCTCGGTGTCGGGCGATTCGGGATGGGGCTCGCGTTTTTCGTCTTCGGACTTTACCTCATTCCTGGGCTATGGGGTGCCCCCGTCCACCTGATTTCTGGGTTTCCTCCTCCTGCTACCTACGCCGAATGGCACCACGGCGGAGGGGGTGAGCAGGGTGCAAGCAGCGGACACGTGGAGGCCCGGTTTACCGATTACCAGGCCGGACTTGAAGCGGCAAAAGCGGAGGGCAAGCCCGTGTTGCTGGATTTCACCGGATGGGCGTGTGTGAATTGCCGCAAGATGGAGGAGCAAGTTTGGCCGGATGCCACGGTGGCGAAGATGCTCACGGAAGACGTGGTGCTGGTCTCGTTGTACGTCGACGAGCGGAAGGAACTTCCGGCAGAAGAGCAGTCGTCAGAGATCTACGGTGGCAAGGCATTCCCCATCCGAACCGTGGGCAACAAGTGGTCCTACCTGCAAGCCTCCCAGTTCAACACGAATTCGCAACCTTTTTATGTGCTGCTCGACCACGAAGGCAAGCAGGTCGGCGGGACCGCCGGATACGACCCGGATCCCGACCGGTTTATTGCCTTTCTTGAAGACGGCTTAAGCAAGTTCGCAGCGCACTGAACGGAACGCAGGCAAACTGGATTTCCCCGTCCACAAAACCGCTGCCCTGAGCCCGGTCCGACGCATCACCTTCGCAGCATGAACACCCCCCCTACCATCCTCTCCCATCTGCAGGAGGCCGCAGAACTGCTGCACCGCATCCGGGAGGACGAGACGTTCCTTGCTGCTGTCGAACGCGGCGCTTCCATGCTCAGCCAATCCCTCGCCCAAGGCGGCAAAGCCATCTCGTGCGGCAACGGGGGATCGATGTGCGATGCCATCCACTTCGCCGAGGAACTCAGTGGACGCTACCGCAACCACCGGCGGGGACTCGCCGCGATGGCCTGCTCAGATCCCGCTCACCTGACCTGCGTCGGAAACGACTACGGCTTCGATGAGGTGTTTGCGCGCTACGTCGAAGCGCTGGGCAAACCTGGTGATGTCCTGGTGGCCATCTCAACGAGCGGCAACTCGCCGAATGTGGTGGCCGCTGCGCGCAAAGCACATGAAATGGGAATCTCCGTGCTCGCCCTCACCGGTAATTCGGGAGGAGCCCTGGCCGAGCTGAGTCATGTCGAAGTGCGCGTGCCTTGGACAGGTTACGCGGACCGCATCCAGGAAGTGCACATCAAGGTCATCCACAGCTGGATTGACGCCGTCGAACGGGCGGTTTCCTGAGGTTTCAAGCATGTGGACCCAAACGTTCGGCGCCTCCCACCGAGGCGCCCAAGCCCTTCCTGTGTCCGTCGAAATCCGGACGGAACGCGGCTTCCGATTCCATGTAGCCGGCTTGCCTCCTGGTGCTGCTCGCGACGCTGCACTGCGGATCCGGGCGGCCTTGCTCGCCAGCGGATGCCGGTGGCCGCGCCTCTCCTGCACCGTCAACCTGTCTCCAGCGGTCTCCCCTGCCGAAGCCACCGCATTCGACCTGCCCATCGCCCTGGCCTTGCTCGCGGCATCCGACCAGCTTCCTCCCGAGCGGATCCGTTCCGTATGCAGTCTCGGCGAATTGAGTTTGAACGGGGCCCTCTGTGGCCACCACACCGCCTACCTCGCCGCACCCGGGGCTGCGCTCGAGGCCGGATGCTCAGAGACCATCCTTCCTGCAACAGCTGAACTCTCCGGTGCACCGTGGCTGCCCGCACGCGACCTCCGCAGCGTACTGCGCCACCTCCGTGGCGAGCGCTTGCTCTGCGACGCAGCTCCTCCGGCGGTGGAACTTCCGATGCGCCGGGACGTGGATTTGGCGGATCTCACCGCGGACCGCATGACGCGCTTGTCGCTCCTTGCAGCGGCAGCCGGTCACCACCACGTCTTGATTCTCGGTCCGCCCGGTTCGGGAAAATCTACCTTTCTCCGGTGCATCCACGGGCTCCTTCCTCCTCCGTCCACGAAAGACCGCACAGCCCACGAGCGGTTTCGCGCCATGCGCGGACTTGAACCTGCAGGTCCGCTGCACGTCCCACTGCGCACCCCACATCCTGCAACGTCTCCGGAAGGTCTGGTGGGAGGATTCCATGGAGGTGCGGGCCTCGTGCCCGGCGAACTCAGTTTGGCCTGCGGAGGCATGCTTTGCCTCGATGAGCTCGCGGAATTCCCGCGCAACGTGCTCGAAGCACTACGCAGTCCGCTTGAAACCGGCGAAGTCCACATCTCCCGAGCAGGCGGCATAGCCCGCATCCCCGCCCGATGCATTGTAGGCGCCTCGTCAAATCCCTGTCCCTGTGGCTACCTCGGAGAAGGCCCATCCCGATGCCGGTGCAGTGAGGCAGACATTGCAAAGGCACTTCGGCGGCTTTCCGGGCCCATAGTCGACCGGTTTCCCATCCACATCGAAACCGGCTTGCACCCGAAGGACGATTCGGATGTGCCGTCCTGGATGCGCTCTTCCCGCGAAGCAGCGGAAGTGGTGGCCTATGTCCGGAAGCACACCGAAACATCGGAAGCCCCTCCGCCCACCCCGGAGGCGCGCGAGTTCCTGCGCACACTCAGTCGATCACTTGGGATTTCTGAGCGGGGTCGAACCAGCGTGCTGCGGCTGGCACACACCTTCTTGTCCATCGATGCTGCCACAGGAGGCGGAGTGTTTGCCGGCGATGACCGCCGCGATCTTGAACAGACTGCGCTGCTCTGGGCTGCACATTGCCGCATCTTTGACCGCACAAGTTGGATCGAAGCCGCACGGAAACGAAATGCCCACCGCCATGAACGCACTCGTCCTGACGTGCCGAGGTTGCACTCCTGAAATTCCAGCTTCGTGCTGGATTGCCCCCAATGCTACCCTCGTCGGGGATGTGGTCCTCGGGGAGGAAAGTACGGTCTGGTTCGGTGCCATCCTCCGTGGGGATGTGGCTCCCATCCGCATAGGCAAACGGGTCAACATCCAAGATGCGGTGGTGCTTCACGGAACCTACGAGCAGTCCCAGACCGACATCGGAGACGGCGCATCCATCGGACACGGCGCCATCATCCACGGCGCCCGAATCGGGGCGCAGGTACTCATCGGCATGGGGGCTGTCGTGATGGACGGTGCGGACATCGGTACGGGAGCCGTCATTGCGGCCGGAGCTGTGGTGCTGGCTGGAACGGTTGTGCCTGCAGGAACGCTTTGGGCCGGCGTGCCCGCCCGGCAAGTCGGACCGGTAAAGCCTGAACTCGCAGAGCGGCTCGCAGCGACCTCGGATCGGTACGTGGAGTATGCAGACTGGTTCCGGAGCGGCGGGGCGGACTGATCAGATTTCCCAGATCCTGCTCTCCTCGAGTTCGACCTCCCGACCGAAGAACGTGCGGGCTCCCGAAGCGAACGAGGCGGTCAGATCGGAGACGATGAACCGGCGCTGGTGGACTGCCTTCGGGCCGCGCGAAGACGGCATGTTTTCCACCGCGATGCGGACAGCGTTTGCCACGATGCCGGGTGTGTCGAGGACATCAACGCCGCTGGGAAGGAAGGCACGGATTTGGTCTGAGATGAGGGGATAGTGGGTGCAGCCGAGCACCATGGCATCCACTTCGTTGAACAGTCCATCTCCGAGGTAGGCCTCGAGCAGCGCTTCCGAGACCGACCCGGTGTGGAATCCTTCTTCTATGGCAGAGGCCAGCAAGGGAGTGGCCCGCACCACAGGAATCAATCCCTGTGCAGAGAGGGCGCGCTGGTATACACCGGATTCAATGGTGGCCCGCGTACCGATCACGCCGACCCGGCCACCCGGGTGCGCGGCCGCAGCAAAGGCCACGACAGGTGAGACCACATCCACGACGGGAATGCGAGGCCCCAGCGCATCGCGGACCGCATCCAGCGCATTGCTCGAGGCCGAATTGCACGCCACCACCACCAGCCGGCATCCCTCGTCGCGGAGGTGATGGGAAATGCGGGAAGAGAAATGCCGAATCAGCTCGGGGGATTTCTCCCCATACGGCAGGTGAGCCGTGTCGCCGAAGTAGACCAACGGATAGTCGGGGAGCACGTCCGCAACTGCACGTGCGACCGTGAGTCCGCCGATGCCAGAGTCAAAAATCCCGATGGGGGGGCGCATCGGGGGCGCGCTTACATGCCCAGTTTGGCGCGCACCAGCGGGGCGATGTCTTCGCCGCCGTTGTAAAGGGTCGCACCGGTGCTCGAATCGAAGATGTACGTGAACTTCTGCTCCTTACCCACTTCGTCAATTGCCGTTTGGACCCGCTGGATCATGGGTTCCAGCAGGGACTGCTCGAGCTTCTGGAGCTCGTCCTGAACGGTTGCGGCAAACTCCTGCAAACCCGAATCCATGCCCTGGAGCTCGCGCTCCTTCTGGGTCCGGATGGCATCCGGCCAGGTGGCCGCTTTTTGCTGGTACTCGGCATATTTGGCCTGCATTTCCTCCTGCATGCGCTTCAATTCTGCCTCGTACTGAGCAGCTTGGGATTCAATGGTGGACTGGGCAGTGGCCCGTTCCGGCAGGGCAAGGAGGATTTCTTGGGCATCCACATGGCCGAAGCGGCCTTGACCGGCAGCGGGAAGAACACTCACAAGGCACAGCGCGACAGCGAGAAGAGAAAACTTCATGAGAGGGGTTGAATTCGTGCGAAAATACAGCGTTACGTTACTCCTTTCCACCGGTACGGATCGACTCGGTGGCGCCACGGACCCCTTCGCGGGCGCCCTCGATGCCCTTGCCGACAGCATCCTTTGCCCTGTCCTGAAGCGACTTCCCCTCTTCCTTGCCTTCGCCATCCTTGCCTTCGCCCTCTTTTCCGGATTCGATGGTTTCGCCCGGGACGTAGCCGAGCGCCTTGATGAGGCGGTCAGAGATGTCGTACTTCGGGTTCGTGTAGAGCATGTTGCTCTGGTTCGTTTTGTCGAAGATGACCATGTACCCGCCGGACTCGGCAATGGCCATGAGTTCCTCGAAAATCTTGTCCTGGATGGGCTGAATGAGCTCCTTGCGCTTGCGGAAAAGTTCGCCTTCCGGGCCAAACCGCTCCTTCTGCAAGGCCTTCGCTTCGGCGCGCTTGGCTTCGATTTCCTCCTCCCGCTTCGCCCGCATTTCGCCGGTTAACAGGACCCGCTCTGCGCGGTAGGCCGCTTCGAGGCGGCCGACGGCGACCAGCTTCTCCTCCACCTCGGCCTGCCAATCGATGGCGAGCTGGTTGAGTTGGTTTTGGGCCTCCGCGTACTCCGGCATGTGGAGGAGCACGTAGTCAGAATCGATGTAGGCAAACTTCTGGGCCCACGCCGTCGGGGCACCCAGGAGGCCTGCACAAAGGAGGAGAAGGAGGAAGTGGCGCATGCGCGGAAGTTACGTCGGTTAACGGGCGTCAGAGCTCGCCCATGCTCATGCCGATGCTGAAGTGGAACTGGCCACGGGCCATGTCGGGCACAGCGGGCAGATCGTCCAGTCGCCAGCCATAATCCAGACCGAGCAACCCGAACATGGGCAGGAAAATCCGGAGTCCTACACCGGCACTGCGGTAGACTTGGAACGGATTGAATTCGCGGCCATCGGCCCATGTCCGACCTGCATCGACAAAACCCAGCATAAAGATGGTCGCGCTCGGGTTCGTGGAGAGGGGGTAGCGCAGTTCCATCCCGTATTTGGCGACGGCCGGTGCGCCCGTATTGCGGTCCGGAGCGGTCAGACTGAGGTCGTCGTAGCCGCGCAGGTTCAGGATTTCGCGGCCGTCAAGCACAAATCCACTCAAGAAGACGCCCCCGAGATAGAAGCGTTCGAAAGGCGACTGCCCGACCGCACGGTTGTACTGGCCGATGAGGCCGAAGCCTGCGTGCGTGCGCAACACGAGGGTGCG
>JBIIRP010000061.1:0-8601 GCA_044341475.1 Flavobacteriales bacterium | reverse complement strand
TACCTCCACCACGAGGCCCGTGCATTGGGCCGACAAACGAGAACCTGTCAACGTACAGAGCACAATGAAGATTCCGAGGCCAAAAAATCGAGGAGTCAGCGGCATGGGCGATCCGGAGGTTTTGCGGTAGACGTGAAAACGGAACACAGCGTTGCGTGGACGTATACTTGGGGGCGCAAATTAGCGGAATTCCTTTCACGTGCTTCCACCCGACCCTCCCCGCGTGCTGCACACCGATGCAGACCTTGCCGTCGTGTGGAAGCCGAACAGGCTCCTCGTGCACCGCACGGACTGGGCTATCGAGGAACAAGACAACCTCAAGCGCTGGCTGGTGGCGGAGCTGGGCGACCCGTGGGTACAGCCTGTGCACCGCATCGACCGTCCGACAAGTGGCTTGGTGGTGTTCGCCCGCACGCCGGAGGCGCATGCCCACCTGCATGCCCAGTTCGTGGAACATACCGTTGAGAAAACCTACGTTGCGCTCGTGCGCGGGTGGTTGCCAGACGGCGAGGTGGTGGTGGAAAAGCCGCTTGCGAACGGGATGGGTGGGCAAGCCAAACCGGCACGCACGGCGTTCACCACCACATTCCGGACCGAACTGCCCGTCGCCATCACGCGCTATCCGACCTCACGGCTGAGCATCGTCGCCTGCCGACCTGCCACGGGCCGCTACCACCAAATCCGGCTCCACCTCCGCCACCTCCGCCACCCCGTCGTGGGCGACATCGCCCACGGGGACCGCGAACACAACCGGTACTTCGCCACGGAGTGGAACCTCCCCTACCTCCTGCTGCACGCGCACCGGATTGCATTCACGGGTTGCTCCGGAGAGCGGCTCGAATTCACTGCCGCACCGCCGGCGCATTTCGTGGAGGCGGTCGAGCGCATCGGGGGGAGCGTTGCGGATATATTTGGCCCAGCCTAAACCCACCATGTTCGGTTTCGACCCCCGCGACAAATACGACGTTCCGCACGGCTTCCGCGTGCCTGAACACGCCGGGGCGCCCGACTACCGGATGCGCAATGCGTGGGCCTTGCACCCCGTGTTCCATCCCTGCACGGCGTGGCCCGTCGGCTACGGCCCGGTCCCCGAGCTCCCCGCACGCGCGGCGGACGTGTTCTACATCCATCCGACCACCCACCGGGGCATCGGAGCAGAGTGGAATGCAGGGTGGGACGACGAAGCGGCGAATGCCATTGCGGACAGCTGGCCGCTCCGCCACCAGGTAAGTGCCTTCCGCGGCTGTGGGCGCATCTTCGCACCGCGTTACCGCCAGGCCCACCTGCGGTGCTTTTATGTCGAGGGACCGGATGCGGAGGCCGCGCTCGAGTTTGCCTACGCGGATGTGCGGGCCGCGTTCATGCACTACCTCGAGCACGAGGACTCCGGGCGACCGATCATTCTCGCGGCCCACAGCCAAGGGAGCTACCATGCCGCCCGGTTGCTTGCCGAGTTTTTTGACGGAACGGAACTCGGAGAGCGGCTCGTCGTGGCCTTTCTCCCGGGGATGCGGCTCGCTCCAGGGATGTTTGCGCGGCTGCAGCCGGCGTACGGACCCGATGCCGTCGGTGGCTACGTGATGTGGATGACGGTGACAGAGGGCCACTACCCGGAGTACTGGAAGGACCACTTCGATGCAAATCCCGTCGTGAACCCCATCACGTGGTGGCCGGACCGGACGGAGTTCTCAGCCTATGCGGACCACCACGGCATCCTGAACCGCAACTTGCGGATGAAGTACCGTGGAGCAATCAGCGCCCGCCCGCACGATGGATTGCTGTGGATCAAGCCCTTGCGGGTTCCACTTGGATCGTTGCTTCGGGTGTCGGACTGGCACATTGCCGACTACAACCTGTACTGGGAGAACATCCGGCGCAGCGCCGAGCACCGCCTACGGAGGTGGTGCGAACTGCATCCCTGACCGACCGCGGCGGGGGTTGTGGCTACATTTGGCCTATGGTCCTCCCCTCCTCAGATACGCCGGACGTCTACGTTCCCACCCACAAGGTGCGGATTGTGACCGCCGCAAGCCTGTTCGACGGCCACGATGCGGCCATCAACATCATGCGCCGCATCATGCAGCGGTCGGGCTGCGAAGTGATTCACCTCGGCCACGACCGGAGCGTGGAAGAGGTCGTGTCCACCGCCATCCAGGAAGACGCCCAAGGCATCGCCATGACGTCCTACCAGGGCGGCCACATGGAGTACTTCCGCTACATGAAGGACCTCCTCGACGCCCGGGGAGCAGGTCACATCCGGATTTTCGGCGGCGGCGGCGGGACCATTTTGCCGTCGGAAATCGCGGAGCTGCACGCCTACGGCATCGAGCGCATCTACCACCCGGACGATGGCCGGGCGATGGGGTTGCAGGGGATGATCAACGACCTCGTGCGGCGCGCGGACTTCGCGACGGTGCCCGATGTCGCGGCGCTCGACGGGGCGATCGACCGGCTCGGGGCGGGCGAGGTCCAGGACATCGCGCGGTGCATTTCGGCTGCGGAGAACGACCCGGCCGGATTCCATGCGGCGTTCGCCACGGCGTGGAAGGAGGTGCCGAAGGTGCCTGTGCTCGGCATCACGGGAACGGGCGGCGCTGGGAAGTCGTCGATGGTGGACGAGTTGGTCCGGCGGTTTTTGCTGGACTTTCCGGAGATGCGCCTGGGCCTGATCAGTGTGGATCCGTCGAAGCGCAAGACCGGGGGGGCGTTGCTCGGCGACCGCATCCGGATGAACGCCATCCACACGCCCCGCGTCTACATGCGCTCGCTCGCCACGCGCCAAAGCAACCTCGCCCTCTCCCGCCACGTCGCCGAAGCCGTGCAGGTGCTGCGGGCCGCCCGGTTCGACCTCATCGTGCTGGAAACGAGCGGCATCGGCCAGAGCGATACCGAAATCATGGACCACAGCGATGTGTCGCTGTACATCATGACCCCGGAGTTTGGGGCGGCCACCCAGCTCGAGAAGATTGACATGCTCGACTTCGCCGATGCGGTGGCGATCAACAAGTTCGACAAGCGCGGCGCGCTGGACGCCCTGCGCGACGTCCGCAAGCAATTCAAGCGCAACCACGACCTGTGGGACGCGGACGACGAAAGCCTCCCGGTCATCGGCACCACCGCCTCGCAATTCAACGACCCCGGCACGAACCGCCTCTACCGGCTCCTCGTCCGCACCCTGGCCGAACGGACCGGCCAGGCCTTCACGACCCACCTCAACCTCCCCACGGAAGACGAAGAGAAGCGGTTCGTGATCCCGCCCAGCCGCACCCGGTACCTCAGCGAAATCGCCGAAGCGAACCGGGCCTACGGCGCCCGGGCGGAAACCCAGGCCGAAGCCGCCGGCACCCTGCACGCCCTTCGGACCGCGGCCACCGTCTTGCCGGTCGGCCCGGGGCGCGCCGCCGTGGAAGCCGCGGCGGACGAAGCCACCCGCGAGCTGGACCCGAAGTTACTGGCCTGGCTCGAGGCCTGGCCCGAGCTGCGCGACCGCTACCGGGCCGAGGTCTTCGGCTACCCCGTCCGCGATAAGATCATCGAAGTCCGCACCGGAACGGAAAGCCTCAGCCACTTGCGCATCCCGAAAGTCGCGGTGCCGCGGTGGTCGGGCTGGAAGGATTTGGCCCGCTGGAGCCTGCAAGAAAATCTGCCGGGCACCTTTCCCTACACGGCAGGCATCTATCCCTTCAAGCGCGAAGGCGAAGATCCCACCCGCATGTTTGCAGGCGAAGGCGGCCCGGAACGCACGAACAAGCGCTTCCATTACGTGAGTGTCGGCATGCCCGCAAAGCGCCTCTCGACCGCCTTCGACAGCGTCACGCTCTACGGTCGCGACCCGGACCGGCGGCCGGACATCTACGGCAAAGTGGGGAACAGCGGCGTGAGCATCTGCTGCCTCGACGACGCGAAAAAGCTCTACAGCGGCTTCGACCTGTGCGATCCGGCGACCAGCGTGTCGATGACCATCAACGGCCCGGCGCCCATGCTGCTGGCATTCTTCCTGAACGCGGCGATCGACCAGCAGTGCGAGAAATTCATCCGCGCTGAGGGCCTGGAGCAGCAGGTAGAGCAGGTGTTGCAGGCCAAATGGGAGGCCCGCGGCCTCCCGCGCCCCCGCTACACCGGCGACCTGCCCGAGGGCAACGACGGGCTCGGACTGATGCTGCTCGGGTGCACCGGCGACGAGGTGCTCGACGCCGCGACGTACCGGCGGCTGCGCGCCCACGCCCTGCAGAACGTGCGGGGCACCGTACAAGCCGACATCCTCAAGGAGGACCAGGCCCAAAACACCTGCATCTTCTCCACCGAATTCGCGCTGCGGCTGATGGGCGACGTGCAGGAGGCCTTCATCCGCGAACAGGTCCGCAACTTCTACTCCGTGTCGATCAGCGGCTACCACATCGCCGAGGCCGGAGCGAATCCCATCACTCAGCTCGCCTTTACCCTGGCAAACGGCTTCACGTACGTCGAGTACTACCTGAGCCGTGGGATGGACATCGACGCGTTCGGCCCGAACCTGAGCTTCTTCTTCTCGAACGGCATCGATCCGGAGTACGCGGTGATCGGGCGGGTGGCACGGCGGATTTGGGCGAAGGCCCTGCGCGAGCGCTATGGCGCCTCGCCCCGGGCCCAAATGCTCAAGTACCACATCCAAACCTCCGGCCGGAGCCTGCACGCCCAGGAAATCGACTTCAACGACATCCGCACCACGCTGCAGGCCCTCTACGCGATCTACGACAACTGCAACTCGCTGCACACGAACGCCTACGACGAGGCCATCACCACGCCCACCGAGCACAGCGTGCGGCGGGCCATGGCCATACAGCTCATCATCAACAAGGAACTCGGCCTGGCGAAGAACGAAAACCCACTCCAGGGCGCGTTCATCATCGAGGAGCTCACGGACCTCGTCGAGGAGGCGGTGCTTGCGGAGTTTGACCGGATTACGGAGCGGGGCGGCGTGCTGGGCGCCATGGAAACGATGTACCAGCGGTCGCGCATCCAGGAAGAGAGCCTCCACTACGAAACGCTGAAGCACACGGGCGAATACCCCATCATCGGGGTGAACACGTTCCTGTCGCGCGAAGGCTCGCCCACCATCGTGCCAGGTGAGGTCATCCGGGCCACCGAACAAGAGAAGGAGGACCAGCTGACGCAGCTCGCGGCGCTGCATGCCGCGAATGCCAGCACGGCGCCGGCCGCCCTCGCTGACGTGCAGCGGACCGCGGTGGAAGGCGGGAACGTGTTCGACGCGCTCATGGGGGCGGTGCGGTCGTGCTCGCTCGGGCAGCTTTCTGATGCGCTGTTTGAGGTGGGCGGGGCCTACCGGCGCAACATGTGATGGAGCGGGCCGGCCGGGGCATCGGGTGGATGGTGGTCTCGGTGCTGCTGTTTGCCGCGGCGAACGTGCTCGTGAAGGATTTGCGCCACCTGCCTACCCTTCAGCTGGTGTTTCTGCGGTCGGCGCTGTCGTTGGTGGTGACGGCGGGGTACCTAGCGGTCTACCGGCTGCCGGTGCTCGGCACGAACCGTACGTGGATGCTCATCCGCGGGGTGGCCGGCGTGATCTCGCTTTCCGCCTTTTTCCATACCGTGCGCACCATACCCCTGGCCTCTGCCACGGTGATCCAGTACACCAGCCCGATTTTCACGGTGTTGCTTGCGGGCCCCGTGCTGGGCCAAACCACCCGGCCCGTCCAGTGGGCCTTGCTCACAACCGCCTTCGTGGGCGTGGTGCTCATCAAAGGATTCGACCCCCTCGTGCCGTGGGACATGTGGCTGCTGGGCTTGTTCAGCGCCGCCTTTGCCGCAGTCTCGTACGTCGCCACCACGCGGTGCCGCGACACGGACCATCCCGTCGGCATCGTCCTGTGGTTTCACCTCATCGCCGTCCCCGTGACCGCGCTTCCCGTGGCCTGGAACTGGCATCCCCTGTCGTCTGTCGAATGGGGGGAAGCCGCAGCCATCGGCGTACTCAGCGTCCTGGCCCAAATCGCCATGACCATCGCCCTGCACCGCGACGCCGCCGGCACCATCATGCCCTTCAAGTACGTAGGTGCCCTCGCCGCGGCGGCCTTCGGCTACTTCCTTTTCGACGAACGCCTCAGCCTAGGCGCTGCGGCCGGCATGGGCATCGTCGTCCTCGCCCTGACCGCGAACACCTGGTACGTCCGCCGATTTCAGCGGACCACCTGAACCCAGCCCGACCGGCTCACCGGTACCCCGGTGTGCACGTCGACCGCCGTCACCTCGAACAGGTACACCCCATCCGGAACGTAGTGTTCAGCGCCAGCGCCTTGGTGCTCCCCGATCCACGGCTGGCCGGGCACCTCGCTGAGGAACACCGGCTCGCCCCACCGGTTGAACACGGCAAACCGGTAGTTCTCCCCTCCCCAAGCTGCACCGGCCGGCAAAAACGCGTCGTTCAAACCGTCGTTGTTCGGAGAAAACGCCGACGGCACGTACAGCGCGAAGTCCACAGGACGGAAGTACGCCGTCAGCGTGTCGGCTTCCTCCACCGGGAACGCAACGTCCGAAAAGGCCGGTCCAGGAGACGGATTTGAAAACGCTCCCTCCCACCGGACGAATTCAAAATGCTCCGCCGGAGTGGCCGATGCGTCCACTGGACCTACTGGCTCAAGTCCCCCTTCCCAAAAATCACTCACCACAATTCCGCCCTCGATGCGGACCGTTCCGGCGCCTGGCGGCTCGACACGGACCACCAGCTCGACGTGTTGGATTTCGGCGAAGTGGGCGGTGATGGTGTCCGGTTGGTTCACAAAACAAGAAACATTCGCCGAAGCAGCAGAAGGCGTCACCCCGAGACCGGTGGTGGTCCAGCCGGTGAACACATGCCACTCGTCCACCGGCGTCGCGGTGAAGCTGTGACTCCCGACGAGGAATTCCGTCGCGGGCAACGCCGCAAGCACCGCGCCATCGACGGCGATGGAGCCTGCCCCCGGGGGATCGACCCGGAACACGACCGGTTGAGGATCCATGGCCGGCGCGAAATGGGCGATGAGCTCGACATCTCCGGACAGCACGAAGCCCCACACCGGATTCATCGGATCCACCAGCACCACATCTCCGCTCACAACCTCCCAACCGATGAACTCCATCCCCAGGGTCGCCTCGGCCGTAAGCTGCATCGGAACCCCAGCGAAGTAGGTCGCGGAGAGCGGACTGTCCGCAGGTCCGATATCCACCGAATTCAACTCGACCTCCCCGAGGCCATCGATGATGACCGTGACGGAAACCGCCTCGACCTCGTAGCAATCCTCAAGACCACCGATGAGCGTAGCGGCACACCGGTCGTCGATGAAGTCATGGATTACCTGCACGTTTGCTTGCCAACCGGCGTAGTTACCACCCCAACGCTGCACGTGGCGCTGCATTTCCGGGTCGATGACCGCTACCATGCTGTCCAGCACTTCGTGCATCCGGTCGCAGCTGAAGTGGGTGTTGCTCAGGTCCGCCCAGCGGTTGATGTAGGTAGCCCAAAACGTCTCATTCTCCAGCAGGGCATTGAAAATCGGAATGTGGCCCTGTCCACCCGGATCGCCGAGCGACTCCGGATTGCAGGGATCCGCGTTTGCGGACTGATTCGGAATGCCCGTGTAGTTCGCACCGTGGCCGAACGTGTTGTCCATGTCCCACAAGGCATAGCGCCAGCGGCGACCATCACCGTCCGGGTGCCGCCCCCGCCACCACGCCGTGTTCCAGTTCAACCAGTCCGCGCACACCACGAACGAGTTGAGGAGCACATAATCGATGATGCTCATCTCGTTGAACACGCTCGTGACGTAGTCGTAGTTTGCGGCGACCGACATGTCCTGGCCGGTGATGAAGTTCACCAGCGGCTGCCAGTCGGCATCGCTGCCGTACTCCACCCACGTTCCGCCCCACGTCTTGATGAAGTCGACGAAGTGGCGCGGCTGGTCGTAGTAGTAGTCCGTGAAATCGATGTCGTCCACCTTTTCGCGGTACTCGTACACTCCCCAGTACTGGCCGTTCAGGTACACGATGCAGCTCTCGTTCGTGCGTTCGTCCACGTGCAGGCCTGCCAGGTGGCTCATGGTCTGCACATAGGCGTCCCGGATGTGACCGCCTCCGGAAGACGGATAATTGTCGTTCGCGGCAGCTTTAAAAATCAGGCGCTGGTATTCGTCGCGCTCTTTGACGTGAAAGAGCTGGGCTTCAACCGCATGGCTATGGCCCATTTGGTCGCGCGTGATGTAGTCAAACCCCTTCTGTGGGTAGGCATTCGAGTCGTTTCCATGCTCGTTTGCGTCTCCCGACGCCTCGCACCAAAACGTCCCGTCCGGGTAAAAGAACTCGACGTGCGCCGGCTCTTGGGCCGGACCCCACCAGCCGCCGGGCCACTCCCCGTCTTCTGCCTGGTTGCCCGACAGCGAAACAACGACGATGCTGTGCTGGTCGCCGCCGATGAAGTACGTGTTCGTTTCCGTCGGGCCCGTGGCGCGCACTCCTGAAGGGTCGAAGCACCGCGCCCGGACTACCGTCGTCGCATTCACAGCGATGGGTCCGGCGTAGGTCGTGCTCGTTGCGGTCGGCTCGTAGCCGTTCGTGGTGTAGCGGATGACA
>JBIIRP010000060.1:0-8947 GCA_044341475.1 Flavobacteriales bacterium | reverse complement strand
ATCGAGGCCCCCGAGGTGTTCAACGATCTCGTGCTGAAGTTCCTGCGCGACGAGGAGGTGCCGGACACGGTCACGTCGCACCCGGTGCCCACGTCGTGGGCGGAGCTGCGCGCCCTGCGCGGCTGAACGAGCGCGCCGGCGGCGCTGCGCCTGCGCCGCGCGCCGCGCGCCCGGAAACATCCGCCCCCACCGGCAGGTTATCCTGCTGTGGTAAAGAAACAGGACCTCCCGACGAAGGTGTGTGCGGTGTGTGCCAGGCCGTTTGCGTGGCGCCGCAAATGGGCGGCCTGCTGGGACGAGGTGCGCTACTGCAGCGACCGCTGCCGGGGCATGCGCCAGAAGGCCCTTCAATCATGAGCAGCGCCCGGGAAGTCCGCCTGATCCTCGGTGACCAACTCCACATCGGCCACAGCTGGTTCGCCGCGCCACCGGACGACGGGGTGGTGTACCTGCTTGCGGAAGTCCGCTCCGAAACGGACTACGCCCTGCACCATGTGCGCAAGGTGGTCGCGTTTTTCCTCGCCATGCGCGCCTTTGCCGAGGAGCTTCGCGCCCGCGGCCACCGGGTCGAGTACATCCGAATCGGCGACCCGGAGGCGGCCGGAACCCTGCACGAACAGTGCGAGAGGACGTGCACGCGCCTCGGCGCCAGCGCGGTGCGGTACCAGCTGCCGGACGAATGGCGGCTCGACGAGGCGATGCGCAGCTGGGCCCGGGAAGCGGCGGAGCGCGGCATCGCCGTCTATGCCGATGACACCGAGCATTTCCTCACCGACCGGGAGGCGTTCGCTCAGCATTTCGCGGGAAAGAAGACCTTCATCATGGAGGGATTTTACCGCGCGTTGCGGCGGAAGTACGGCGTGTTGCTTGACGCGGCCGGGGCGCCGGAGGGCGGCGAGTGGAATTTCGATGCCGAGAACCGCAAGCCGCTTCCGAAGGGCCACGTCCCGCCGGAGCCGCGTGCATTTCCGCGGGATGTGCAGGGCCTGGTGGACGAGCTTGCGGCGGCGGGCGTGCGGACGTGCGGGAGGTGCGGCACGTTCGATGTGCCGGTGACCCGCGCGGAGGGTTTGGCGCTGTTAGCGGACTTTATCGAGCGGGCGCTGCCGCGGTTCGGGCCGTTCCAGGATGCGCTGTCGGATGGAGGTGTCATGCTGTACCACAGCGGTTTGAGCTTCGTGATGAATGCCAAACTGCTCACCCCCCGCGAGGTCATCTCGGCCGTGGAAGCCGCCTGGCGCGCCGACCCCGACCGCATCCCGCTCTCCTCGGCCGAGGGCTTTATCCGCCAAATCCTCGGCTGGCGCGAGTACGTGCGCGGCCACTACTGGGCCCACATGCCGGGCTATGCGGAGCTGAATTACTTCGGCCACGAACGGGCGCTTCCGGAGTGGTTTTGGACCGGGCGCACCCGCATGGCGTGCGTCCGGCAGGCCCTCGACAGCACCCTGAACAATGCGTATGCCCATCATATTCAGCGACTTATGGTGACCGGGAACTTCATGCTCCTGGCCGGGATCCACCCCGATGCGGTCGATGCCTGGTACCTCGGGGTGTACATCGACGCGGTGGAATGGGTCGAAATGCCGAACGCCCGCGGGATGTCGCAGTTTGCGGACGGCGGCCTAGTCGGCACGAAACCGTACGCTTCGGGCGCAAACTACTTGCGGAAGATGGGAGCGCCGTGCGGCACATGTGCATACCGGGCGGACGAGCGGACGGGGCCGGCGGCGTGTCCGTTTACGGCGTTGTACTGGCATTTCCATGTGCGGAACCGGGCGCTGCTCGAGCGCAATCCGCGCATCGGGATGGTGTACCGGACGTGGGACAAGATGGCGGCCGCAGACCGGCAAGCCCTGTGGGAGACGGCGGAGGCGAACCTGCAACGCATCGAGCTGCTATGAGCCGGGCGCTGGTGTGGTTCCGGAACGACCTGAGGGTGGATGACCACCCCGCGCTGGCGGCCGCGGCGGCGGCGTGTGAGGAGGTGGTGGCGGTGTACGTTTGGGAGGAGCGGTGTGAGGCGGCCGGCGCGGGCGGCGTGCCCCGCATGGGGCCGCGCCGGCAGCGCTTCCTGGTGGAGGCGGTGGGGGAGCTGCGGGAAGCGCTGGCGGCCCGGGGCGGGGTGCTGCTCGAGGGGACGGGGAGGGCCGAGGAGGTGGTGCCGGGGGTGGCGGCGGCCTGCGGGTGCGATGCGGTCTATGCCCACCACGAGCATACCTGGGAAGAGGCCGAGGTGGAGCGCGCGGTGGAGGCCGCGGTGCCGTGCCGGTGGTTCGAGGGCAGGACGCTCGTGCATCCGGACGATCTGCCGTTCGCCATCGAGCACCTGCCGGCCGTGTTTACCACGTTCCGCAAGCGGGTCGAGGCCGGAGTGGTGTTTCGGCAGCCGGTGGCGGCGCCGGAGCGGTGCGTGGCCCCGCCGGATGCCGCGAAGCGCGCGGCAGCGTGGACCCATGCGCCGCGCCGCAGCCCGGAGGTGGAGGACGATCCGCGCGGCGTCCTGGCCTTCCGCGGCGGGTGGAAGGCGGGAGAGGAGCGCCTGGAGCACTACACGCACGGCAGCCGGGCGCTGGCGCACTACAAGCAGACCCGCAACGGGTTGCTGGGGCCGGACTTCAGCAGCAAGCTCTCGCCGTGGCTGGCCACGGGCGCCCTGGGACCGCGCCGGGTGCTCGCGGAGGTCCGGCGATTCGAGGCTGCCCACGGGGCGACGGAAGACACGTACTGGCTGGTGTTTGAACTCCTTTGGCGGGACTTTTTCCGCTTCGTGGCGATGCAGCACGGGCGCAAGCTCTTCGCGGCCGGTGGCCTCGGTCGGTCGGCGGGGGACGTGTCCCGCGGAGGCCGGGATGGTCGCGCGCAGCGGGCCTTTGCGGCCTGGTGCGAAGGGCGGACCGGCGAGGCCTTCGTCGATGCGAACATGCGCGAGCTCGCTGCCACCGGCTACATGTCGAACCGGGGCCGCCAAAACGTGGCCTCGTACCTCGTCCACGACCTCGGTGTGGATTGGCGCCTCGGCGCCGCCCACTTCGAGCACCACCTCCTGGACTACGATGCCGCGAGCAACGCCGGCAACTGGCTCTACATCGCCGGGTTAGGCAACGACCCGCGCCCGAACCGCCGCTTCAACCTCGACCGCCAAACCCAGATGTACGACCCCGAAGGCACCTACATCCACCACTGGCTCACCCCGCCATGATCCCGATCAACGACAGCTACAACGTGCCGGCCCGCCGTGCGGAACTCCACGCCATCAGCGGCCCGCCGCTCAGCACCCTCCTCCGCGTGAAGTCCCTGTTCCGCGGCCGCCCCACCGGCTCGCCGCGGGTCCGCCTTACCGCCACGAGCAGCCCGGACGTCGACGCCCTGCTGGCCTCCACCGCCGACCTGAAGTGGGCGAACTTCGAGCGGACCACCTCCGGCCACATCGTGCGCTTTCGGGTCCGCCTGGAAACCTGGGCCATCCCGTTCCACGGCGAGGCCCGAGTAGAACGGCTCGCGGCGGACCGCTGCACCCTCCACTTCGGGCCTCACCTGCTGGATGTCAGCGGAACCCCCGCCGCCCTCGACGGGCTGGCGGCGTACTTCAGGCCGTAACCGCCGCGGGCCGCCAGTTCGCCGGGCAGGCCTGGCCGTTCTCCTGAAGGTGGCGCACCGCGTCGACCACCCGCAGCGTCTCGTCGACATCCCGCCCGATGGGCAGGTGGTTGACGAGTTGGTGCATGACCTGGCCTTGCTTGTCGATGAGGAAAGTCGCCCGGTAGGCGACCAAATCGTTCGGCGCCTCGAGCTGGCCCTCGTCCGTGTAATCGTATTCGCCGGTCAGTACGCCGTAATTCGTTGTGATCGTCTTGTTCGCGTCCGAGACGAGCGGGAAGGCCACCCCTTCGGCGCCGCCCTGCGCGCGGGGCACCCGCCGGAACGCTGCGAGCACGTCCGCCGTGTCGGTGGCGACCGCTACGAGTGCGGTGTTGCGGGCCTGGAAATCAGCGAGGCGGTCGTTGAAGGCCTGGAGCTCGCTTTGGCATATGCCGGTGAAACTCTTCGGGTAAAACAACAGGACCACGTACGATTCTCCGAGGAATTGTTCGAGGGAAAAGTCCGCTTCTGTGCGGTCGCCGACAACGGCGCGCGAGGTAAACGAGGGGGCGGGACGGCCGACGAGGACAGACATGGTTGAGAAGATGAGGGGTTAGTCGCCGCGAAGATACGGGCTATCTTTACGGACGTGGGGAAAACAACGAACGCGCACGAGCGGTTCATCAACCGCGAAATGGGGTGGCTGGCCTTCAACCACCGGGTGCTCCAGGAAGCTGCGGCTCCCAGCGTCCCGCTGATCGAACGGGTCCGCTTCCTCGGCATCTTTTCGAACAACCTCGACGAGTTCTTCCGCGTGCGGGTGGCGAACCTCATCCGCGCCTCGCTCGTGGGGCCGGACACGCGGACGACGCTGGGGTTCGATGTGCGGGAGACGCTGGGCCGCGTCCAGCAGCGCGTCGTGGATTTGCAGGCGGAGAACAACCGCATCTTCGCTGAACTCGAGGACGCCCTCCACGCGGAAGGCATCCATTTCGTCGACGAAACGGAATTCGACGGCCCGCAGCAGGAGTTCGCGGCCCGCTACTTCCAGCGGGTGATCCGCCCGGTCCTCGTGCCCATCATGGTGGGCGGCACGGTGCCCTTTCCCGAGCTGCGCGACGGCACGCTCTACCTCGCCGTGGGCCTCGTGCCGGGCGGCAAGGCGGTCTCCGCACCGGACGACGCCCGCCGCACGGTGTACGCGGTCATCGAAGTTCCGTCGCACCTCGAGCGGTTCGTGGAGCTGCCCAGCCCGGCCGGCCAGCACCACGTCGCCTTCCTCGAAGACATCATCCGCCAGGAGCTGCCGCGGCTGTTTGCCCTCTTCGCGCCGGAGCGGATCTTCGCCCACGCCATCAAGGTGACCCGCGATGCGGAAATCGACGTGGACGACGACCTGACGCGGTCGCTGATGGAAAAGATGGCCAGCGGACTTGCGCGCCGCAAGCGCGGCGACTATGTGCGCTTTCTGTACGACGCCCGCATGCCGAAGGAAATGCTGGCCTTCATCAAGCGCAAGCTGAAGCTCGTCGATACCGGGAACATCATCGCGGGGAGCCGCTACCACAACCGCAAGGATCTGATGGGGTTCCCGGATTTCGGGCGGTCGGAACTGGTGTTTCCGGCGCGTCCGGCGTTGCCACATCCGCGTTTGGCCCGCGCCACGAACCTCTTCGATGAGGTCAGCAAAGGCGATGTTCTGCTGCATTTTCCCTACCAGGAGTATGGCTACATCGTGGACCTCCTGCGCGAATCCGCCATGGATCCGCGGGTGCTGTCCATCCGGATTAACCTCTACCGGGTCGCCCGCCATTCCCAAATCACGAACGCCCTCATCAACGCCGCCCGCAACGGCAAGCAGGTCCAGGTCGTCGTGGAAATCGCGGCGCGCTTCGACGAGCGCAACAACATGCAGGTCGCCCAAGACCTGCAGGAGGCCGGCGTCCAGGTGCTCTTCGGGGTTCCTGGGCTCAAGGTCCACGCGAAGCTCTTCCATATTGCCCGGCGCCGCGGCAAGGGGACGGAATCCATCGCCCACGTGGGGACGGGCAACTTCCACGAACGCAACGCGCGCATCTACGCGGACTTCTCGCTGCTGACGGCCGACACCACGACCACGTCGGAGGTCGAGCGCCTGTTCCACTTCTTCGAGCACAACTACGAGCGGTCGGTTTTCCGCACGCTCATCGTGAGCCCGTATTCCACGCGCCGCCGGTTTGAGGCGCTCATCGACCGCGAAATCGAGGCGGCCGAGGCCGGGCGGGAGGCGTGGATGGTGCTGAAGGTGAACAACATCATCGATGCGGAGATGATTGCCAAACTCTACGAGGCCAGCCGCGCCGGCGTCCGCATCCGCCTCCTCGTCCGCGGCATCTGCTCCCTGATTCCCGGCGTGCCGGGCATGAGCGAGCACATCTCCGTGACGAGCATCGTCGGACGCTACCTCGAGCATGCGCGTGTGCTGGTCTTTGCAAACGGCGGCGACCCGGAGTACTTCCTCTCGAGCGCCGACTGGATGACCCGCAACCTCGACCGGCGCGTCGAGGTCAGCATCCCCGTGCGCGATGCCGTGCTGAAGGCCGAGCTGCGCGCCTTCATCGACCTCCAGCTCCACGACACCCGCAAGGCCCGGGTGGTGGACGTCTCTGGCGGGAATGCCTTCGTCGCTCCGGCGCCCGGCGCAGAACCGCTGAGCTCGCAGGACGAGGTGTACCGGAGGCTCGCGCAGTACGGTAGTTTGGCGGCAGCGGCGGAAGCCGAGCCGCTCGCACCTTCCCCGCCTGTACTTTCGCGCGCATGAAATTTGCGGCCATCGACATCGGCTCAAACGCCGTGCGCCTGCTCGTCGAGGACCTCGAAATCCGGCCGACCGGGCTTTCGGCGATGAAGATTTCGTTCATCCGCGTGCCGCTGCGCCTCGGGGACGACGTGTTCGAGCACGGCTCGATCACCCCGGCGCGGATGGACGCGCTGGTGAAGACGATGAAGGCGTTTTGGTACCTGATGGACGTGCACGGGGTGGAAACCTTCCGGGCGTGCGCCACGAGTGCGATGCGCGAGGCGAAGAACGGACGCGCGGTGGTCGAAGCGGTCGCCGCGTCGGCAAACATCGCCATCGACATTATCGACGGTGAGCAGGAAGCTGAGCTGATTTTCAACGGATTCCGCACGGTTTCGAACGGAAGCTTCGCCCAAGATTTTCTCTACATCGACGTCGGGGGCGGCAGCACGGAACTCACGCTCATCCGCGGAGGCGCGCGGCTGCGGTCGCGCTCGTTCCGCATCGGCACGGTCCGCGCCCTGAAAGGCGGCATCGCCGATGGCGAGTGGGATGCGGTGGCGGCCTTCCTCGACCACGTGCGCACGCCGGGCGAAGACATGCTCGCCATCGGCACCGGCGGCAACATCAACCGCCTCCACCGCATGACCGGTGCGAGCCGCTTCGAGCCCATCACCGCCGACGCCATCCGCGAACTCCACGCCCAACTCGCCGCCCTGACCTTCGAGCAGCGCGTCATCCAGCTCGGCATGAAGACGGACCGCGCGGACGTCATCGTGCCGGCCGCCGAGATCTACACGCGCATCCTCGACCTCGCCGGTTGCACCCGCATCCTCGTCCCGAAGGTGGGCCTCTCCGACGGCATCGTCCTCGATCTGTTCACGAAATGGCAGGTGGAACAGGACAAGGGGGTGGAGGTATGAGGACGAGGTTGAGTTTGAGTTTAAGTTTGAGTTTAAGTTTAAGTTTAAGTTTTAGTTTGAGTTTGGGTTTGAGTTGGGGTCAGGGGTGTGAGGGGGTGGGGAATGTGGAGTACTTCGGCGTCACCTATCCCACCGTTGCCATCGGCCAGCAGTGCTGGTTTGCAGAGAATTTACAGACCGCCCACTACCGCAACGGCGAGCCCATCCCGGACGGGTTGAGCAAACGGGCGTGGCGCAAAACCCGCAAAGGGGCCACGTCGGAGGTCGAGCCGGACGATTCGTGGAACCCCATCGTCTACGGCCGGCACTACAACGGTTACGCGGTGATGGATCCCCGCGGCCTGTGTCCGGCGGGATGGCGGGTGCCTTCGGAGGAGGATTGGGCCGTGCTGGAGGCGGCCATCACACCGACCCTTCGCAGCCCATCGGACATGGCCGAGGCGCTGAAAACCCCGCGCTTCAGCGGAAACAACTCCTCCGGATTCGCCGCCACCGCTGCCGGACTGAGCGCTTCCGACACCGGCGAGGCCGCGTACCGGAATGTCGCCGCCTTCTGGTGGACGTCTACTCGCGAGGGCGACGAGCTGCGCTACCGCCACCTGTACGAAAACTTCAGCTACCTGAATGCCTCTTCCACCCTCCCAGGCGTGGGCATGTCGATCCGCTGCGTGCGGGAGTAGGTGGAAGAAGTTGTTTTAGCTTTGAGAAATGCGACATGTTTTATGGATTGCGGCCAAGTCCGTGCGGCGAGTTCGCACGCTGCTTGCATGCTGCATGGCGGTGTTGCTGTCGACAAGCTCGAACCTGGCCGCCCAAACTGAAGACGTCTCCGCAGTAGAGGCGGTTCAGGTGGGCTCTCGCATCGAGATCCGCTACACGTTAACGCGCACGACAGACGTTACCCTTTACCTCAGCGAGGACGGCGGAGTGAAGTGGGCTCCCTTAACGAGCTGCCTGAGCGGGGATTTCGGGGCGAACGTCGCTGCAGGGCGTCGCACAGTCGTTTGGGACGTGCTTGCGTGTAGAGAATCACTGGTAGGCGGCTCGATCCGGTTTAAAGTGCGTACAGGTAATCCAAACCCTTGTTCTGGTGCAGAAGTGGTTCGCTTCGACGGGTACGATTACCCGACGGTGGCCATCGGCGCGCAGTGCTGGTTCAAGGAGAATCTGCGCTCGGACAACTACCGCAACGGTGACGCGATTCCTGGGAATTTGAGCGATGCGCAGTGGACATCCACTTCCTCTGGTGCCCAAACGGTGTATGGAGAAGGGAGTTCGGCTGTCTATGCTGGCAGCAGCGACGAAGTGGCGAACCTCGCCACCTACGGCCGTTTTTACAACAGGTACGCGGTGAACGACTCACGCGGCCTGTGTCCTTCGGGCTTCCACGTCCCGAGCGATGGGGAGTGGATGACGCTGGAGATGGCCTTAGGCATGACATCAAGTCAGGCAAACCCCACCGGCTGGCGAGGCACCGACCAAGGCACGCAGATGAAAACATCCTCGTGGGGAGGCACGAACTCCAGTGGCTTCTCGGCATTGCCCGGTGGCTACCGGAGCTACGACAGTGGAAACTTCAGCAGTCAGGGCACCAACGGGTACTGGTGGTCTTCCTCCCGGAATGGTACATACGCTTGGATCCGCTACCTGTACTCTGGAAGCT
>JBIIRP010000059.1:0-9216 GCA_044341475.1 Flavobacteriales bacterium | reverse complement strand
CACGTCGACCACATACATGCGGCCCGAGGAGGCATCGCGCAGCACATCCAGTTCGGCGCAATCGGTCCCCATCCGCTGCAACAACTCCCGCATCATTCGCAATTCAATCGCCGTGAATTCCGCATTTATTTTGCGAACTTCAACTGCGCTTGTTTCGTTATTAAACGGGCGTTCTGCTAGCTTGAACTTTGCGTAGACAACGGGAAATTCGCCAGAAACATAGCCGACACGCAGATCAAACCTCCGGCCCGACAGGTCGGTGTTTTCAATCACGTGCTGGTACACTTTGTCGGACTGCACAGCCTGCTCGGGCCACGGTCCCGTTACAATCCGCCCGTCGTGCAGGGCATTTCCGTCGCCTTTTTCCAGCATGGCGCCTACGTGGGCCGTCGGGTCCACCGCGAGCCCGTATCCGAACACCTCGACATGCAGCCGCTCCAGCGTGGATTTGCGGATGTCCGTGCATTCCGCATTCAGGACGGGAACGCGAGCGGACGTAACCCACGCGGGCAGCGGAGTAGCTTTTTCGGTGGCATCCTCGAACCGAATGTGCAAGATGGCGCGCTTTCGCGGTCGATTCGTGAGTTCCCAGCCGTTTGCGGCACATACGCGGTGCAGCACGGACCGCCGCGAAGGCAGATGCGGCCAGGCAACGACGGCCGGTGGACGCCGGCCCCGGTTGCGTACGACGAGCAGCCCCCAGCGCAGGAGGTGGCGCACTTCGCGGCCCCAACGTTCCAGCGTGGGAACGTCTGGCGCTACGCCGATCCAGCGGCCGAGGCCGTCCGGAGTTAGGTGGGGATGCCCCATTTGGCCTGTTCTTCGGGAGTTCCGATTTCGCGGAGCAGGATGTCCTCGTCGGGGTCGAGCCCGCGGGCGGGGCTGAACCTGCGGCCGTATAAAATGATCTGAATGTGCAACGCGTTCCAGCGGTCCTCGGGAAACAGGGCCTTTGCATCGCGCTCTGTCTGTACCACGCTGCGGCCGTCGGTCAGGCCCCACCGCGTCATCAGGCGGTGGATGTGCGTGTCCACCGGAAATGAGGGCACGCCGAAGGCCTGCGCCATCACCACCGAGGCAGTCTTGTGGCCCACGCCCGGCAGGGCTTCGAGTTCCTCGAGTGTGGTAGGCACCTGGCCGCCGTGGCGTTCAAGGAGCAACCGACTCAACGCGTGGATGTTGCGGGCCTTTGTAGGCGATAAACCGCAGGGACGGACCACCGCATCGATGGCTTCCACCGTGAGCTGCGCCATGGCGTCCGGGGTGGAGGCAAGGCGGAACAGGGCGGGCGTGATGCGGTTGACGCGTTCGTCGGTGCATTGGGCAGAGAGCAACACCGCGATGAGCAGGGTGTAGGGGTCGGTGTGGTCGAGCGGCACCTCGGGTTCAGGGAACAGGTCCTGCAGTACCTCCATCACCCGCTGGGCTTTTGCGCTGGGACTGAGCGGCGGCTTCATCTAAATCGAAAGGACTCTTCCGGACGGGAAGCATCGAGTGCGCGCCGGAGGTCGGTGGTGCTGTGACGGAGGTTGACTTCGTTGATTTGGTCAGAAAAACGGGAGAAAAAAAGTGTATTTCGAATGCGAAGTTCTTGAGCTCTTCCCGTCGCGCCCGGGGCCGTTTCCAGGAAGAGGTAGGTCAAATCGTGGGCCACGTCCATCCCGACCCACCGCAAGGGAACGCGCTTCGTACCGGCGTACATCTGCAGGCCATTCTGGGCCCACTCCGCGGCCACGGCCGCAGCATCCCCGCGCTGCCGGCTGTCGCCGAGCCGCATGGGACCACCGGCCGGCGACCGTGCCTCTAACTCGGCCTCGAAGTCGTCCGTAAACACCCGCAACGTGACCTGCCAACTCCGACTCGCAGGGTCGTACACCACGTCGGTCCGGCTGTAATGGAAATCGTGGCCTGCAGCGACCGCATTCCACCAGAGGGAGAGGAGGAGGAGCCCCATGCGCTCAAAGGTAGCGCTACCTTCGTGGCATGCTTGAAGTTTTGGGATCCCGGGTGTTCCATGGCGCCGAAGCGCGCCGATGCCTCGATCTGCTGCGCCGGTCCGAACGGCCGGTGCTCCTCGCTCACCGCTCACCCGATGGGGACGCGGTGGGATCCACCCTCGGCTTGTGGCACGCGCTTGTGGCCCAAGGCATGTCGCCCCGCATCGTTTTACCCGACGGATATCCCGATTTCTACGCCTGGATGCCCGGTGCAGAGTCCATCGTTTTCCACGACAACGACCCGCAGCAGGCAGAATCCCTTGTTCGCTCGGCCGATGTGGTGTTTTGCTGCGACTTCAACGGACTCGGCCGGGTCGGCGGTCTCGAAACCGCTCTCCGCGAGACCCAAGGCGCCCGCATCCTCATCGACCACCACCTGCATCCGGAAGATGCGTTTGAGCTGGCCTTCTCGGATACGTCGGTGTGTTCCACCAGCGAGCTGATTTACGGCCTGCTCGAGGCCTGGGGGTGGGCGGAGCACCTCACGCGCCCTGCAGCCGAGTGCCTCTATGTCGGGATGGTGACCGACAGCGGCTCGTTCCGCTACCCCGCAGTCACCTCGGCCACCCACCGCATTGCTGCTCGGCTCCTCGAAGCAGGAGTGGAGCAGTCCGTGGTGCATGCCCGGGTCTACGACACGAACACCGAGAACCGCATCCGGCTGCTCGGGTTCGCGCTGGGAGAGAAGCTCCAGGTGTGGCCGGACTACCATGCCGCTATGATCGCCCTCAGCAGGTCCGAGCTCGACCGGTTCCACGCCCGGTCGGGCGATACCGAAGGCCTGGTAAACGAGGCACTGCGCATCGCCGGGGTCAACCTCGCGGCCTTTTTTTCCGAAGCAACCGATGGCCGCATCAAGCTGAGCTTGCGGTCGCGCGGTTCCTTCAGCGTGAGGGAAGTAGCCGCCGAACACTTCAACGGTGGCGGGCATTTCCACGCCGCAGGAGGGGCGGTGGAAGGGGCCACGCTGGCTGAGGTGTGCGCCCGGTTTGAAGGACTGTTGCCGCGTTACGCCCACGCGTTGAATTACACCATCTGACGGATGCGCACGAAGACCCTGGTTGCAGTAGGGGCGGCGGTGCTGGTGCTGGCCGCTGGAGGCGCTTGGGCTTACCGGTGGTGGGATGTGCAGGCAGCGAGGCAGCGGGGGCGCGACGGCCAACCGGCCTATACCGCGGAAGAACTCGAAGCGATGAGCCGCAACCTCTACCGCGCCCAAAGCACGGCCATGGACGCCCAAACCCAGACCTGGCGCTGGTCCGATCGCGGCCCGGTCACCCGCACGCCGACGGGCATTCTGTTTGTCAAACTCGCCGCCGGTGCTGACACGGCCCGAGCCCAGTCCGGCACCCGCGTGGAGTGGACCGGTGACGTCCGCCTGCCCGATTCGACGCTGTGCTTCGCGTTTCCCGTGGATTCGCCGCTCGCTTTCGAGGTCGATCGGGCGGACCTGCCGTCGGGTTTCCACGCGCTGGCCCAGCAACTTGCAGATGGCGATTCAGTCGAGGCGCTGGTGCCATCGTACTTGGGCTGGGGCCTGAGCGGCCATGCGCCGGAAGTGCCGACGGACGCAGTGCTGTGGCTGCGCATTCGCCAGCGATGGGCAGACGAGTGATGGGGCTCGTCGCCGGTGCGCTCCTCGTTCTGGGCTGCACCGATGGCGACCTCGGCTGGCGCCAAACCCACCTCGGCGACGGCCTCGGCCCCTCTATCGCCACCGGCCGATGCTGGATCATCCGCTGGGAAGACGGCGCCCGCCCCGGCACCACCTGGATCGACACCGTTTTCCCCACCTCCACAGCCTTCCTCTCCGACGCCCTTCCGGGGAACCTGCGCGCCGGCGATGTGGGGAGTTTCCGGGGCGAGGCGACTCCGGAGTGGAAGGCGTTTTCAGGGGACTCGGCCCATCCCGAGGTCAACCGCCGTTTCGAAGTGCTTCACGTCTGTGGCGAGCCACCGGCCGATTTGGAGGGGGCGCTTGCTGCCCATGCGCGGGCGGATAGGCCGTGGAGAAGGTGGGGCGCCTCGTGCTGGTGCGCTCCCGCGCCACCCGACTCCCGGCCGTGGTCGCGGGGCGAATCCGTGGTGCTTCGAAGCCGTACTTCGCGGTGGCCGCATCCCGAAGGCGAGCAAGCGCGGCATGGGCACCAAGAGTTCCACTGGGGAGACGAAGACCAACTCCTGCCCACGGTGCACGCCTTTCTGTCTGCCCATCCTGCGGGGGGCGTGCTCGTATGCCCGGTCGGCGAGGCCCTGGGACCGGCCGGTTTGCCCGAGGTCGGCTGGTTGCCCGAGGAGACCGTCGTGTTTGATTTGGCCGTGCAACGGCCCGACTCAATGGCCCACTAAAAAGAGGCAAGGCCGTTTCTGCAGCGACGGTGCAGGAAGCTCCCGCCACTCTTCGATACTCCGGGTCACTACGAGCGCATCCGGCAGGGTCAAGTCGACCGCCACGCACAGGGCGGTATCCCCCGGAAGGCGGGAAAGGCACTCGCCGAAGGCCTGGGCGTTGCGGTAGGGCGGCTCCATGAAGATTTGGGTTTCGCGCCTCCGGTTCAGTCCTTCCAGCATTTCCCTCCAGAGCTTATCGCGCCGGCCCGGATCCCGGGGCAAGTAGCCCTTGAAAGCGAAGGACTGGCCGTTGAGGCCGCTGGCCATCAGGGCAAGCACGATGGACGACGGGCCCACGTGCGGCACCACCGCCCAACCGGCATGGTGGGCCATGCGCACAGCGTGCGCCCCTGGATCTGCAATGCCTGGACACCCTGCATCCGAGACGAGCCCGATGTCCCCATCCGTCCGGAACCACCGCGACAGGTCTACCAAATCCCGGGCATCCGTGTGTTCGTTCAGCAAAAAAATCTCCGGCCGTACCCCTTCCTGCGCAAGTCCGAGCGCAGACAGCATCCGCAAAGCCGCCGGCGCACTCTCTGCGATGAACCGCGAACAGTGTCCCATCGCCTCCACCGCTTCGGGCGCAAGCCACGGCCGGATGTCCTTCGTTCCGAGGCCGTTCGGCAACAGATGCAGGGTGTTCATGGGGCGGATGACTTCCACAAGGCAATCCACCGGTCAGCGGCGGGGATGAGCATCTGCACGACAGCGTCGAAATCCGCATCGTCTCCGGTGTACGGATCCGGCACCTCGCCACCGTCGGTCAGAAACAGCTCGACCCGTGCCCGGCCGTTACCCAGCCGCTGGATGTTCTGAAGGTTTGAGCGGTCCATGGCTAAGATCCAGTCGAACTCCTCCAAATCCTGTGTGTTCAACTGCCGCGCGCGCTGATCCGTCAGGTCCAGCCCGATCCGGGCACCGGCAGCAATCGACCGGGAATCAGGACGTTCTCCCACATGCCAACCCCCGGTGCCGGCCGAATCGATGTCAAGAGCGAGTCCGTTTGCCGCTGCACGCTCCCGCAGGACCGCTTCCCCGAGGGGCGAGCGACAGATGTTGCCCAGACACACGACGCACACCCGAAGCCGGGCCATCTCAGTGCAGTGCGAGCTTCTTTTCGAGGTCGTCGAGGTACTTGCGGAAGTGCTTGTCGGTCTCCTGCAGGTTGTTTACGGTACGGCACGCATGCAGCACCGTCGCATGGTCTTTGCCTCCGCAATGCAACCCGATGTTCGCTAACGAGCTCTTCGTCATCTTCTTCGAGAAGTACATCGCAATCTGGCGCGCCTGCACGATTTCCCGCTTCCGGGTCTTCGACTTGAGCAGTTCGATCGGCAACTCGAAGTAGTCGCACACCACCTTTTGGATGTAGTCGATGCTGACCTCGCGGGCGGTGTTCTTGACGAACTTGTCGATCATGTTCCGCGCGAGATCGAGCGTGATGGCTCGCTTGTTCAAGCTGCTCTGCGCGATGAGCGAAATCAATGCGCCCTCGAGTTCCCGGATGTTCGTGGTGATGCTGTAGGCCAAATACTCAACGACCTCCTTCGACAACTCGATGCCGTCGCTGTACATCCGCTTTTCCAAAATGGCCATACGGGTCTCCAAAGCAGGCGGTTGCAGGTCTGCACTCAAGCCCCACTTGAAGCGGCTAAGCAACCGTTGTTCCATGCCCTGCATTTCCACTGGGGGCTTGTCCGAGGTCAGGATGATCTGCTTCCCTGTTTGGTGCAAGTAGTTGAAGATGTGGAAGAAGACATCCTGTGTTTTCTCTTTTCCGCTCAGGAACTGCACGTCGTCGATGATCAGGACATCGATCATCTGGTAGAAGTGGCTGAAGTCGTTGACCGAATTGTTCCGCACCGCTTCGATAAACTGGTGCGTGAACTTGTCCGCGGTCACATACAGCACCGTCAGTTCCGGCTGGCGCGCCTTGATTTCGAGTCCGATGGCGTGCGACAAGTGGGTTTTGCCGAGGCCTGTGGCACCGTAGATCAGCAACGGGTTGAAGGCGGTCCCTCCCGGTTTGTTCGCAACAGCATAGCCCGCGGAACGAGCGAGACGGTTGCACTCGCCCTCCACGAACCGATCGAGACTGTAGTTCGGATTGAGGTTCGATTCGATGTTCAGCTTCCGCAGACCGGGGATGATGAACGGATTCTTGATGGGCGCATCTGCCGTGTTGACCGGCAGGATGGAGGCCGAATTCCGCGCGGCGGCGCGGTTCGTGCCGGGAAGTCGCACCGCATAAGGGCTCCCTGGCTGGGGTCCAGAAGCCGATGCGTTCTCCATGATGATGCTGTACTCTAACCGCGCATCCGGACCCATTTCTTTCCGGATCGTCTTGCGGAGCAAATCCACGTAATGCTCCTCCAGCCACTCGTAAAAGAACTGCGACGGAACCTGTATGGTCAAAACGCCACCATCCAAACGCAACGGCCGGATGGGTGCAAACCACGTTTTGAACGCTTGGGCGCTGATGTTGTCGTGGATGACGGCAAGGCATTGTTCCCAGACGCGGATGTGGTCGGCACTCATGGCGGTTTACAGGTGTTGAATCGGTTGAAACAGGCGAAAAGACTGGGGCTTTCGGAAGAATTTCCTACCCCGTTTGGAGAGCGCAAGGTTTTCACAAACTCCTGAAAAAAAAAACCGGGGGGGACTTGATTTTTGACTTTTTCCTGCTTCGGTTGAAACCCCGTAGGTTGCAGTTATTCCGGGGCATTTAGCCCGGTAGAAGGTTATGAATCGTTAGTCGAAAGTTGAAGCATCATTATGTCGCTGAACCCTATGAAAAAGAGACATTATACAACGAATGCTCCGGATACGCCATCCACATCAGCTCTTGGAGAATTTGTGTGGACCACCCGAGTACGGTATGCAGAAACGGATCGTATGGGCCGGGCCTACCACGGGGCGTACGCCGCATGGCTGGAGGTCGCCCGGGTCGAATGGCTCCGGGCGCACGGCATCAACTATGCCGAGCTCGAGCTCGAGGGCTGGTTGCTTCCCGTCACGGCGCTCTCCATCCGGTACGTGCGCCCGGTTCCGTACGATGCGGAGGTGCAAATCCGGGTGCGCCTGGTTTCTGCAGAAGGAGTTCGTTTGCACTTTCACTACATACTTGATATCGAGGGAGTTCATGTGGCAACAGCTGACGTAGAATTAGCGTGCATTGATGCCGTCACGGGCCGTCCGCGGCCTTTTGCGTTTCCGTGGGCGGGTGGACCAAATCCAGCACAGCCGCAGCATACACCCCCCGCAGCTGCTCAGGATCAAAGCGCCTGACCGCCTCACGGGCCGCCTGCCGACCAGGGAATCCGGCAGCTTGTTCAACCAGCAGCGCATCTGCCGCTTCTTCCGCCGTGGTCCAGCGCGGGAAGCCGGCCGCATAGGTGTCGTACGGTCCGCCCGTTCCTAAAACAGGCACACATCCCGCCTGCATGGCCTCGACCACACTGTATCCGAAGTACTCCTGCAACGGAGCATGAACGACCGCATCTGCGTGCAACAACCAGGTGCTATACGCTTCAGGTGACGCCGTTCCCCAGGCAAGGATGCGGTCAGCCCACCGGTTGCGCGCCTCCTCAAACACCATCGGGACGTCTCCGAACTGATCCCCGAGCACGACAAGTTTGAAGTCCACTTGCCGGCGTTCGAGCTCGGCCACCACGGCGAAGAAGCGCTCCGGGGCTTTGTCGTACTCCCACCGGTGGTTCCACAACAGGAGCAGCGGTGCGCCGGGGGGGTGGGGTGTCCGTGGAGCACCGCGGTCGCCGAGCGAGACTGGGGGATGCAGAATGGAACAACGCTCGCGCAGGTGGGAAAGGCCAGCTCGCGGAACCGCATCGGGAAACGGCCGCACGAAATCAGGCAGTGCTGCAAGGAATACCTCGCGGTGGTAGTGCGAGTTGAACCAGACCTGATCCGCAGCAAGGGCGGACTGGAGATTCATCCAGCCGTAGGTCCGGTCGCGGCCAGATGCTGCATCCGGATCAGTGGACGACCACGGGAAGGTGATTTGGTTTTCATGAAAGTAAACCGCCAGCGGCACAGACCGCCAGCGCGAAGGAAGCAGTCCACGCAGCGCAGCGGCATCCACCATATCCGTTACCACCAGGGCATCGGGAAGTGGATCGCTCCCGCGTGCACTGGCCCACTCCGCAAACCATACGGCCGCTCCGTGCATCCGCCATTTCCAATGCCGGCCAGGCAGCGTCACCAGCGTCACCGCGTAGCCACAGGCCTCCCAAACCCGCTGCGCCTCGAGGGCCCATCGCTTGTGAGATCCCGTGTGGTAGGCATCGAAGAGGGCGATGCGCAGCTCCGTCCGTTCCGTCATTGCCCGGTTATCGCTTGCAGCAGCCGGTGGGACCACGGTGTAGCAGGAGGGGAGGGCAGGGGTGGACTTCCGGCATCGATCCAGGCACTCGTCCACGCGTCTCCGATGGCGACCACGGCGGCCTGCATGCGCCGTTCCACCTGGCCGTCCAGGGCGGCATGGTAGGCGGCGACGAAGTCGTCCGAGTGCAACCGCTCGCGGACCCTGCCGCGTTCCACCCAAGCGAACGAACGAGCTTCCCCGATGGCGGCCCGCAGTTCCCGTTCGAAGCGCAACACGCTATCCACCGCCGCGTGGCTCGAAGCAACGGCAGCCCAGCAGACCGCCGGGAAATCCCGGACGTACTGGGCACGCCGCACGGTTCCGCTGCCCACCGTCAGGCGGTACTGCGGCAGGTAGGTTTCCGGGAGCCGGCCTTCCCACAGGCCATGCACACCGCGCTGCCCGGTGAGTTGGCCGTTGTGGTTCGCGGTGGTATGCAGG
>JBIIRP010000058.1:0-9226 GCA_044341475.1 Flavobacteriales bacterium | reverse complement strand
CGGCTGCGACGCTCAGGACGAGGTTGAGGTTGAGGTTGAGGTTGAGGTTGAGGTTGAGGTTGAGGACGAGCGCGGCTGTGCCGCGCAGAACAAGAACGAGCGCGGCTGCGACGCTCAGGACGAGGTTGAGGTTGGAGGTTCCGTCTGTGGACATAAAACTCCCAACTGCAAACTGCAAACTCGCGGCGCAGCCGCGGAACTGCCCACTCGCGGCGCAGCCGCACGGACGAGTACGGAGGCACAGTGCAAAAGCGGGATTTTTCTTATTTTTAGCAGGAATAGAACGTCATTGAGATGAGATTATCTGTGTTTTTCCTAACCGTGGGCATGGTCGCTGGCGTATCCTTTTGTTCACGTGCCCAATACGTTGCAACGTGGGATCCGGATGCCGATGGGGACGACGAGATTACGGTGATTGATTTGTTGGCATTGTTGACGGTGTTTGAAGAAGTCGATACGGACGGTGATGGCATTTTCGATAGCCAGGATGGGTGCATCGGGGCAATCGATGGATGCGGGGTCTGCAACGGAACGGGCACCGATGCGGATGCCGATGGCCTGTGCGATGCAAACGACCCCTGTGTGGGCGTGGTCGATGCGTGCGGGGTGTGCAACGGGCCGGGGCCGACGGTGCCTGTGTTGGACTCCATCATTTTCGTCACGGATTCCGTGTATTTCCCGGCGGTTCAAGAGTGGTACACCTTTACCTACGCGGCGGATACGTTGTACACGTACGTCTGTGTGGTGCTGGGATGTACGGATCCGGTTGCAGTGAATTACAATCCCGCGGCGAATACGGGGGATGGCTCCTGCACCTACGGACCTTCCCAGTGCGGTGGATTGGCCACCGTAACGTTTGATGGATACACCTATCCTTTGGTGGGGATCGGCACGCAGTGTTGGTTCAAGGAGAACTTGCGGAGTGACAACTACCGCAACGGGGACCTGATTCCCGGGGGACTGACGGATAGCCAGTGGACATCTACGAACGCGGGTGCCCAAACCATCTACGGCGAAGGGGCGTCGGCCGTAAACCAGGGAAGTGGCGATGAGGTGACGAATTTGGCGCTGTTCGGTCGGCTGTACAATTGGAACGCCGTCAACGATGCGCGGGGACTTTGTCCGACGGGGTGGCATGTTCCGACGGATGCCGAATGGACCGCGCTCACCACGGCACTCGGCGGCCTGAACGTCGCAGGCGCGGCGTTGAAAGCGTCTGCGACCGATCAGCCCGGGTGGAATGGCACCAACTCGAGCGCGTTTTCGGGCTTGCCGGGAGGCATGCGCTTCGGCAGTTATTACGGTTCATTCTACAACCAAGGAACGGACGGCTACTGGTGGACGTCCACGGCGGTGGGCAGCAATGCCTGGGTGCGCAACCTGTGGACGACGAGCACGGCCGTCGCGCGGTACGAGAACGCCCGTCGGGATGGATTCTCCGTGCGGTGCCTCCGCAATTGAGAAGGGCGGCTGTTTCGTGCGAGCTTGCGGGCATGCTTTCAGGCCAAACAACACCGTGGGTTTTTGCATCGCATAATGCCCATAAGGTGAAGGAGATGCAGGAGATTCTCGCGGCGTGGGCCACGGTGGAAGGCCTCGAGGCCATCGGGTGCGGACACGACGTGGTGGAGGATGCGATCACGCTAGAGGGCAACGCGCTGCTAAAGGTGGCGCACCTACGCGATGTGCACGGGCGGGAAGGGTTTGCGGATGACACGGGACTGGAGGTGGAGGCGCTCGGCGGTTCGCCGGGGGTGCATTCTGCTCGGTGGTCGGGGGAAGGGTCGGAGGGGAACATCCGGAAGCTCCTGGCCGAACTCGAGCGGGTCGGGGCGCTGGGACGGGAGGCGCGGAGGGCGCGGTTCCGGACGGTGGTGGCGTCGAGCATAGGCGGGGAGCTGTGGTGGGTGGAAGGGACCGTCGAGGGGCACATCGCCGAAGCGCCGCGCGGAGCCGGAGGGTTCGGGTACGATCCGGTGTTCGTGCCGGACGGGGAGGAGCGCACGTTTGCGGAGCTCGCGGCGTCGGAGAAGCACGCCATCGGGCACCGGGGGCGCGCCGCGCGTGCCTTTGTGGCCCGGCTGCACGAGGTTCTCGGGGCGGCGAGTGGTGGGTGAGGGGGAGGCGTTGCATCTTTGGCCCGCGGGAGCGGGAAATTTCCGACCGCAGCAGGCACATGATTTACCTCGATTTCGAAGAGCCCATTCGCCAACTGCGCGAACAGCTGGCTTCCATCCGGCAAGTCGCCGAACAGACGGATGTCGATATGCAATCGACTGTGAGTGAGCTGGAAGAGAAGATTCGGGAGGTGACGCGGACCATCTACGGGTCGCTCACGCCCTGGCAGCGGGTGCAGGTCAGCCGGCATCCGGACCGGCCCTATGCGCTGAGCTACTTCAACGCGCTCACGGACAACCGGTTCATGGAGCTTCATGGCGATCGGTCGGTGAAGGACGACAAGGCGATGGTCGGCGGTTGGGGCGTGATCGACGACCAGCCGGTGATGCTCATCGGCCAACAAAAAGGCATCAACACGAAGATGCGCCAGTACCGCAACTTCGGCATGGCGAACCCGGAAGGCTACCGCAAGGCGCTGCGGCTGATGAAGCTAGCCGAGAAGTTCAACCGGCCCGTGATCACGTTCATCGACACGCCCGGGGCCTTCCCGGGCCTCGAAGCCGAGGAGCGTGGACAGGGCGAGGCGATTGCGCGTAACCTCATCGAAATGTGCCAATTGCAGGTCCCTATCCTGTGCTTCATCATCGGCGAAGGGGCGTCCGGTGGCGCGCTCGGCATCGGCATCGGCGACCGCGTCGTGATGCTGGAAAACACGTGGTACAGCGTCATCAGCCCGGAATCCTGCTCGTCCATCCTGTGGCGGAATTGGGAGCACAAGATGGAGGCGGCTGAGGCCCTGAAGCTTACGCCTGAGGATATGCTCGGGCAGGGGCTGATCGACGGCATCGTTCCGGAGCCGCTCGGGGGCGCACATGCGGACCCCGCCGCTGCCCACGGCTTCGTCAAGCAGGAGATCCTCGCCCACCTGCCCAAACTTCTCGCGCAATCCCCCGACAAGCGTGTCGACGCCCGCATCCGGAAGTTTGCCGGCATGGGCGTGGTAACGGATTGATTGCCAACAAACCTGAACTCACCTTCCCTTTCCCCGAACACGGTGCACGGAGGATGAGCAGATTGCGTAGTTTTGCGCCACAATTCATTCACCTATGAACGTGTTTCCTTCTGTTTTCCGCCCGTACGTTGGTGCCGTGGCAGTAGCTGTGTTGGCCGCCGGGTGCACCGGTTTGGGCAGCATGGAGAAAGAAATTGAGGCGCTCGGCCTGAAGGCGTCTCCGGAACCCCTGATTCTGCGCGGAGGGCAGGTGGAATTGAACATCGCCGGGAAGTTCCCGGAGAAGTACTTCGCTAAGAAGGTCAGCCTGCAGGCTACTCCGGTCCTCACGTGGAACGGCGGTTCTGCGGACTTCACGACCGCCCGCTACCAGGGCGAGGGTGTGGCCGGCAACGACCCCGTCGTTCCTTTCGAGACGGGCAAGGCCATCGAATACACGGCGTCGATTCCGTTCGACCCCGCGATGGAGGATGTGGCTGAACTCTCTGTTCGCGTGTCGGGTTCGAAGGGCTCGAAGTCGGAGAATTTCGCGCCCATCGCCATCGGCACGGGGGTCATCACCACGGCGCTGTTGCTTCAGGACGACGACCGGTTCATCCCCAGTACGGACGCATTTGTGCGGACCACGACCCGCACGATGGAGGCGGTCATCAACTTCGAAGTCAACAAGTCCGTCGTTCGTCCGGCAGAGCTGAAGGATGCGGACTGGGTGGCCTTGCAGAATTTCGCGCTCCTCGCTGCACGCGTGGATTCGCTGGAAATCAAATCTGTCGTCATCGAGGCCTTTGCTTCTCCCGAGGGCGAAATCACGATCAACGAGAATTTGGCCCAGGAACGCGCCACGGCTGCGAATGCCGTGTACGCGGCCATCTTCACGAAGGCGAAGGTTGCTGCACCCGCGGGCGCACCGGCGTTGCAGCCGAAGGGCGAGGACTGGGAAGGGTTCAAGCAGAAGATGCAGGCGTCTTCCATCGGTGATAAAAACCTCATTCTGCGCGTGTTGGAGATGTACTCGGACAAGAACAAGCGCGAGGAAGAAATCCGGAACATGGCGAAGACCTACAAGGAAATCGCCGAGACGATTCTGCCGGAACTGCGTCGTGCGCGCCTGATTGTCACGTACGAAGTCATCGGGTACTCGGACGAGCAGCTCAAGTCGATGGCGATGACGACGCCTGCGCGCTTGACCGTTGAAGAGCTGCTGTACGCAGCGAAGATCACGGAGGACATGAACTCGAAGCTGTCCATTTACCAGGCCGTGGCGCGCCAGTTCCCGACGGATTTCCGCGGCTTCAACAACGCCGGCTGGGCGCTCATGCAACTCGGTCGCCCAGTGCAGGCAAAGGAGCTGTTCAACCAAGCCCTCGCCGTGAAGCGGGACAAGGCGGTCCTGAACAACGTCGCTGCCATGAAGCGCATGGACGGCGATATCGACGGGGCGATGAAGCTGCTGAACGAAGCCGCGGGTGCTGGTCCGGAGGTCAACTACAACAAGGGCTTGATCCTCATCGAGAAGGGCGAATACGCATCGGCGATCTCGAACATGGGCAACGCGAATACGGTGAATCTCGCGCTGGCGAAAATGCTCAACGGCGATTTGGCCGGTGCTGCGACGGTCCTCGGCAACGCGAAGACCTCCACGGCAATCGACAGCTACATCAAAGCCATCGCTGCCGCCCGCGCAAACGACGTGGAAGGCACGAAGCGCAACCTCGCGGACGCCATCGCGAAAGACGCAAAGCTCCGGGACAAGGCGAAGCGCGACCTCGAGTTCCGCAACGTCCGCGCCCAGCTCGCACTCTGAGTCGAGCACTGGCGCTGTCGCGCAGAACGAAAGGCATCCTCCGCAGGGTGCCTTTCGTGCGTTAGGGGCGGAGGGAACGGGCGGCGTGCCAAAGCGCGATGCCGCCGCAGACGCTCACGTTGAGCGATTTCTTTGTGCCAAACTGCGGGATATGCACGGCAATCTCGCAGGCCGCCACTGCCTCGGCGCTGACGCCGTGCACCTCGTTGCCGAACACCAGCGCCCACCGCTCGCCAGGAGCCGGAGCCCACGCCTCGAGGGCTGTGGCGCCGTCCACCTGTTCGATGGCTGAGGTGCGCCACCCCTCGGCCCGCAGCAGGGCGAGCGCTTCGGTTGCGGTGGCATGGGCACGCCACGGCACGGTCTCGGTCGCGCCGAGGGCGCTTTTGAGGATGTCGCGGTGGGGGGGATGGGCGGTGTAGCCGCAGAGTTCGATGGCTTCAAGGGCGAAGGCGTCGGCGGTCCGGAAGAAGGCGCCGACGTTGAGTCCGGACCGGATGTCCTCGAGGACGACGCGCACCGGAACGCGAGGGAAGTCGTGTGCCACGGATCAGGCGGAGGTTGCAGTGCGTTCTTCGAGGAGGGCCTTCATCGCAAACCACTGGTCGCGGAGGCGGGCGGCTTCCATGAAGTCCATGTCGCGCGCGGCCTGGTCCATGGCTTTGCGGGCCTTTTTGACCTCTTGGGTCAGGGCCGCGGTGGTCATGGCGGACAGGACGGGGTCGATGGCGGCAGGGGCGGAGGCGGATAGGGTGGCGCCGGGTTCGGCGGCGATGTGGCGGGGGCGGTCGTCGATGAGGCCCGATTGCTCGAAGAGGGTGCGGCGCGCTTTGCGGATTTGCTGGGGGGAGATGCCGTGGGCGGCGTTGTACGCTTCTTGTTTGGCCCGGCGGCGGGAGGTCTCGTCGATGGTCGAGGCCATGGATTCGGTGACCTTGTCGGCGTAGAAGAGCACGCGGCCGTTGACGTTGCGCGCCGCGCGGCCGGCGGTTTGGGTCAACGACCGGTTCGAGCGCAGAAAGCCCTCCTTGTCCGCGTCGAGGATGGCCACCAGCGCGACCTCCGGGATGTCGAGGCCCTCGCGCAGCAGGTTCACGCCGACGAGCACATCGAAGGTCCCGTCGCGCAACTGACGCAGGATTTCCACGCGGTCGAGCGTTTTCACGTCCGAGTGGATGTAGCGCGTGCCGATGCCGAGCCGGTCGAGGTACTTCGTCAGCTCCTCGGCCATGCGCTTCGTGAGGGTGGTGACGAGCACGCGGTCGCCGGCCGCCACTGTCGAGCGGATTTCGGCGACGAGGTCGTCCACTTGGTTCGCGCACGGCCGCACCTCGATGGGCGGGTCGAGCAACCCGGTGGGCCGGATGAGCTGCTCGACGACGACGCCCTCGGCGGCCTGGAGTTCGTAGTCGGCCGGGGTGGCGCTGACGTAGAGGGTTTGGTGAACGATGGAGTTGAATTCATCGAACGTCAGCGGCCGGTTGTCGAGCGCAGAGGGCAGGCGGAATCCGAAGTCGACGAGGGATTCCTTCCGCGAACGGTCGCCGCCGTACATGGCGCCGATTTGGGAAACCGTGACGTGGCTTTCGTCGATGACGAGGAGGAAATCCTGCGGGAAGTAATCGAGCAGGCAGAACGGACGCTGGCCCGGTTCGCGGCGGTCGAAGTAGCGGCTATAGTTTTCGATGCCGTTGCAAAACCCGATTTCCTTGATCATCTCGAGGTCGTACAACGTGCGCTCTTCCAGGCGTTTGGCCTCGATGAAGCGGGCCTGTGCGTTGAATTGGCCTTTGCGGAGTTCGAGGTCTTGCTGGATCTCCCAAACCGCCCGGTCAGTCGTGTCCTTGCTGCTCACAAAGAGGTTCGCAGGGTAGATAACGAGGGAGGTAAAGGTACCCATGCGGGTGGCGGTCGCCGGATCGATGGTCTCGATGGCTTCGATTTCGTCCCCCCAGAACCGCACGCGCACCGCGTGGTCCGCATGGGCCAAAAACACATCGACAGTATCCCCCTGCACCCGAAACGTCCCCCGCTTGAACTCGGCCCGCGTCCGGCTGTACAGCGAGCTCACGAGCCGGTGCAAAAAGGCGTTGCGTCCCCACTTTTGGCCCACTTCAATCGGAATCACACTCTTGTGGAACTCGACAGGGTTTCCGATGCCGTAGATGCAGCTGATGCTCGCCACCACGATGACATCGCGTCGGCCGCTCAGCAGGGCCGACGTCGCGCTCAGCCGGAGCTTCTCGATCTCCTCGTTGATGGCGAGGTCTTTCTCGATGTAGGTGTTCGTCGCTGCGATGTAGGCCTCGGGCTGATAGTAGTCGTAGTAGCTGACGAAGTACTCGACGAGGTTGTCTGGGAAAAAGTCCTTGAACTCGCTGTAGAGCTGGGCCGCGAGGGTTTTGTTGTGGCTGAGGACGAGGGTGGGCCGCTGGGTTTGGGCGATGACGTTCGCGACCGTAAAGGTTTTGCCCGAACCGGTTACCCCGAGCAGCACCTGGGCAGGGGCGCCTTGCTGGACCCCTTCCACGAGTTGGCGGATGGCTTCGGGCTGATCCCCGGTGGGGGAGAACTCACTCTTGAGGTCGAACCGCATGGCTTGAAGGTACAGAGGTCCTGAAAAAAGCAAAAGGGCTGCGCTCCGGAGAGGCAGCCCTTTCGAGGAAATTCGGAGAATTACTCAGCGACCACATTGAACTTGACGATGGCGGTCACCTCGCGGTGCAGCTTCACCTTCGCCTCGTACGCGCCGAGTTCTTTGATGTGTTCGTCGACGAGTGCAATCTGCTTGCGGTCGATGTCTAACCCGGCACGCTGCAGCGCTTCTGCAATCTGGATGGTGTTCACCGAGCCGAAGATTTTGCCGCTCTCTCCCGCCTTCGCTCCGATGGAGAGCGTCAGCGTTTCGAGGCGTGTGGCCAAACCGCGGGCCTGATCCAAGGCCTTCGAGGCCTTGTGCGCTTGCTGCTTGATGACCTCGGCCACCACTTTGCGGGCAGACGGGGTTGCAGCGACTGCATACCCTTGCGGGATCAGGAAGTTCCGCGCATATCCGGGGCGCACGCTCACGATGTCGTGCTTGCTGCCCAGGTTTTCAACGTCGTGTTTGAGGATGATGTCCATGGCGCTCGGTCGGCTCAGTGGAGGTTGTCCGCCACGTATGGCATCAGAGCCAGGTGACGTGCTTTTTTAATGGCCTGCGACACCTTGCGCTGGAACTTCAAGGAAGTTCCGGTGATGCGGCGGGGAAGAATTTTACCCTGCTCGTTGCAGAGCATCAGGAGGAAGTCTGGATCCTTGTAATCGATGTACGTGAATCCTTTGGCCTTGAACCGGCAGTACTTCTCCTTTTGGGTATCGATGCTGATCGGGTTCAGGAACCGGACGTTTTTCTCAGACATGGCCTTCGGATTAAGCGTTCATCGTGGGTTCAACGGAAGCGGACGACTGGGCACGCGACTTGCCACGGCGCGCTTCAGCGTAGGCCGTGTGGTGCTTGTCCATCCGCGTGGTCAGGAAGCGCAGGATGCGCTCATCCCGCCGGAACTCAGTCTCGAAGGGTAGGATTGCAGTCGGGTCGACCTCGAACTCCAGCAACTGGTAGAAGCCCGTGGACTTCTTCTGGATGGGGTAGGCCAACTTCCGCAACCCCCAGGCATCCTCGTGCACGATGACCGCGCCGCTCTTCTTGAGGATGCTCCGGAACTTCTCAACTGTTTCCGCCACCTGCTCAGCAGACAGCACGGGAGTCATAATGAAAACAGTTTCGTAACGGTTCATGGGAACTGGTTTGGGAAAAAATCGGGGTGCAAAAGTACACGGAGCTGCGTCCATTTCCAAGGACTTTGTTTGCGGAATGTGAATAACCTCCCTGCGCGGGGTGGCCTTCGCCTCCCGATATTCGCGGGACCATGGAAGCCGCTGTGCCTGCCTACACTGTATCCGCCCGGAAGTACCGTCCTCAGGATTGGGACGCCGTGGTGGGCCAAACGGGCATCACGCGCACCCTCCAGCAGGCCATCGCTTCCGGCACCATTGCCCAGGCCTACCTCTTCTGCGGCCCACGCGGCGTAGGCAAGACCACTACCGCCCGCATTTTCGCCCGCTCGATTAACGGATTCGCGCACGACCCCGGTGAGGACTACGCCTTCAACGTCTTCGAGCTGGACGCGGCTTCAAACAACAAGGTAGAGGACATCCGGTCCATCGTCGACCAGGTGCGCATCCCTCCGCAGCGCGGTAAATACAAGGTGTACATCATCGACGAGGTGCACATGCTGAGCCAGGCAGCG
>JBIIRP010000057.1:0-9414 GCA_044341475.1 Flavobacteriales bacterium | reverse complement strand
GTCCGAGGGGTGGAGGAAGGCGATGCGCATGCCGTCTGCGCCGGGTTTGGGGCCGCTGATACGGCGGTAGCCGAGGGCCTCGAGGCGGGCGAGTTCGGAGGCGAGATCGTCGACGTGGAAGGCGACATGGTGGAGGCCCTCGCCGCGGGACGCCACATGCCGGGCGATGGGACTGTCGTCACGCGTCGCCGCAAGGAGTTCGATTTTCGATTCACCGACGCGGAAAAAGCTGGTGAGCACGCCCTCGTCGGCGACTTCCTCGCGCTTGTAGGGGCCGGCGCCGAGCAGGTCCGTGTAGATGCGTTCGGCGGCGTCGAGGTCGCGCACCGCGATGCCGAGGTGATCGATGCGGTTCATGCCGCAAGGTAGTCCCCTTACCTTCGTGGCATGCAGGAAAGGAATGCGGATGTGCAGTGGATGCCAGTCGATTTGACCGGCTTGACCGCCGTAGTCGGCGGAGCTTCGGGGGGCATCGGGCGGGAGGTGGCCCGGCATTTGGCCGGCCTCGGCGCCCGAGTGGTGCTCCTGGCGCGCAACGCCGACCGGCTGGAGGCGGCCCGGGCTGAGCTGGTGGAGCCCGGCCGGCACCGCATCCTCGCCGCAGACTTCGCCGACCCTGCAGCGGTCGAGCGCGCAATCGCCTCCGTAGTTGCGGACGAGCCCGTCCACATCCTCGTCAACAACACCGGCGGACCGGCTGGCGGACCCATCACCGACGCCCGTCCGGACGCCTTTTCCGCCACCTTTTCCCAGCACCTCATCTGCAACCACCTGCTCGCCACCGCCGTGCTTCCGGGCATGCGCGCAGCGGGATTCGGACGCATCGTGAACATCATCTCGACCAGCGTCAAGCAGCCCCTGCATGGACTGGGCGTGAGCAACACCGTCCGCGGTGCGGTGGCGAATTGGTCGAAAACGCTTGCAAACGAGGTAGGTCCTTGGGGCATCACCGTGAACAACGTTCTGCCCGGGGCGACCGACACCGAGCGGCTTTCCGGGCTGATCGCTGCCAAATCCGAGCGGACCGGCGCCACCCCCGCGGAAATCCGCGGCGAAATGGCGGCGGAAGTGCCCCTGCGCCGCATCGGCCGGCCCGAAGAAATCGCCCGCGCGGTCGCGTTTTTGTGCTCGCCGGCAGCGGCCTACATCTCGGGTATCAATTTGCCGGTGGATGGCGGCCGTACCGCGTGCCTTTGAGCTAATTTCGCCCGCCGAAACGTCAATCATACGTTCATGTCACACCCCCACCAGGCGCACATCGACGCCTTTATGGACCGCGTACGCGCGTCCAACCCGAACGAACCGGAGTTCCTCCAAGCGGTTCAGGAAGTGGCCGAAACCGTCATTCCCTTTATCGAGGCGAACCCGAAGTACAAGCAGCACCGCATCCTCGAGCGCATCGTGGAACCCGAACGCACCATCATTTTCCGCGTTCCGTGGACGAATGACGCCGGCGAGGTCCAGGTAAACCGCGGATTCCGCGTGGAATACAACAGCGCCATCGGCCCGTACAAGGGCGGTTTGCGTTTCCACCCGTCGGTGAATTTGGGCATCCTGAAGTTTCTGGGCTTCGAGCAGGTCTTCAAAAACTCGCTGACCACGCTGCCCATGGGCGGTGGCAAGGGCGGTTCTGATTTCGACCCGAAGGGCAAATCGGATGCGGAAGTCATGCGCTTTTGCCAAAGCTTCATGACGGAACTCGCGCGCCACATCGGCCCAGACACCGACGTTCCCGCCGGGGACATCGGGGTCGGCGGACGCGAAATCGGATTCCTGTTCGGCCAGTACAAGCGCCTGCGGAACGAATTCACAGGCGTGCTGACCGGCAAGGGCATCAAGTGGGGCGGCTCGCTCATCCGCCCGGAAGCCACCGGCTACGGGTGCGTATACTTCGCCCAGGAGATGCTGGCCACGAAGGGCCTCACCCTGTCCGGCCGGACGGCGGTCGTGTCCGGGTCGGGCAACGTCGCCCAGTATGCAGCCGAGAAGTGCATCCAGCTCGGCGCCCGCGTGCTGACACTCAGCGATTCCAGCGGCTACATCCACGACCCGGAAGGCATCGATGCCGCGAAACTCGCGTGGGTCATGGACCTGAAGAATGTGCGCCGCGGCCGCATCCAGGAGTATGTCACCCAGTACCCGGGAGCGACCTTCCATGCCGGGGAAACGCCGTGGGGAGTGAAGTGCGACCTCGCCTTCCCGTGCGCGACCCAGAACGAACTACACGGATCGGACGCTGCGAAGCTCATCGCGAACGGCTGCCTGTGCGTGGCAGAAGGCGCAAACATGCCGTCCACCCCGGAGGCCATCTCGGCGCTCCAGCAGGGCGGCGTCCTGTTCGCACCGGGCAAGGCCTCGAATGCGGGCGGAGTCGCTACGTCAGGTCTCGAGATGTCCCAAAACAGCCTGCGGCTGAGCTGGACCCGGGAAGAAGTCGACGGTCGCCTCCACGGCATCATGAAGAGCATCCACGCCCAGTGCGTCCAGTTCGGGACGAACCCCGACGGCTCCATCGACTACGTCCGCGGCGCGAACATCGCGGGCTTCGTCAAGGTCGCCGACGCCATGATCGACCAAGGCGTCGTCTAAGCCAGGCGGTACCGCAGTTGCGCCCTCCGGCAGCCCCAGCGGCAGCCGAGGGGCGCTATCTTTGGGACCATGATCACCGGACTCAATCACCTGCACGGCACCCTGCGCTGGGTCGTCCTCATACTCCTGCTCGTCGCAGCCGTGCGCGCCATCGTCGGCTTACGCAGCGGCGCCGCCTTCACAGACGGCCACCGCAAGCTGGGGCTCTTCACAATGATTGCACTGCATCTCCAGCTCGTGCTCGGTCTGGCGCTGTACATCCATGGACCCAACGGCGTAGCGCTGTTCGATCAACCCGACGTGATGTCGAACGCCCGCTTGCGCTTTTTTGCCGTCGAACACATCACCGGCATGATTGTGGCCATCGTTTTCGGTACGCTCGGCTACAGCCTCTCGAAGCGCGCTTCGACCGATGCCGCGCGGTTCCGCGCACAGGCCCTGTGGTTCTCCCTCGCCTTGCTCCTCATCCTCGCCCTGATTCCGTGGCCGTTCCGGGCCGGATTCGAAGCCTACGGCTGGTTCTGATGCAGCGTCATTTTGCACTCCTGCTTCTTGCGGCTGGAACCGTGGCGGCCGGAGTCGGTTGTGGCGGGGAGGCACCTTCCGCAGGGGAATCCGCAGCAGGCGGCGCGGCAATTTCAGCCGCGGAGGCCGCAAAAACGTATGCCCTAAAGTGCGGCATGTGCCACGGGGAAGACGGGAAGCTGATGCTCGCAGGAGCGCCCGACCTGTCCACCTCCACCCTCTCCCGCGAGGACCGCATCGCACTGATTACCTACGGAAAGGGAACCATGCCGCCGCAACAAGGTGTGCTGGACGATGCGGCCATCGCGGCCGTGGCCGATCACCTCGAGACCTTGCGGCGCTGAGCCGGTACCATGCTTGAAAAGAAGCTCATTCCGACGGAAAAGCCGCAGGAGACTTGCGTCTTGGTAGGTTTGGTCAGCGGGCGTACGCGGCGGGAACAGGCCGAAGAGTACCTCGACGAACTGGCATTCCTCGCGGAGACGGCGAACGCCATCACCCGCAAGACCTTCATCCAATCCCTCGACCATCCAGACGTCCGCACCTTCATAGGGTCCGGTAAAGTGCAGGAAATCAAAGAGTACGTCGAAGAGCACGACATCGACATGCTCATCTTCGACGACGAGTTGAGCCCCACACAGCTTCGCAACCTCGAGAAGGAGATCCCCGAACGCAAAATCCTCGACCGCCCGAACCTCATCCTCGACATCTTCGCTTCGCGCGCCCGCACGGCTCATGCGAAGACGCAGGTAGAACTTGCTCAATACCAGTATCTTCTGCCGCGCCTCACGAACATGTGGACCCACCTGTCGAAGCAAAAGGGCGGCATCGGGATGAAGGGGCCTGGCGAAACGGAAATCGAGACGGACCGCCGGATCGTACGGGACCGCATCGCCCACCTGCGGGAAGAACTGGCGGCCATCGACAAGCAGTTGGTCACCCAACGCGGCAACCGCGGCGCCCTGGTCCGCGTGGCCCTGGTCGGCTACACGAACGTGGGCAAATCCACCCTCATGACGCTGCTCTCAAAGAGCGACGTCTTCGCCGAGAACAAGCTGTTCGCCACACTCGACACCACCGTGCGCAAGGTGGTCATCGGAAACTTGCCGTTCCTGCTGACCGACACCGTCGGGTTCATCCGTAAACTCCCGCACCAACTCATCGAGTCGTTCAAATCCACCCTCGACGAGACGCGCGAAAGCGACCTGCTCCTGCACGTCGTGGACATTTCACACCCCCAATTCGAAGACCACATCGCCGTCGTTGAGAAAACTCTCGGCGAAATCGGGAGTGCGGACAAGCCGACCGTGCTGGTGTTCAACAAAATCGACCGGCTCGTCGAAGAGCCGTTCGGACCCACCGCGGAGGAGCAAATGGAGTCGATTCGCGAAAGGTTCGAGCGGACCGGTCGTGCCGTAGCGTTCATCTCCGCCCACGAACGCACGGGCCTCGACCCCTTGCGCGACCTGCTTTATACCCAGGTGCGCACCATCCACGAGGTGCGCTACCCGTACAACTCCTTCCTGTACTGATGTCCATCCGATCTGAAAAAGTGGCCGAGTTGATTCGGCGCGACCTTGGGACCCTGCTGCAACGGAACGGCCGCGCGTGGTTTGGGCCGCTATTCATCACCGTTACGACGGTGCGCATGGCGCCCGACCTCGGGCTGGCGAAAGTGTACCTGAGCTTCATGGGTGTAAGCGACAAACAGGCTGCGCTGCAGGCGGTGAAGGAGGAAGGCTGGCGCATCCGCAAGGAGCTGGGCGCCCTTATCGGCAAACAGGTACGCATCGTCCCGGAACTCAACTTCTACCTCGACGACAGCCTCGACCGGGTGGACGAGCTCGAGCGGGCACTCAAGGGCTGAGGGTCAAGGACAGGGGGTGCCGTAGGCAGCCAGCAGTAGGTTCAGATCGGCTGTGCCTACGGCCCCGTCGCCGCTGAGGTCGGCCGGGCAGCCGGCGAGGCAGCCGTAACCGGGCAAGAACAGCAAGAGGTCCTGGACGTCCACCGTGCCGCTGCCGTCGAGGTCGGCGGGGCAACAGCCGAGGAGTACGGCGGACAGGCGCGACCAGAGGGCGGCGTTGTAATCGAAGCCGGCGAGGCTGGGGAAGGCCGGATTTTCGCCGAGCCGGACCACCACAAGGTCAAGCGAAGGGATGGCCCACACCTTTTGGTCATCCCGCCCGAGGGCCATGCGGAGGTCCGGCGGCGCCGCAGGCACCATGGGCCCGTTGAAGACCACCTGGGAAGACGGCATGCGGTGCGTGGGGCCGCCGTTGAGCCACCACAGCCAGCCGTACGACGGGTTCAGCGCTGTCGACGGGGCCGTAAGGGCCGCTCGCAGGCTGCTGTCGGCGATGAGGTACTGCCCGTTCCACTGCCAGCCTCGGGCCGCCAGCAGCCCAAACCGCGCCGCATCGCGTGCTTTCGAAACCAGCACCCTGTTCCAGGGTTCGTTCGCGAACTGCACATATAGGCCGGCGGCGCCAATGGGCGCGAAGACCCGGTTGTTCAGGAAAAAGTTCACGGACAGGCCCGTGGCCTCCGGAAGCACTTCGTGCAAGATGTGGTACGGGGCGTTGTGGTACGCCCACCGCGTGCCGGGAGCGGCGAGGGGGACCAAGCATTCGGGGGCCCAGCAGTCGTCGTCGGGGACGCCGTCGTCGAAGCCAGAGGTCATCGTGAGGAGGTGGGAGACCGTGATGCTGGACTCGGTGGGGGCGGATGCGGAGGACCAACCGGGGCCCAGGAGGGAACTCACCGCCGTGGAGGGGGTGAGGTCGCCTTCGGCCATGGCGCGGGCGCAGAGCGCCGCCATCACGGATTTGCCTGCCGAGGCCCAGTACCACGCGCTGTCCGGGCCGTGGCCGTTGTAGTAGCCCTCGACGGCGATGCGCCCGCCCTGGAGGACTAGGAGGGCCCGGGAGCCGGTGGAGTCGGCGAAGGCATGGAGCGCCTCGACGGCCTCTGGGCACCAACCGAGGGAAGCGGGGGAGACTGTTTCCCAAGGGGCGGAGGCGGCGGGGACGGGGGGGAAGTAGGTTTGGGCCGTCAGGCCACCCGCCTCCAAACCGACAACCAGCACGAAGTACGCGAGAATCCGTTGCACGGGTAGAAGATAGCAAAAGCCGGCCGAGGTTTAACGGTACCTTCGCGGGCATGCTGCCTTTCCGACTGGCCCGCCGCTACGTGTTCAGCCGCAAATCGCGGAACCTGATCCACGTGATTTCCGGCATCTCCATGTTCGTCATCGGGGCGGTCGCGGCGGCGATGGTGGCGGTGTTGAGCGCCTTCAACGGGATCGGCGACGTGGTGGAGGAGCTGTTCGGGACGCTGGACGCCCCGTGGGCCGTGGTGCCGGTCGAAGGGGCCGTGGTGCCGGATTCGCTGGGGCCGTGGATCGAGGAAGCGTTGCCCGGGGCCGTCGTGGCGCCGGTGGTCGAGGAACAGGCGGTCGTGCGGATGGCGGGGGGCGAGCCGGTTGTGGTATCTGTGGTGGGAATGGACGAGCGGTTCGGGAAGGTGACCGAGCTCGACCGAGGAATCGTGAGCGGTCAGTGGCAAGATGAATGGGCCGGCGCGCCCTGTGCCACCCTCGGTTCTGGCGTGCGCAACCAGCTCGGCGTGGCGGTGGACGGCTCCCAGGCCGCCGTGCTCTCCGTGAGCGCCCCCATCCGGGGCAAGTCGCTGTCGCGCAGCGGCGAACGGGCGTTCCGCAGCCGCACCGTCGTCGCCTGCGATGTGCTGTCGGTGAACGCCGACATCGACGCGCGCACCGTGCTCGTGCCGCTGGCGACCGCCCGCGAACTTTTCGACAGAACGGGAAGTGTCAGCCGATTCGAGGTGCTCCCTCCACCGGGGATGGAGGTGGAGGTGGCCCGAGCCGCCCTCGGGCTGGGGCCCGACGCCCACCTCCGCACCCGGGAAGAAAAAAACCGACTCATCCACGCGACAAACCGGGCCGAGAAGTGGGCTACGTTTTTGATTCTTAGCTTCATTCTTGTGGTGGCCGCGTTCAACGTCATGGCGTCGCTCACCATGCTCATTCTCGACAAACGCGAGGACATGGCGGTGCTCCAGGCGTTTGGGCTGACGGGGGCGGCGCTCGAGCGGGCCTTTTCGCTTCAGGGTCTCATCATCCACGCCGTCGGAGGCGGGCTCGGATTGCTCGTGGGCATGGCCCTCGTCCTGGGCCAAGCGCACTTCGGGTGGCTCGCTCTGGAGGGCTCGGTGGTGCCGCACTACCCGGTGCGGCTGGCCTGGGGAGATGTCGCGGGGGTGTTTGCCGTCGTCATGTGCGTCGGCGGCCTGGGATCTGCTGTGATGGTGAGGATCCTGGTGCGGCGCCTCACGCTTCCGGCGTAAGCTGGGCGATGGAGGCGAGTTTGGCGCGCAGCGCATCCGGATCCTCCAGCGTCACCAAATCCAGCCGGTGCTCGCGGAAGTGGTCGATGCCCTTGAAGTAATTCGCGTAGTGGCGGCGCATCTCCACCACGCCCAGCCGCGGGCCCTTCCACGCAATCGACCGCTCGAAGTGCTCGCTCGCCGCATCCACGCGCTCGGAGAGGGTCGGCGCCGGCAGCCGCTCGCCGGTGGCAAAGAAGTGCTTGACTTCCCGGAAGAACCACGGCGCTCCGATGGCCGCCCGACCGATCATGATGCCGTCCACGCCATACCGCTCGCGGTAGAGCAGTGCCTTCTCGGGCGAATCGATGTCGCCGTTCCCGAAGATGGGGATGGTCATCCGCGGGTTGCGCTTGATCTCGCCGATGAGGGTCCAGTCCGCCTCGCCCTTGTACATCTGGGCCCGCGTCCGCCCGTGCACAGACAGCGCCGCGATGCCGATGTCCTGCAGCCGCTCGGCCACCTCCACCACGTTTTTGCTCGCATCATCCCAGCCGAGGCGCGTCTTCACGGTGACCGGCAGGTGCGTCGCGCGGACGATCTCGCGGGTCATCTCGACCATCTTCGGGATGTTCTGCAGGATCCCGGCGCCCGCGCCGCGGCATGCCACCTTCTTCACGGGGCAGCCGTAGTTGATGTCGATCAGGTCCGGGCCCGCCGCTGTGGCGATTTCCGCGGCTTCCCGCATGGACTCGATGTCGCTTCCGAACAGCTGGATGCCGATAGGTCGCTCGTATTCAAAGACATCGAGCTTCGCTTTGCTCTTCGCTGCATCGCGGATCAGGCCCTCGCTGCTGATGAACTCCGTGTACATCATGTCCGCACCGTAGCGCTTGCAGACCGCACGGAAAGGCGGATCGCTGACGTCCTCCATCGGGGCCAGCAACAAGGGAAAGTCGGTGAGGGGGATGTGGGCGATGTGGACCAAACCGCGAACTTGCGCCGCAAAGGTACGCCATGATCCGCACCGCGTTCGCTGGGATGTCGCCGCCGATGCGGCTGGTCTTCTTCTTCTGCTCCTGCGTCGCCGGCATGGGAGCCACGCTCACCCTCGTCCTCGCCGGGGCTTCGTTCCTGTGGGGCCTGGACACAGAAGCCGTCCAAACCCTCGCACTGCAGGTCCACACGCCCCGGGGCCGTGCGCTCCAATGGACCATCAACGGCCTGAACCAGCTCGTCTCGTTCGGCGGAGCAGCCGCGCTCTTCGTGGTGCTGTTCGGCCGCATGCCCACACCCGTGTCTGCCCAGCCGGCCCGGCCGCGCCTGGCGGGGTGGATGGCTGCGGGTCTGGTGGTGGGCGCGGCGGCGCCTGTTTTGGCCGACGCTATCTCCCGCCTCGACCGCAAACTCGCCGACCTCACGCCGTGGGCAGACGCCATCGCCGACCTCGAAGCGCGTGCGGCTCCCATCACCATCGAAATGCTCTCGTTTTCGTCGGCGGCCCAAGCCCTCATCGCCCTGCTCGTCGTGGCCATCCTCCCGGCCATCTGCGAGGAGCTTGCCTTCCGGGGCGCAGTCCAACAGACCCTCGCACGCTGGACCGGACGCGCCGGCATCTCGGTCGTGCTCGCTGCGCTGCTCTTCAGCGCCATCCACCTGCAATTCCACGGCTTCCTGGCCCGAGCGGCGCTCGGAGCGGTGTTCGGGATGCTCGCCGTCGCCAGCGGTTCGCTGTGGCCCGCTATCGCCGCGCATTTCGCGAACAACGCGAGCGCCGTGGTGCAGGCGTGGCTGGGGGGGCCGACGTGGGTGCAGGGTGCGTTTTCGCCGGAGGCGATGCTCGAGCCCGTGCCGGTGTGGGAGGTCGCGGTTGCCGGGGGCGTGCTTGCGGGAATAGCGGGGGTGTTGTGGTGGGCCGGCGTGCGGTGGCCCCTCCGGGCGTTGGCCTACGTG
>JBIIRP010000056.1:0-9455 GCA_044341475.1 Flavobacteriales bacterium | reverse complement strand
CCGTGGTCCGATGGCCGAGTGGCTAGGCTCAGCTCTGCAAAAGCTGCTACAGCGGTTCGAATCCGCTTCGGACCTCCACCACACAAACGCCCCAAGCACCTGCTTGGGGCTTTTTCATGCCCGAAGGTGACGTGCATACCGCGTGTGCGGCGGCAGCGAAGGGCATGGAAAGGCCGGGACGAGCGCAGCGAGGCGCGGGCGTTTGTGGGGTGGAGCAGCCCCCCTTTGATCACAGCCGCCGCGACGCACCCGGAATTGCACGTCTGGCTCAACTCCGGCGGCCGTAATCCGCTTCGGACCGCCACCACACAAACAATGGCCAACGCACCACCTTATTCTAGGTTTCAGATATGTTGCATAAGTGACAAACGGGGTTCAGGTGACAAAGAAAGCGGCCGGACACGAAGGGATTCCGACCGCATAGGAGCAACTTCGTTGTAGGCCTCCACTCCGGCCTGCTTGTGGCCTGTGAAAACAACGTAAAGGATTTTGCCACGGGCGAAGTGTTAAAGAAATTTTAAAACTGCCACACAGAATCCCGTATATAAACACATTCAAACCCGGCTTGCCCGAACCACTACCGGTAGTTTTGGGCCGATGCCACGAGCTTTCCGTTCACGCAATCAATCCCACTTCGAAGAAGCCCTGAGCGCACTGCGCAGGGACATTGTTCGTAGGTGTGGGTTTGAAATCCAAACGGTTAAAGAATGCCGCATTCTCAGCAGTGAGTTAGAGGAATTTGATCGGAGGTTTCCTCTGGCCGTCTCCACCATCCGCAGGTTTTTCGGGTTGATCCCGAACAGCAGCGAATTCTCCATCACCACGTTGAATGCGCTCGCGCGCTATGCAGACAAGCCGGATTTTCATTTCTACCTCGACACCGTCCGGGCCGACCAATTCGATTTGAAGACCCTGGCCTGGGATGCCGCCATCCCAGATGCCTACATCGCCCTCCCGAGCAGCTTGCCTGAGCTCCTTGAACTCGTGGAGTCCGTGCCCTTTGCACGTCCTCGGGGACCGCTCATTGCGCGGCTGGCGGGGGCCGTTGAGCGCTTGTATGACGCCGATGAGATGCCGGAATACCTCTGGCGCCGGCTCAACCGAAGTGCCCGTGGACGCAGCCTGACGTGGGAGGGGTTTCCTCCTTTAGATGACCTGACGGGCACCGGAAGGGTGCTCTTAGAAGACTATTTGGCGTGCTCCCAACAGGACCGCGATCACGTGTTCGCCTCTACCCTGCTGGCCATGGGCCAGTTGTTTGAGGGACAGACCGAAAGCGCCGCACGCATGATCGAAAAATCGGCCGAGCGGATCGACGACATTCACCCTGTCGTGCGCGGTCGCTTGCTGGGACTGCAGCTCATCCTTGCGGAGGAGGAAGGTGATTTGGCCCAAATCGACGCGGCCCGGGAACACGCCGTGCACGCGCTCGCCGCGTCGGGCACTGAAGGCGAGCATACCCTTGTACAGCCCCTGTGCCGCCTCGCCATCTTGAGCCCGACCCAGGCCCTGCGCGATGAGCTCCTTGAGAGTGTTCTCCGCATGCAAAACAGCCCCGAACTGTGGGTCGAAGCGGCACCGTTCCTCGGGGCGTTGCGCCTCGAATGGGCGTGGCTTGCGTTCCTCCGGGGCCGCAAACGCGATGCATGGAACTTGGTTCGCAAACTCTCTGGTCCCTGTTTCCCCTTCTACGAACGCAAAACGTCGGAGCTCTACCTGCACAGCCTCGGGGCCGCGATTGCACCGAAGGAGCAGGAACGCAACCACCACGCGGAGCGGGCCCGCAGTGCAGGCGCCCACCTGCAGTACCCGTGGTTGCAGAAGCGCTTAGCGGACCAAATTGAGGCCCACCTCTAGTTCCGACGAAACCGCCTACTTTCGGGCCATGGTTCGACTTGTATGCCTGTACGTCGTTCTGGTGTGGTCCGGGATTGCCGGCGCACAAGGAGAGGTGCTCGACGCTGCTGAGTTTATGCCCGTTGCTCCGGGATGTACGCGAACCCCCGGTCCGGAGCCTGGCGAATGCACCCAGCGGTACCTGCTCGCTCAGATTGCAGCGGGATTGGTTTGGCCAGAAAGCTGCAAAACCCACCCGGGAGGCACGCTCATCCTGTCGCTGGTCGTCAGCGAGCGCGGCCAAATCACCTCGGTCGAAGTACTCCGCAGTCTCCACCCGGACCTCGACCGCGCCGCCGCGCAAGCCGCCATGGCACTCCCCGCGCTCCAGCCCGCCCTCGACGGCGGCTCTCCCGTGCGGGTGCGCACGACCCTTCCGCTCCGACTCTCCCCATCCCCCCGCTGATCCATGAACGCGCAACGCTTCCACCTCATTCTGCACATCTTGCTCGCCGTATTCCTCGTCGGGACAGGCTCCGTGGGACTCATCAGTTTTTACGCGGCGCCTGAGTCCATGGACATTCCGGAGGGGCCTGGCCGCGCGTTTTTTGAAGCGGTCATCGCCACGGGGTGGCTGTTCCAATGGGTTGCGTTCTTCAAGGTCGTGGCAGGCACCGCCATGCTGATTCCGAGGACCCGCGCGGTGGCCGTTTTAGCGGCTGTTCCGTATGCCGTCAACATTTTTTTATGGAACCTTTTCGGGAATCCGGGCGGCCTGCCGATGGGGGCTATCGTGTTGATTTTGACATCTTTGCTCGTTAGGTCTCACTGGGACGTCTATGCGCCCATTTTCCGGAGCAAGGCCCCGGTAAAGTGAGCTCCGGTCGGGGGCGCTGAATTCTGCCGTTCCTTTGCGCCGGCTTTTCGCCAGCGTGTCCAGCCGGGACCGGCACGCACACGGGACCGTTGTCCCGGCCTCGCGCAGCGGGGATTTCGGCCCGGCTCGTTTTCCGCACACGGATTCGTGCGGCATAAGATTCCCTCTTTTCGATGCTGTTTACCGATTTGGGCTTGAGCGACCGTGTGTTGCGCGCCCTACAACCGCTCGGCTATACCGAGCCCACCCCCATCCAGGCCCAGGCCATCCCCCACGTTCTTGCTGGCACCGATGTACTCGGTTGCGCCCAAACAGGCACCGGCAAAACGGCTGCGTTCGCCCTGCCCATGGTCGATTTGCTGTCCCGGCAGCGCCACGAAGGCCGTCGGGTCATCCGCGGTCTCATTTTAACGCCCACCCGTGAGCTGGCGAACCAAATCCAAGACAACCTCAAGGCCTATGCCGTACATACCGGTCTGCGCTCGACCCTGATCTACGGGGGCGTGGGCCAAGGCCGCCAGGTCGAAGCCCTCAACCGCGGTGTCGACATCGTGGTGGCCACGCCCGGGCGTCTGCTCGACCTGATCAACCAGGGGTACGCGTCGCTGAGGCATTTGGAATACCTCGTTCTCGATGAAGCAGATACCATGCTCGACATGGGCTTCATCCACGACATCAAGAAAATCATCGCGATGCTGCCCGAACGCCGGCAGTCGCTGTTTTTCTCGGCGACGATGCCGCCGGCCATCCTGTCGCTTGCCAGCACCATCCTGCGCGACCCGGTGCGTGTCGAAGTGACGCCCATTTCCTCGACCACCGAACTCGTCGACCAGCGCATGTACTTCGTGCCGCAAGACGACAAGCGCGTGCTGCTCGCGGACATGCTTGCCTTGCCGGAAGTGTCGTCTGCGCTCGTTTTTACCCGGACCAAACATGGCGCCGACAAGGTCGTCAAGTACCTCAACCAGCAGGGAATCAAGAGCGAAGCCATCCACGGCAACAAAAGCCAGCCCCAGCGCGACCGCGCCATGCAGGGCTTCCGTTCCGGCAGCATCCGGGTCCTCGTGGCCACAGACATCGCCGCCCGCGGTATCGATGTCGAGGAAATCAGCCACGTCTTCAACTTCGAGCTGCCGAACATCCCCGAGACCTATGTTCACCGCATCGGGCGGACAGGCCGCGCCGGCGCAACCGGCATCGCCGTTTCGTTCTGCAACGGAGACGATGAGCCGGAATTCCTGCGGGACATCCAGAAGCTCATCGGCAAGGACGTTCCTGTCGTAACAGACCATCCTTACCACTTCGACCTCCAGCACACCCGCCGCGGCAAAGCCATCTCCTCCTCGGCACCCGCTGGAAACAGCCGTCCCCAGCGTTCCTCGCATTCCTCACGCCCCCGCCCCTCCGGCTCGGGATACGGCTCAGGATACGGTTCCGGCTCCGGCCGGTCCGAAGGGAACCGGAACCGCTCCGGTCGCCCCGAAGGATCGCGGTCCGGCTCCGGTCGCCCCGAAGGATCGCGGTCCGGCTCCGGTCGCCCCGAAGGATCGCGGTCCGGCTCCGGTCGCCCCGAAGGATCGCGGTCCGGAGACCAGCGCAATCAGGGCAACACGGCGCCCCAACGCTCCCGACCCGCCGACTCCGGCAACGCTCCGAAGAAACGCTCCTCGCACCCGCACTCCAACTCAAACTCAAACTCAAACTCGCGCTCCAACTCAAACTCAAACTCCAACTCAAACTCCAACTCAACCTCCCGCGGCTTCAGTTTGACCGGATTGTTTGGGTTGCGCAAAGGCTAAACGAGCTGTCTGCAATGGGCAATTGTGCGCGAGGAACTTGCGGTGGAGATTTGGCAAGGTTCATGCAAATTTGCACATCATGAATCTCCAACCGCGGGTCCTTTACGCCGTCATCGTCGTGCTTGTCGTCGGGTGTGCTGTTTTGGCCTACCAGCTGCTGCAGCAAAACGAAACTGTGGCGGTTATTGAGGAGGAAAAGGAGGTCTTGACCGACGAGCGCGACCAACTGACTGCCGAACTCGAAGATCTCAAGTTTTCCTACGACACCCTGAAGACGGAGAACGAGGTGATGTTGGCTGAAATCGCTGAACAGCGCAAGGAAATTGACCGGCTCATCCGCAACGTGCGGTCGGGCAAAAAGTCTGTTTCCTCCGCGAAGAAAGAGGCCGAAACGCTGCGCTCGATCATGAAGGGCTATGTGGCTACCATCGATTCGCTCAACCAGCTGAACCAAGCGCTGATGGGGGAAAATGAGACCATGCGTTCCACCGTTGAGACGGTGCAACAGGAGAAGCAAAATCTCCTGGAGCGCCAGCAAAACATGGAGCAAATCATCACGACGGGCAAGGTGCTTTCGGCCTCGAGCGTGTCCGCGCAAGGATTGCGTATCTCGGATTCGGGGCACCAGCGGGAAACGGATCGCGCCGGCAAGACGGACATGCTCAAGGTGTGCTTCTCGCTCACGGAAAACCGCATCGCAGAATCGGGGCGGCGCGAACTGTACCTCCAAATCGTTGCCCCAGGGGGACGCATCTTGCCCCCCGGCAACGGGTCGTCCGGAAGCACGCCCGGGGGTGAGCAGGTGAGTGCGAGCCGCGGCATCGATTATGCGAACCAACGCCTCGACGCCTGCATCTTCTACACCCCGTCAGCGGCACTGAATCCGGGCACGTACAAGGCGTATATCCTTGACGGCGACCAGCGCATCGGTTCCGGCGAATTCGTGTTGCGCTGAACGGCTGCAAAGCAACAGGCTGCTTTTGCAACGTTTTCTGCATGCGTGAATCGGGAGCCACGAGCTTCCGGCATGGATAGGCGTGAACGGGGAGTTTGGGGCGAGCACTGTGCAGCGGCGGCGCTCGCGCGCAAGGGCATGCGCATCGTGGCCCAAAACTGGCGGTTCGGCCGGTGCGAAATCGATGTCGTGGCGGTCGATGGTGCGTGGACCGTCTTCGTTGAAGTGAAGGTCCGGGCGGCTGCAGGTCCGGAACCGAGTTGGGCCTCGGTCGATGTGCGCAAGCAAGCCCGTTGGCTGCGCGCAGGCGAAGCCTTCTTGCGGCAGCATCCCGACGTTCCGGCGGCGGCCCGCTTTGATTTCATTTGGATTTCCGGTGTGCCCCAGGCCTTTGAAGTGCACCACTACCGCGATGTCCTCGGTCCCATGCCCACTCCCTTTTCACCGGCTATCTTTACCCCACAATGAAAAAGCCCACCCCTTCCCGGTCCGACCGCGGGCGCCCCGCTCCCGCCGACAAACCCGGAAGCAAACCCGGAAGCAAACCCGGAGCGAAGCCCAGCGGCACGTCTGGCCCCAAGAGTGGTGGCAAGTCTGGCGGCACGTTTGGCGTGAAGCCCACGGGCAAACCCGGGGCGCCACGCCGGAAACCCGCAAAACCCCGCAAGCCCCCGGTAGCCTCGGATCCGAACGGGCCCATGCGCCTGAACCGCTACATCGCCCATGCCGGCATCTGTTCGCGGCGCGAAGCCGATGTGCTCATCACCTCGGGGGTGGTCACGGTGAACGGCGAAGTGGTGACCGAACTCGGGCGCACGGTGTTGCCCTCGGACCACGTACAGGTGGGCACGGACCGCATCCGCCCCGAAGCAAAACGCTATGTCCTGCTCAACAAGCCCCGCGGGTTTATCACCACCCTCGACGACCCCCAAGGCCGGCGTACGGTGATGGAACTGGTGCGCAATGCGTGCAAAGAGCGGTTGGTTCCTGTGGGACGTTTGGACCGAGACACCACCGGTCTTCTCCTGTTCACAAACGACGGCGACCTCGCTGACCGGCTGACCCATCCGCGCAACGGCGTGCGGAAGCTCTACCACGTCACGCTCGCAGAGAAGGTCCAGCAACACCACCTCGACGAAATCCAGACGGGATTCGTCCTCGACGATGGCTTCGTCAAGGCTGACCAAATCAGCTTCGCCGGGAACGACCCCCACGAAGTCGGCATCGAACTCCACTCCGGACGCAACCGCATCGTGCGGCGCATTTTCGAGCACTTCGGCTACAAAGTGGCCAAACTCGACCGCGTCCGCTTCGCGCACCTCACGAAAAAAGACCTTCCCCGCGGCCATTTCCGCCACCTCACAGACGAGGAGGTGAACTTCCTCCGCATGAACGCTTGACCGCTCGCAGATGTCTACCTCTGACTCCCTCGTCATCATCCCCACATACAACGAACGGGGCAACGTCGAACGCATGCTCGAAACGGTGATGGCTCTGCCTTGGGGGGCTCATGTGCTCATCGTCGATGACGGTTCTCCGGACGGCACCGCGGACATCGTGCGGACGGTCGCCTCCCGCCACCCCGGCCGTATCCACCTCCTCGAGCGCAGTGGAAAGCAGGGACTCGGAACGGCATACATCGCTGGATTTCGGTGGGGCCTGTCCCACGACTACGCCTACCTCTTCGAAATGGACTGCGACTTCTCGCACAACCCGCAGGACCTCGAGCGGCTCCGAAGCGCTTGCGCAGACGGGGGCGCGGACGTCGCTGTAGGTTCGCGGTACACCCGCGGCGGCAGCGTCGAGAACTGGCCGTGGGACCGGCTGCTCATGAGCTCGTGTGCGTCCGTGTACGTGAATGCTGTGCTTTGGCTCGGTGTTCGGGACGCCACGGCGGGATTCAAGTGCTACCGTGCGGAGGTGCTGCGTACGATCGATTTGGACCGCATTCGGTTTGTCGGCTACGCCTTCCAAATCGAAATGAAATACGCCGCACGCCAGCTGGGCTTCCGCATCAAGGAGGTTCCTATCCGGTTCATCGACAGACAAATAGGCGAAAGCAAAATGAACATGGGCATCTTCCGCGAGGCCTTCCTCGGCGTTCTCGCCATGCGCTTCCGGAAGGTTCGACCTGCACCTGCATCCTGATGGCCATCATCCATTTCCGCAACGTCGTCCTCGTCAACGAGGGAACGGCTGCCCCGGGCGAATTGCTTGTAGAGGGCAGCGACATTCTCGCCGTAGGACCCGCTCTCGACACCACAGGCCTCCGGATCGATCGGGTGGTGGACGGCCGAGGCGCTTGGCTCTTCCCCGGGTGCATCGACGACCAGGTTCACTTCCGGGAACCCGGCTTGACCCACAAGGCCGACCTGACAACGGAATCGGCCGCAGCGGCGGCAGGCGGCATCACCTCCTTCATGGAGATGCCGAACACCGTCCCAAACACCCTGACCAGCGACTTGCTCGAAGAGAAGTACGCCCGGGCTGCTGAGGTCAGCCCCGTCAACTACTCGTTCTACCTCGGCGCATCGAACTCGAACCTCGACGAAGTGGCCCGCGTAGATGCTTCCCGGGTCTGCGGCGTGAAGGTGTTCATGGGGTCCTCCACCGGCAACATGCTGGTCGACCAGCGCGAAGCCCTGCAAGGCATTTTCAGCGAAGCGCCCACGCTCGTTGCCGTGCACTGCGAGGACGAGGCCACCGTTCGGGCGGCCGCTGAAGCTGCCCGGGCCCGCTACGGCTCCGAGGTCCCCCCAGCCATGCACCCCGTGGTGCGCAGTGCGGAGGCCTGCTACCGAAGTTCTTCCTTTGCCGTCGAGCTTGCCGAACAGTACGGCACACGGCTGCACATCCTGCACATCTCCACGGCCCGCGAACTCGAGCTGTTCTCCGCGACCACCCCGCTTGCAAAAAAGCGCATCACCGCCGAAGCTTGCATCCACCACCTCTGGTTCAGCGATGCCGACTACGCTCGGCTCGGCAATGCGATCAAGTGGAATCCCGCGGTGAAATCCGCCGAAGACCGCGCGGCCATCCGCGCCGCACTGCGCAGCGGTCGCATCGACGTGGTCGCCACCGACCACGCCCCCCACACCTGGGAGGAGAAAAGCCGTTCCTACTTCGACGCCCCGTCGGGCGGGCCCCTCGTGGAGCACGCGCTCGTGGCCATGCTCGAGTTGGTGCATGACGGCGTGCTCGAGGTGACCGACGTGCCCCGGCTGATGGCCCACCAGGTGGCCGAAGCGTTCCGGCTCGTGGGGCGCGGCTACCTGCGTCCGGGCTACCGCGCTGACCTCGTGCTGGTGGATCCGGATGCCCCGTGGACCGTGGTCGGGGAAGAGGTGTGGGCCAAATGCAAGTGGTCGCCCTTCGACGGCACCCGCTTCCGCAGCCGCGTCCGCTCCACTTGGGTGAACGGCACCGAGGTATACGACGGAACCCAGGTGCTCCACCGCGGAACGGGCGAACGCCTGCTCTTCGACCGATGAGCTTCCGTCTCTTCCACGCGGCAGGCCTCGCAGCGCTCCTGGCAACCGGCGGCGGCTGCGGCGACGGATCTTCTGCACCCGAGCCGCCAGAAGGCATCTTGCCGAAGGACTCGTTCGCGCTGCTGTATGCGGAAGCCCAACGCATCGAAGCGGCAGGCAAGCTCGGCATGTACCGCGCAGACGACCCTGCCGTCCGGATCAGCGCGGCCTATTCAGACCTGTTTGCGCGTACCGGTGTCAGCGAGGAACGGTACCGGGAGAGTTTCACCTGGTGGTTCAACCATCCCGACGCACTGCCCGACGTGCTCGCTCGGGCGACCGACGTGTTGAACGACCTCGAGCGGAGCGACAACGGCGTGCAGTACCTCCCTGCCCCCCTCGACACGGCCGCACCGACCGTGACCCCGGGCCGCACGCTGCGGCCCGTCAAGCCCGCTCAGCGCGGAAACTGAGTCCGGTACCCGGCGACCGCTTCCTGGACCGCTGCTTCCCATGGG
>JBIIRP010000064.1:0-8374 GCA_044341475.1 Flavobacteriales bacterium | reverse complement strand
ACCCGGCGGAACTCGCCGGCGGCTCGGAGTAGGCCTCGAGCAGGAGCTGGAGGATGTCTCCGGCAGACGCAGCGATGGGCGTGCCCGGTCCGAAGATGCCCACCACGCCCGCCCGGTAGAGGTCGGCATGGTCCGGTTCGGGAATGACCCCGCCGGCGACGACGAGGATGTCCGGACGGCCCGCTTCCCGCAAGGCGGCGAGCAGGGCGGGCACGAGGGTGGCGTGACCTGCAGCGAGTGTCGACACCCCGACGACGTGGACGTCGTTTTCGACCGCCTGGCGGGCGACCTCTTCCGGGGTGGAAAACAGCGGGCCGAGATCGACATCAAAGCCGACGTCGGCAAAGGCGGAGGCGACGACTTTCGCACCGCGGTCGTGGCCGTCCTGGCCCATCTTCGCCACGAGGATGCGGGGCCGGCGGCCGGCGAGGGCGGCGAAACGGTCCGCGAGTTCCTGCACGCGGGCAAACGAGGCGTCGGAGGCCATTTCCGTCAAAAATATGCCGCTGACCTTCCGGTCGACCGGCCGGTAGCGGCCGAAGACGTCCTCGAGGGCGGAGCTGATTTCGCCGAGAGTCGCCCGGACGCGGGCGGCCTGCACCGAAGCGGCCAGGAGGTTGCCGTCCGTCCGGGCCGCCTCCCGCAGGGCATCGAGGGCGGCTGCTACGGCGGCGGGGTCGCGGCGTGTGCGGAGGTCGTCGAGCCGGGCGATTTGGGAGGTGCGGACAGCGGTTTGGTCAATCTTCAGCACCTCCAGGTCCGCGGCCTCCTCGACCTGGAACAGGTTCACCCCGATGATGCGGTCCTCGCCCCGGTCAATCCGGGCCTGTTTGCGGGCGGCCGCTTCTTCGATGCGCAACTTCGGCAAGCCGCTGCCGATCGCTTCGGCCATGCCTCCGAGCTGCTCCACCTCGTCCATCAACGCGGTGGCCGCCGAAAGGAGCTCGGCGGTGAGGTCCTCGACCACGCGCGATCCGGCCCACGGATCCACCGCCTCGGTGAGGCCCGCTTCGTGGAGCAGGAAGAGCTGTGTGTTGCGGGCGATGCGCGCCGAAGCGTCGGTGGGCAGGGCGATGGCCTCGTCGAGGGAGTTCGTGTGCAGGCTTTGGGTGCCGCCGTAGGTCGCGGCGAGGGCTTCGAGCGCGGTCCGAGCGACGTTGTTCCAGGGGTCCTGGGCGGTGAGGGTCCAGCCGCTGGTTTGGGTGTGGGTGCGTAAAGCGAGCGAGCGGGCATCGCGCGCGCCCAGGGCCTGCATGGCGCGGGCCCACAGGAGGCGGCCCGCCCTGAGTTTGGCAATCTCCCGCAGATGATCCATGCCCGCAGCCCAAAAGAAGCTCAACCGCGGCGCGAACTCGTCCACCGCTAATCCCGCCCGCATCCCCGTCCGCACGTACTCGATGCCGTCGGCCAGGGTGTACGCGAGCTCGAGCTCCGGCGTCGCCCCGGCTTCCTGCATGTGGTAGCCGGAAATCGAAATCGAATTGAACCGCGGCATGTGGCGCGACGTCCACGCGAAGATGTCGGCGATGATGCGCATCGAGGGGTCCGGCGGGTAGATGTACGTGTTGCGGACCATGAACTCCTTGAGGATGTCGTTCTGTATGGTCCCCGAAAGCTTTGCCGGGTCGACGCCCTGCTCCTCGCCCGCGACGATGAAAAACGCGAGCACCGGAAGCACCGCCCCGTTCATCGTCATGCTCACCGACATGTCTTCGAGGGGAATGCCCTCGAAGAGCCGCTTCATGTCCTCGACGCTGTCGATGGCCACACCCGCCATGCCCACGTCACCCGCCACGCGGGGGTGGTCCGAATCGTAGCCGCGGTGCGTGGCGAGGTCGAAGGCGACGCTGAGGCCCTTCTGTCCCGCGGCGAGGTTGCGGCGGTAGAAGGCGTTCGATTCCTCAGCGGTGGAAAAGCCCGCATACTGCCGGATGGTCCACGGCTTCGTGGTGTACATCGTCGGATACGGACCGCCGAGGAACGGCGGAATTCCGGGACCAAAGGCTTCGTGCGGGTGACTCATGGCGCTGACTTGGCGGGTTTTGCACAATCCGCTATCCACAACGGCACCGGGCCTCCCGCCCCATCGAGTGGTTCGTCCGGCACCATCTCCGACCCCCGCGGCACGTCCACTGGAAGGAAGAGCGGAGCCTGCAGCAGCGCCTCCCTTCCCCGCAGCAGCGCCTCCCGGTGTCCCTTCCGCGCGACATACCCCGCCCACATCGGCTCCGCTGCCACCTCAGCACGGACCGCGTCGAGCAGCTGCCCGACGCGCGCCTCTACCGCCCGGCTGCCGGCCACGGGATCCGCCACCCGGTGCAACCCGCATTCCTCCCGCAGCAGATGCTGGATGTTTCGGGCCCACCGCAACGGACCTTCGGCCGGTGCTTCGCTGCGCGCCGTCGACGGAAGGGCCTCGATGCCGTCCGCTTGGCCCAGCACGGCCGCGTAGGTCGATGCCACAACGCGCAGGAGGTTGTCCTCCGGTCGCATCCGCGTCCAACGCCGCGTGGCCGGCCGCACCTCGATCCGCAGCGGAATGCCCGCCACCCCGTGCTGCCCGAGCAGCTCGTCCCACAGGATGCGCAGCGCGCGCAGCGCTGCGGCCTCGTGCAGCACATCGGTATCCACCGCCCACCGCACCACCGCCCGCTCGGCTGCCGACCGAGGCGCTATCCCCGCCTGCTCCAGTCCCACAAACGCATCGGAAGCTGCCCGCACCACACCGGCGAGCGCGTCGACCGTCGACATCCCCCCCTCAATCCAAGGCAACGCATCGCACCCCCACGTCCGGAACCGCGGCAGCACCGCCGCCCACGCCGCCACATGCAGCGCCAGCCGCTGCGCGTCGGCATCGGACCGCATCGCACACCGCGAGCATGTGCCCACGAGCGCCGCCGCATCGGAATCCCCCACGAGGTCCATGAAGTCCAGCAGCGCGCCGGGCTCTCCTCCCCCGTCCAGGTGCACCGCCACCATGGGCAAGTGAACGCCCTCGAGCAGCCGAGCAATGCCGGGGTCGCGTTGTGCAGCCGCTGGAATGCGTAAGCCTTCCACGCCATGGCCCAGGCCAGATGCTAGTGAAGCCGCATCGCTGAAGGACTGTTCGATTTCCCAGCCGCCAGCCCCGACGGGCACCGGCCGTGCAGGTAGGGTATGTGCGGCGGCACGCGGGTCGTTGCTGTCGAGCCACACCGGCACCCGCAGACCGTCGTAGCGCAGGCGCTCCGCGGCAGCCTCGCCGGCGACCGCTCGCCACTCTGCGCCGGTCAAGGCGGGAAAGTCAAATCCCTGCTCCATGCTCCAAATGTACCGAAGACCGCGCGGCCGCCTATCTTGGGACCATGGACCAGCTGCTGTCCCCTGCTGAGTTTGAACGCGTGGACCTGCGGGTGGGCCGCGTCGTCGAGGCCCGCGACTTCCCGGAGGCGCGCATTCCTGCCGTGCAGCTCTACATCGATTTCGGGCCGGACCTCGGGGTGCTGCATTCGTCTGCCCGCATTGTGGACCGCTATGCGCCGGCGGAGCTCGTCGGGCGACAAGTCGTGGCCGTGGTGAACTTCCCGCCGCGCCAAATCGGACCCGTGCTCTCCCGCTGCCTCGTCCTCGGAACGCTCTCAGAAGGCGGGGTCAGTTTGCTCGCCCCCGACCACGATGTGCCGCCCGGAACGCGCATCGGTTGAGCGCGTTCTGCGTAGCTTCGTCGGTGTGAAGCAGCAGGCCATTTTCCTGGACCGGGATGGGGTCATCAACCACGATCCGGGCGACTACACGGCGTCGTTAGCCGAATTCACCTTGCTGCCGACCTTCCTGCCCGCCCTTCGTGCGATGCATTCAGCGGGTTACGCCGTGGTAGTCATCACGAACCAAGGCGGCATCGCCCAAGGCCGCTACACCCACGCAGCAGTGCAGGAAATCCACACCCACCTCCGAGACGTGTGTGCCGCCCAAGGCACCCCGTTGACCGGCATCCTGTACAGCCCGCATCATCCGAGCCAGGGAGCGAGTTTGTCACGCAAGCCGGGAAGTTTGCTCATCGAACGCGCCCTTGCCCGCTACCGGCTCGACGCCAGCCGGTCGTGGATGATCGGCGACAAAGACCGGGATGTCGAGGCCGCCGAGGGCGCTGGCGTTCCCGGCATTAAAATGGACGTCAACGGCGACCTGCTCGCTGTCTTCGAAGCCCTTCCAGACCGCGTGCCATGCTGAAGTCCCTCACCTTCATCCCCGCCCCTGCACCGGTAGCCGCTGAAGAGCGGTACCTCCTCGACGGCGAGCTCGTACCCGCAAGCGCCCTGCCCCACCCCCTGCTCAACCGGGCCTTCTCGTTTGCCGACGGCTTCTTCGAGTCCATCCGGGTCGTGGGAGGTGTGCCCCGAAACGTCGAACTCCACTACGGCCGCATCGTAGACAGCTGCGCAGGCCACCGGATGGAGCTCCCGGACGACCTTACGCGGGAGCGGTTCAGCGCTGCATTGCAGGCGTTGGCGCAAGCGTCGGGCATCCACGAAGGCGGGTACATCCGCGTCACCTGCTACCGGTCTGGGGGCGGAAGGTACCTGCCGCTGCAGCACCGCATGACGTGGGTGGGAATTGCCAAACCCCTCGAGGACAACCACTTCGTGCTCAACGAGCGGGGCCTGAAAGTGGATATCTACACGGATATGCGGAAGCCGCTGAGTCCGCTGGCGAACTTCAAGAACCTCGCTGCGACGCTGTACGTCCAGTCCGCGGTTTGGGCCGAAGCCGGAGGCTTCGACGAAGCCCTCATCCTGAACGACCAGCACCAAATCATCGAATCCACCCGGTCGAACATCTTCCTCGCGAGCAACGGAGTTCTGTACACGCCGGGCCTCGAATGCGGCCCTGTCGGCGGCGTCATGCGTGCAGCCGTCATCGGTGTGGCCCAGGCCGCCGGCATGAAGGTCTACGAGTGCAACCTCAGTCCGCAGGAGCTCCTGCGCGCAGACGAGCTGTTCCTGACGAATGCGCTGCGCGGCATCCAGTGGGTGTCGAGTTACCGGACCAAACGTTACTTCAGCACCACGGCCCAGCAGCTGATCCACCTGCTCAACGCCGGCTTCACTCCGACTTCCTGATCCGGGGATCGAGTGCGCGGTAGACGCCTTCCATGCCCGCATTGAGCGCAACGAAGGTGGTGGCCACGACGGCCACACACCCGAGCACCACCGGCAAATCGTTCTGTTCCAGCGCCCGGAACATCAGCATCCCCATCCCCTTCCAGCCGAAGACAAACTCGACAAAGACTGCCCCGGCGAGCATGCCCGCAAACCAACCGGTGGCAGCCGTCAGCACGGGATTCATCGCGTTGCGGATGACGTGCCGGGTAAACAGCCGAAAGGTCGACAGGCCCTGCGAGCGGGCCGTGCGGATGTAGCTCGAGGCGAGCACATCGAGTGCGGCGTTGCGGGTGAGTTGGATGACCACCGAGAGCGGCCGCAGGGCCAGGGTGAAGGCCGGCAGGATGGCATGCGACCAGGCGAGTTGCGGTCCGTAAAAGGGGTCGACGGCCACCATGCCCCCTGTCATGGGCAAGCCCGTGTAGGCGTGTAGGACCGACCCGAACAGCCACGCCACGGCGAGGGCAACGACAAACGACGGCGCCGACATGCCGAGCGCCGCCGCCCCGAGCACCGCCGTGTCCCAGCGGCTCCCGGGATGGGCGGCCAGGAGGAGTCCTACGGCGATGCCCAAGGCGAGGGCGCCGGCCATGGCGAGGGAGGCCAGCAGCAGGGTTCCCGGGAGGGCGTCGGCGAGGGCCGCCGTGACCGGACGGTCCGTGAGGTAGGAACGGCCGAGGTCGGGCGGCTGGAGGCGCCAGTTGCCGGTGGGATCAGGGCGGAACGGGCTGAGGCCGGCGAGGAAGTCGAGGTAGCGCTCGGACGCCGGGCGGTCGAGGCCGTACTTCGTGCGGATGGCCGCGACGGCGGCTTCGGATTCGTTTTGGCCCGCCAGCTGGCGGGCAGGATCGGGAACGAACAAAAAGAGCACGAAGACCAGTGACAGTGAACCCCAGAGCACGCCGGCCCCACGCGCGACCCGGAGCGCGATCGCCCGGACGTTCACGGCGCCACGCCGCACATGCGGCGCATTTCGTCCACCTCCGGCAGGTCGCGCCAAGCCCATTTGCCGCGCACGACGCCGTCTTGAAGCAACAGCAGGGCTGGATTCGACCGCGCGATGATCTTGAGCTCGGTTTGGTCGCACCCCAGGAACGGGTAGCTCAGGCCGTGGGCGGTCGTGAAGGCGCGCACCTCGTCCGGCGGCGCGCTGGTCAGCCCGAAGAGGTGCCAACCGCGGGCGGTGGCTTCCTGCTGAAGGGTCTGGAAGTCTGCAGTGCCGCGTGCTCCTGCTTCGCCGAGATCCCGCGACACATGCAGCCAAACCCACCCCGGCAAGTTGAGCACCGAATCGACCACGTCGTTGCCTGCCGCGTCGAGCATTTGGAGGTCCAGGATGGGTGGCTCGTAGCCATCCCGGATTTTCACCTGCGGACCTTCGTAGCTCACTACCTCGTACGTCGAGGCAAATGCGGGCTCCTTGTAGATCGCCAGCCAATCCGTGCTCATGACCACCGTATCGGCTCCGGTCTGCACGTTGCGGAAGGTGTACTGAACCGCGAACTGAGGCGGCTCAAGTCCCAGTTCTTCAGCGGTTTTACGGTTTTTGATAAGATCCTCTCCCACCGCGTAGGGGCGGTAGTCCCGGACCGGTTCGTAGGCGAGGGTCCAGGTTTGAAACGCCCCTGCGAGCACAAGCGTGGCAGCCGCCATGGCCGGCACTTGACCCGGTCCGGTCAGCCGCCTGCGCACCCCTTCGGCCAGCGCCCAGCACCCACCGAGGAAGAGCACCGGGAAGTTCCAGTGCAGCATGGCCTCGCAGAACACATAGAGCAAGACCAGGCTCGCCGTCACTGCGATCCAGGCATCTTTGCCGCGGTTGAGGGTGATCCGACCGGTGAAGGCGCCGAACAGGATGGGAAGAGTCAAGATGCTCAGCACCACATCCTTGAGGAAGCTCTCGTACGGGGTGAGTGGGATGGCATTTCCGAAGCAGCCGCACGAAAGGACGCATTGGTTCGGGATTTGGACGGCAAGGCCGGCAGCATCCACCACCGTCTTCATCCCATACGGGTCGCAGGTCGAGGTATACCACGTCAACCAGGTGAAAAACGCCATCATCGCAGCGGTCAACGAGGCCGTCAGCCGCGGCCAAGCGCCCGTCAGCAGCGCCACACCGAGCAGGATTTCCGAGATGCAGATGAACACCGCTAACTCCAGGGCATAGGGCGCCCACGCCACGAGGTTCAGCGCGCCCGGTTCGAAGTATTCCTCGAGCTTGTACATGAAACCGAGGGCGTCGTTTGCCTTAATCAACCCAGAAACGACAAAGAGGGTGCCGACCAAAATGCGCGCAATCAGAACGATGTAGTGCATTTCTACGCGGGTTAGGAGCGGGATTCGGAAATCAAAATGAGCGCAAACAAAGCGTAATTCACCATGTCCATGTAGTTCGCCTCGACGCCTTCTGAGACGCGCGTCGCTCCACCAGCATCTTCGATCTGCTTGACGCGCAGCACCTTCATCAAAATCAAATCGACCAACGAGCCCACCCGCATGTCGCGCCACGCTTCACCGTAGTCGTGGTTCTTGCGCTGCATCAACTCGCGGGTGGCGCGGAATGCTTCGCAGTACAAGCGCTCGGCGTCGCCGGCTTGCAATTCAAGCGGGGCATCTCCCGGCAAGCTCAGCTGGACGAGTGCGAGCAATCCGTAGTTCACAATCCCCACGAACTCATCGACGATGCCCTCGCCCACCTTCGAGACACCGGTCTCCTGCAAGGTCCGAATCCGGTTTGCTTTGATGAAGAGCTGGTCGGTCAGCGAAGCCGGGCGCAAAATGCGCCAAGCCGTGCCGTAATCGGCTGTTTTCAGGAGGAACAGCCGCGCGCAGCGTTCGAATTCGGCATCGTAAGCCGCAAGGGTAGCATCCATCGGCACGTCGGGGGGCTCAGGCCACGTGGCCCTACCTTCGCGGACGAAGATACGTCTCGATGCACGCCTACTCCCTCAACCTGCGCGGCACGTTGCTGCCACTCGACCGGCCGCGGTTGATGGCGGTCGTGAACTGCACGCCGGACTCGTTTTATGCCGGGGGGCGGAACGGGTCGGTGGACCAGGCCATCCGCGCCTGGGATGCCGGGGCGGACCTGGTTGATGTCGGCGGTCAGTCCACGCGTCCGGGGGCGGAGCCGGTCGGTGCCGCCGAGGAGTGGCGGCGCCTGCAGCCTGTCCTCGAAGGCCTGCTGGCCGCGCGTCCCGAGGCGCGGGTTTCGGTGGACACGTACCGGGCTG
>JBIIRP010000195.1:0-3406 GCA_044341475.1 Flavobacteriales bacterium | reverse complement strand
CTTCGATCCCTTTTGCATGGCCTCGAGCGAGCCCATGCCCCGGTAGCTCTTGAACCGCCGGCCTTCGTAAATGATGGTCTCCCCCGGGCTTTCCTCGGTCCCGGCAAACATCGAACCGACCATCACAGTGTGCGCCCCTCCGGCGATGGCTTTTACCACGTCCCCCGTGAACCGGATGCCACCGTCTGCGATGACCGGAACGCCCGTGCCCTCGAGGGCTGCGGCGACTTCCATGACCGCACTCAACTGCGGCACGCCCACCCCAGCAATCACCCGCGTCGTGCAAATTGAGCCCGGCCCGATCCCCACCTTCACGGCGTCTGCCCCAGCCTCGGCAAGGGCGCGTGCAGCCTCTCCTGTGGCGATGTTCCCGCACACGACGTCGATGGTCGGGAAGTTGCGCTTCACGCGGCGCAAAGTGTCGAGGACGCCTTTGCTGTGGCCGTGGGCCGTGTCGATGATTACCGCATCGACGCCTGCTCCGACGAGGGCTCCGACGCGCTCGTCCGTGTCTGCCGTGACGCCGACGGCCGCAGCCACCCGCAGCCGGCCGAATTTGTCCTTGCACGCATTCGGGAACTCGCTGAGCTTGATGATGTCCCGGTAGGTAATCAGGCCGATGAGTTTGCCCTCGCTATCGATGACGGGGAGTTTCTCGATGCGGTGTTTCCGCAAGATTTGGCCCGCCTCCGCCAAGTTTCCACCATCCCGCGTCACGATGAGGTGTTCACTCGTCATCACCTCCTCGATCGGCCGCGTGGGATCTTTCTCGAAGCGCAAATCCCGGTTCGTCACGATGCCTTTGAGGTATCCTGCGCCATCTACCACCGGAATTCCACCGATGCCATGCTCGCGCATGATGGCCAATGCATCGCCCACCACGGCCTCTTGGCGCAGCGTAATGGGGTCCTGGATGAGGCCACTTTCCGACCGTTTGACGCGCCGCACTTCCGCCGCTTGCTCCTCGATGGACATGTTTTTGTGGATCACGCCGATGCCGCCTTCTCGCGCCATCGCGATGGCCATCTTGCTGTCTGTCACCGTATCCATTGCCGCGGAGATGACCGGCGTTTGGAGTTGGATATTCCGCGAGAAGGGGCTCGCCAAACGCGTTTCGCGCGGCAGCACCTCGCTGTACGCCGGAATCAACAGCACGTCATCGAAGGTCCAACCTTCTCCGACAATCTTCGCATGTGAGGTCATGTGTGTCGCGCACTTCGTTTGACCCGTGAACCGTGGGGCCGTTTCACGATTCGTGCAAATGTACAGCCGAATGTTGAGGACGAGGACGAGGACGAGGTTGAGGTTGAGGTTGAGGTTGAGGTTGAGGACGGGCGCGGCTGCGCCGCGCTGGACGAGAACGAGAACGAGGTTGAGGTTGGAGGTTGAGGGTTATCGACGGTGGCTTGCGGATATTCCCCGTTCTTAACCTCCAACCTCGTCCTTGTTCTTGCCCCGAGGGTGCTACTTTTTCATGCGGGATTGCATGAGTCCCCAGAGCATGCGCGACACTTCGGCTCCGGCGGCATGCAACTCGTCCGCTGTGGTTCGAGGTACACGGCCTTCGGCTACGAGCACGTCAATCCCGGCCAGGGCTTCGGCGATCGATCCACGAGCGGTGGAATAGAACTTGATCTGTTCGGCGGGATAGACGGATTTGTGGCCTTCAGCGAGGTTGAGGTGCGCGCTGAGGGCTGCGTTTTGGATTTGGCTGAGAATAAACTTGTCACTGTGGGCGGCCCGGGCTACAGCCCGCATGCGCAAGGTCCAATCGAAGGTCTTGTCGGCGAGTGCCAAACCACGCCCCATCTGCTGCGTTTCCATGTGTTAATCTACACACAACCAGAAAAATAACCCGAATTTCCACGCCTTACTTTTCCACATTCCCGCCCGTCTCCAACCTCCAACCTCGTTCTGCGCGGCGCAGCCGCACTCGCCCGTCCTCAACCTTCAACCTCGTCATCAACCTCGTCCTGCGCGGCGCAGCCGCGCCCGCCCTCAACCTTACTCATTCCCCAACACCACCACCCAGCCGGAGCGCTCGTGGAAGTTGCCGAAGCCGTCACGGACGCGGATGAAGTAGCCGTAGGGGCCGTCGGGAAGGCGGGTTCCGTTGCGGGTGCCGTCCCAGCCCACGGTGAGGTCGGTGGAGGTGAAGAGCGGTTCCTGCCAACGGGTGAAGATGCTCAGCACATAGCCGGCGGTGTCGGCGTACGAGATGACGGGAGCGAAGATGGGGTTTGCGCCCTCGGGGGTGAAGGCGTTCGGCACCCAAATCAAGGGCTCGCGGGTGGCGCAGGAGGTGTTCGAGAGGGCATAGTTAGCGCCGCCGCCGGGAGCGGGTGCAGCATCGACCGCTTCGATGAGGTAGCACCACGAGCCCGAGGAGCTCGGGTCCGTTTCGGACCGGTCCTCGTAGAAGCGGACCGAGGCGGGCAAGGTCGCCACGAGTTCGGGAGGTCCATCGGAGCCTTCCCGGCGGTAGACCTTGTATGCCGTGGTGCCGCCCGGCTCCGGGAAGTCGGCGTAGGCATTCCAGTGGACGGTGGTGGCGGCGGTTTGGGGGTCGGAAACAGTTTGGACGAAGAGCGTCGTGGCCTCATTCGACAGGCCCACCTCGTCGTCGCACACGTTGATGACGCGGATGCGGTAGCGGTAGCTGAGGTCGTCCGTCCGCGCGAGCGGATCGCTGAAGACAAGGACCATATTGCCCACCCCTTCTTGCCCGCCGAGGTCTTCCCAGGTGCCATCTGCCTCGACCCACCGTTCGAGCCGGTAGTCGTGCACTTCGAACGCGCCGGGGTCCAAATCCACCACGACCTCGACCCCCCCCGTGTCCACGACGGTGGCCCGGCGCAGGTTCGTGAAGGCCGGCGCCCCCGGATAGGTGAAGGCAAGCTCCTCCACATCCGAGGCACCGCCGCCACCCGACGGCGTGACGCCCACCACCCGATAGCGGTAAGTGTTACCGTACGTGCTGACTTCGTGCGCATACTCCGTCGCAGTGGGAGGTAGACTCGCCAGCACGCTCTCTGCGCCCCAATTCCCACTGCCCGAGGGCGATTCCTCAGAGGCCCGAACTTCGTAGGTAGCCACGCCGTCTGACCACCCATACGCCCCGTACCAATTCAGCACCGCCGCGTCCGAACACGGAGCGCGGTAGGCATTCAATTGCAACGAAGTGGCACACGACGGTCCGGCTGGACCGGGATCAGGCAATCCGTTTACAAAACAGCTGTCGAACGCAGCGACATTGTAGGACTCGAGGGTGAGGTCACCGTTCGATTGTGGGTTTTCGTAGAAGGTGATGTCCGCCCCATAGACCGTGTCGATGGCCGATTGGAATCCGGCAGCACACAAATAGATGATGTACCCGGCGGCGTCAGCAGCGGTGCTCGCTTCCCAC
>JBIIRP010000099.1:0-6044 GCA_044341475.1 Flavobacteriales bacterium | reverse complement strand
GGTTGATGCCCACTGAGGTCACGGCCGGCGCGTCGGGATCGAGTTCGTCGTTGATGAGTGATCCGGCTTGGTTCGATGTTTGGGCGCAGCCCGCCCACGGCTCATCCCGCACCACGCGAAAAACCAAATCCTCGGCACAGTTGTCAATCGTGTACGCGTGGTGCATCATGCCCCCGTTGTCAGGCACCGTGGTCACCGCCTCCCAAACCCCTGGGGAGGTCATGCGTTCGATGGTCAACGGACCTTCGGCTTCGCCCGTGAGGATGCGCGGGCTGTTGAAATCGAGGTCTGCGACGCTCGGGACCGGAGAGGGAACGGCCGTGAGCCGGATGCTGCACAGGGTGTCGCTCGAGCTGCTCGAACCGTCGGTGCCCATCGTAACCACATAGTAGCACAGGGAGGTAGCGTTCGCATTGAACGTGGTCTCGACGTAGCTGGGCGTATTGACGTCGTTGATGCTGGCGGTGGAGATGACCAAACCGCTGGCCGGCTCCAACACATGCACCACATACGCTCCGAAGAGCCCGGATGCGTCCCCCGGATGGGACCAGGTCACCGTGGTATTGCCCGCGGTGTTCACCGTCGCGCACTGCATCGCCACGTCGAGCTGTGCAGAACTTTGCACCCCCGCTCCGAGGCATGCCAGGGCTAACCACATCCGGACCCGGATCCACTCCATTCTCACAAAGGTATGCCCCTTCAAACGCAGCATCGACACATTAAGTTGCCCTGTGCACCGCACTTCAGCGAACGCACTCACGAGCCGGTTAGTTCGGAAGATTCCTCGCTCCGGTAGCCGCCGTAGCCGTAACCATACCCGTACCCGTATTTCGTGGCATAGCGCGAAACCACCCGCTGCCAACGCGCTAAACGCACGTTGTTCAAGATCAACGTTGCTCGGGCCGCGGTGCTCGCAGAAAGCAACTCCTCGAGTTTGCGCACGGCGCGGTGGTTTGCCCGGCTGGTGTTGAGCACAAACAGGCCGGCATCGGCATGCTGCATGAGTACCAGGGCATCTGTGATGAGCAGCAGCGGCGGGGTGTCCAGCACGATGTAGTCGTAGTTCTTCCGGAGGTCTTCGAGGAGGGTGTGGACGCCGGGGTTCAGGACCAATTCCGATGCAGTCGGCGGAATCGGGCCGGAGGTGAACACGTCCAGGGTGGGGATGGGCCCGGTTTGGCACATGCCGTTCAGGTCGCAATCGCCCATGAGGTAGGAGCTGATGCCTTTGCGGTTCGGCAAGTGGAGGTAGGTGTGGATTTTGGGCTTGTGCAGGTCGAAATCCAGCAAGGCCACGCGTTTGCCCGCTTTCGCGAGCACCGCGGCCAAATTCGACGAGACGAACGACTTGCCTTCACCCGGATGCAAAGAGCTGACTAATACAGTTGCACACCGCTCGCGCGGAAGGCTGTAGTTCAGACCCGTCCGGATTCCCCGGAAGGCTTCCGTCACCTCCGATCGAGGCGCCGAAAGGATCGCTATCGACTGGTCTTGAATGCTCTCGTAATGCGGAATGGCACCGAGCACCGGCAGGGTGGCGATGTCCTTGAGCTCGTCCAGGGACTCGATGCGCGTGAAGAATAGGAACCGGAGCACGGCGATTCCAGCCGCGAACAACAGCCCTAAACCCGTATGGATCGCGATGGTGCGGCGCTTGTCCGGACCGACGATTCCGCCTGAACGTGCCTGTTCCACGATCGAGGCCGAAGGAGCTACCCCTGCGCGCTGAATGAACGTGTTTGCTTTGGCCTCGAGCAGAAAGACATAGAGGTCCTCGTTGACTTCGAGTTTGCGCTCTAAGGCGAGCAAATCGCGGCGTGCGGCTGGAATGTTGCCTAGCTTCTGCTCGAGCTGAGCGACTTCACCTGAGATCTTGCGCTGCTCCGCTTGCATCGAACGGCGGCTGTCCTCCAGGTACCTCTTCAGCGTAAACTGGGTGCTGCGCAGGGCACTGTCCAGCCGGCGCACCTGGTAATTCTCCGGCGTAACATCAATGAGGGCTGCAGTCCGCTGGGAACGCAAGTCGGCAAGCCGCGCGATGAGCTGCGCCAGGGCAGGGTCTTCGGAAACGAGTCCCCGCACAGGCGGGAGTCCGGCCTGATCCGCGCCCGTCGCCATGGCATCGAGCACATTAGAAACCGACGCGATGCGCACGTCTAAAGTGCGTTGCTGGGCCTCGAGCGAGACCAGGGCGTTGAATTGGTCGGTCTGCTCGCGGTCGAGATCGAGCACCTGGTGTGAGGCCCGGTAGCGCTCTGTTTCGCGCTCGAGACTGTCCATGATGGCGACCAAATCCGTCAAGCGGCGGTCGATGAAGCCCTCGGTTTGGAGCCCGCTTTCCAGCTGTGCATCTTGCGTGTACCCGATGTACGCAGCGGCAAGGGTGTCGAGGAATTGCTTTGCACGGCCGGGAAGGGTGCTGGTCGCACGCAGTGTAAGGATGCTCGTGCGCTCGACGTTTTCGACCGTCAGTCCGGATCGGAATTGCGCGATACGACCGTCGCGGTCGTACACCCGGATGCGGAAATGCTGCCGCTTTGCAGCGTCAAGTTGTGTCGGCTCGCCGACGTACCGCACAGTCATCGCCACATCCGGACCTTCGATGGCCATCCCGAACGTATGGACTTCCTCGACCTCTTCACCTCCGGGCCGCGTATACACCAGCCGGTAAGTTCGGTCGTTCTCGACGAAGAGGTCGATATCACGACCGAGCATTTCCGGATGGAAGAGCCCGGGCAGTGCGGCGATTTCGAGGTTCGAGAACGCAGGTACCTGCGTGGTCCGAATCCGTCCTACGAAAAAGCAATCGAGCGGCTCGCCCAGTCGGTCCACCGCCTGTCCCACAAGGTCGTAGGATTTTACGATGCGCAGTTGGTTCTGCACGTCGTCGGTGGCCCGCTTGCCATTCAGCTCGCCGAGCATCCGCATGCGCACGTCATCGCCTTCCTCCGGCTTCAGCAGCAGCTCAGCCGTGGCGCTATGGATGTCGAGCTGGCGGTGGGTGACCAAACGTCCGGACACGTAGCCTGCCACTCCCAAAACCGCGAAAACCCAGGCATTTTTCCACAGCAGCTTCAGGTACGGACGCAGCTCTGAAGCCTCGATGGAAGGGAGCCCGGGGGCCTGCCGTACGTGCATGGCGCAAAGTTCGGCGGTCGCGCGGCAAATGCAACGGCACGAAACTATACATATATGTACATCGTCGGAGCCCGCTGGAGGTTGTGTCCGATTCCGCGAGGATTTTCTCGGCTGATTACATGCTTTTCGGGGAAAGCTGAAATTCAACCCACAAGACCTAAATAGGTGCAGATGAATAAGTCAAGTCTGAAATTCAATTCCGTTGTGAAACTTTGGATTTTACCGAATGATGAGCTACATTTAACGCGCTGAAGGGTCTCTGCGCGTAAGGGCAGGGCCGGTCGCGCCTCACCACTTGCCGAAGGGCAGATGCAGTATGCGAGCGAGATCAGCCTCCTGTGGAGGCCTTAAGGCATTGTTCACCAAGGATCTAACCAAAACCAGTTCAAACATGTCAAACAAGTTCAAGCAGTGTTGGGGGCTTTTGGCAGCCTTCGCACTTTTGGTCACCGGGTTCGCCCCCGAAGCATCGGCGCAGTGCAGCGACCCCGTTGCCTACACCGTGCAGGTGGCGATTCCTACGGCCTCAAACGGTCCCGCTGAGGTGGGTTGGAGGATTGTGGATGTCACAACAGGAGCCGTAGTGGCCTCTGCAGGTCCGCAAACCACCACGGGTGTGGCTCCGACGACCACCACTGGTACCGGTTCATTCAACGTGAACCTCATTCCTGGCAAGCCGTACCAAATCGTCATGATTGACGCAGTAGGGAACGGCTGGGGCACGTCGAATGCCTACACGAACGGCACGAACGGTATCCGGGTGCGCCGGGCTTCAGCTGCCGCGACGGATGCCACGGCGTACATCTTCGGTTCTTCGACGGCGTACCGCCGGATGGGCCCGAACCACGGTGATCTCCCAGGAGACAAGTGGATTCAGAACCTGGTCCCGTTCGCAGCTGCAGGTTGCGGATGTATGGATGCGACGGCGTGTAACTACAGCGCCACAGCAACCATTCCGGACAACAGCACGTGCGCGTACAACCCGATGAACCTGTTCGTCGATGCGGATGCATATCCGACTGAGGCCTATCTCGTGTTGACGTCGACTGCGCCGGGTGCGGGCGCAGGTATTCAGGGCGGTGTGACATCTGCAGGCGTGAACTTCAACTTCTGTTTGAAAGACGGTTGCTACAATTTCCGCTGGTACGATAGCTACGGAGACGGCTTCGGTGGCGCAGGCTCTTCGACGAACCCGGGCGTAGTTACGCTAAGCTCAGGGCACAGCGGGAACCTTACAGGCACAATCGCGAACTACCCGAACGGCTCCATCACGGGCTTCCAGTCTTCGATTGCGAATTTCTGTGTTCCAGTGGTTCCCGGTTGTACCGACCAGGGCGCGTGCAACTACAACCCTGCGGCGAACTTGAACCAAGGGTGTGACTACTCTTGCATCGGCTGTATGGACGTGACCGCAGCGAACTACGACCCGAACGCGACCATCCAGGGTCCGCAGTCGTGTGTCTATTGCGATCCGAACACCTTCGTGATGCAGATCCAGATGACGGATGCGGACGGTGGAGGTTGGGGCGCTACCCAGTACTACCTGTCATCCATTGCGACCGGCACAGTGTACTCGGGTGACTTCCAGACTGCAAACGTGCTCACCGGAACCATTGCCACGGACCTGCTCTGCTTGCCTCTGGGGTGCTATACGTTCACCGTTGCCGGTGGAACGACGGCAGACCTGAACGCAGCCGGGTATACCGTGATTGACCAGTTTGGTACAGAGTATATCGCTGGATCAGGTGCTCAAAACCAGTCTCCGCTTGACTTCGGTTTGACCGGAGGTTGCAACTTCGGCGGCTGCACGGATCCGTTCTGCTTCAACTTCAACATTTCGGCGAACTTCGACAACGGCTCGTGCATCTGCCCGCCGCCGAACTCGTACCTCGAAACAGCTGAAGCGGTTTACTGCGGTGCCCAAGTGAGCGGCAACCTTACGAATGCCTTTGACCCCGAAGGCGTTATCGGACTTTCCGTGAACAACATCTCCATCACCACCGCCGGTGTATGGTACGAGTACAACGCAGCCATCGATGCCCCGGTGTTTGTGGACCTGTGTGGCACCTCGACGGCTGGTTTTGCCAGCCCGATGAACGATGGTAAGTTGCACGTCTTCCGCCAGAACCCGGATGGCACCCTGACCCTGATTGTCGGTAACGACGACAGCTGTGGTTTGAGCCCTTCGGTGATGTTTGTGGGCCAGACGGGCACGAACTACTTCATCTATGTCTCCAAGTACAGCACGTTCACTTCAGGAACAAACTTCCTGTTGTCCGTGAACTGCGGCGAGTGTGAAGATGGACTGCCCTTCAACTCAACGTGTGCCACGGCACTCCCGATGTTGAACGGCGTCACCTTCACGGGTACGACCTGCTGCGCACCGCCTCCGGGCATTCCGAGCTACTCGGGATCTACGTTCGCAACGAACTACGGGGTGTGGTTTACGTTCAACTCGTCGGATTACGACACCTTTGACTTCAACGCTACGAACATCGATGGCGGAAACCTGACCCTGACGGTGTATACCTCGGGTGCAGGCACCTGCACTGCTTTGGGCACCTATGTGGGCTGCGTCTTTACGGGCACCTGCGCGGGTTCCATCGAGACGTTTACCGCACTGGTCCCGAACACGAACTACTACTTCGTCGTGGGCACGACCCAGCCGGCAAACTGCGGTGACTTCGAATTCACCACGACCGGTATCTACTTCGGTTGCACAGACCCGGAAGCAGACAACTACGATGCACAGGCGAACATGGACGACGCCACGTGCACGTACACGGAAGCCCCAGTGAACGACCTCTGCGCGAACGCCTTGCCGCTTCCGTGCAATCAGGGCTTCATCGACGGTTCGCTCGGCGGTGCTACTCCGGATGAGCAGTCTGCATTGTGCTTGGATGCTG
>JBIIRP010000265.1:0-2503 GCA_044341475.1 Flavobacteriales bacterium | reverse complement strand
ACCGGCTCGAAGTACAGCTTGTCTGCTGTGTCTGAATCCGTCGAGACCGTTTCTGGGTTGCAGTTGATCATGATGGCCTCGAACCCGGCCTCGCGCGCCGCCAGCACCCCGTGGACGCAGCAGTAGTCGAATTCGATGCCTTGTCCGATGCGGTTCGGGCCGCTGCCGAGAACCACGACCTTGCGGCGGTCCGTCCGAATGCTCTCGTTCTCGTCCTCAAACGTCGAGTAGTAGTACGGCGTGGCGGCCGGAAACTCCGCCGCGCAGGTGTCGACGAGCTTGTAGGTCCGCCGGATGTCGAGGGCAATGCGGCGGTCGTGCACTTCGCTCTCGAGGCAGCCGAAGAGGTGGGCGAGCTGGCGGTCGGCGTAGCCCTTGCGTTTGGCCTCGAGGAGGAGCGCCCGGGGAACGTCGCCGACGCGGTACTGTGCAAGCTCCTCTTCGAGGTGCACGAGCTCTTCGATGGCCCGCAGGAACCACGGGTCGATGCGCGTGAGCTCCTGCACTTTCCGCATCGGGATGCCGAGCTTGAACGCGTCGTGGATGTGGAACAGCCGGTTCCAACTGGGGTGCGCGAGCGACTTGAAGATGGCGTCCTGGTCCCGGAGTTCCTTGCCGTCCGCCCCGAGACCGTTGCGGCCCACTTCGAGGGATTGGCAGGCCTTCTGGAGGGCTTCCTGGAACGACCGCCCGATGGCCATCACCTCGCCCACAGACTTCATTTGCAGGCCCACCTCGCGGTTCGAGCCGGGGAACTTGTCGAAGTTCCACCGCGGAATCTTCACCACCACGTAGTCCAGCGTCGGCTCGAACATCGCCGAGGTGGAGGCGGTGATGGGGTTCATCAGCTCGTTCAGGTGGTAGCCGATGGCGAGCTTCGCCGCGATTTTCGCGATGGGATATCCGGTGGCCTTCGAGGCGAGGGCGCTCGACCGGCTGACCCGGGGGTTGATTTCGATGGCGATGATGTCCTCGCGCTCGTCGGGCGACACCGCGAACTGCACGTTGCAGCCGCCGGCGAAGTCCCCGATGGACCGCATCATGCGGATGGCCATGTCGCGCATCCGCTGGTAGGTCGTGTCGCTGAGCGTCATGGCCGGCGCCACCGTGATCGAATCGCCCGTGTGGATTCCCATCGGGTCGAAGTTCTCGATGGAGCAGACGATGGTCACGTTGTCGTTTGAATCGCGCAGGAGCTCGAGTTCGTACTCCTTCCACCCCATGACCGCCTTGTCGATCATCACCTCGTGGATGGGACTGAGGTGCAGCCCGCGGGTCAGTGCCGCTTCGAAGTCCTGCTTGTCGTATACGATGGCCGCACCGCTCCCCCCGAGCGTGTACGACGGCCGAATGCACAGCGGAAATCCGAAGGCCTGGGCGGCCTCTTTGCCCTCGAGGAAGCTCTTCGCCGTGGCTTGCGGCGCCATCCCGATGCCGAGTTCGCCCATGAGGAGGCGGAATTTCTCCCGGTTCTCCGTGATTTCGATGGCGGCGATGTCCACCCCGATCATCCGGACGCCGTACTCTTCCCAGAGGCCGAGTTCATCGCACTGGATGCAGAGGTTGAGCGCGGTTTGGCCCCCCATGGTCGGAAGCACCGCGTCGATGTGGTGCTTCTGCAGGATGCGCTCGATGGACGCGGGCTCCAGCGGCTCGAGGTAGACGTGGTCCGCCACCATCGGATCCGTCATGATGGTCGCAGGATTCGAGTTGATCAGCACCACCTCGATGCCTTCCGCGCGCAGGGCCCGCGACGCTTGCGAACCGCTGTAGTCAAATTCGCACGCTTGTCCGATGACGATGGGGCCGCTTCCGATGAGGAGAATCGACCGGATACTCTTGTCCTTGGGCATTTTTTTTTTACCCGGGCGCTCAGAGCACCAGGTGACCTGCGTCGACCGGGAAGAGGGGGGAAGAATCCGGAGCGTAAAAGTACATCCGTGTCCGCGCCCGGGCCAAACCCAGTTTTCCACAATCCGCCCCGCGCGACCGAACTTCGCCCCATGGAATTCTGCCCCCCGGAGCGCCAAACTGCCCGCCACACCCTCGATGTCGCGGGGTGGCGATTCGAGTATGCCGTGTTCGACACGCCGGGCGAAGGGCCGCGGCGGACCATCGTGGCCTTGCACGGGTTCGCGCGGTGCGTCGAGGACTGGGCGGTGCTGGCGGAGGTTCTGCCGGAGCCGGCGCGGATCGTGGCGGTCCACCTGCCCCACCACGGCGGGAGCGGACCGGTGGATCCGGGCTTGGCGGCCGACGCCGCCATCGGGCCTGAGGCGTTGTCGCAGGCGTTGCACGCCGTGGCGCAGGCCGCCGGGGCGGAAGGCGGACTGCCCGATTTGGTGGGGTACTCGATCGGCGGGCGGGTCGCGTTTGCCGTGCTCGTGGCGGATCCGCTCCGGTGGGGGCGGGTCGTGCTGCTGGCGCCGGACGGGCTGCGCAAGTCCCCGTTCTATGATGTGACCGTGAACACGCGGTGGGGAGCGTGGGTTTGGCGCGCGAT
>JBIIRP010000264.1:0-2515 GCA_044341475.1 Flavobacteriales bacterium | reverse complement strand
ACCGCCAAATCCTTGATCACTGGAAATGCTGCTGCCCTCCACGGTTCGACATAGATTGTGTCGCCGTCGTCGAAGGAGCGCATGTGCAACTGGCAGGTGGTCACGCCACGGTTCGGGCCATGGGCCTCCCCGTTGATGAACATGGAGCACATCCCGCAGATGCCTTCGCGGCAATCGTGGTCAAAGGCTACCGGATCCTTGCCCTCCCGGATGAGCTGGTCGTTGAGCACATCCATCATTTCGAGGAAGGACATGTGCTCGCTGATGCCTTGGATGGGATAGGTCTCCAACCGGCCCGCATCCTCCGGGCCGTTTTGGCGCCAAACTTTCAACGTAAGATTCATGGCTGCGGATTATTTGTAGCTGCGCTGCTTCAGCTCGATGTTCTCGTAAATCAGGTCTTCCTTGTGCAGGCGGGCATCTCCCGGTTCGCCGGTGAATTCCCAGGCAGCGACGTAGCGGTAGGCTTCATCGTCCCGGAGGGCCTCGCCGTCTGGTGTTTGGTATTCCTCGCGGAAGTGACCTCCGCAGGATTCGTTGCGCTCAAGGGCGTCCTTGCACATGAGTTCGCCCAGTTCGAGGAAGTCGGCGACCCGTCCCGCCTTGTCGAGTTCAGGGTTGAATTGGTCCTCCTTGCCGGGCACCCGGACTTCCGCATAAAACTCCTCACGCAACGCCTGAATGTTCGCCATGGCTTGGGTCAAGCCGGACGCGCTGCGGGCCATTCCGCATTCGTTCCACATGATCCTGCCCAGTTTTTTGTGGAACTGGTCGACCGGCGTTCTGCCCGGACTGTTCAAGAATCGGTGGATGCGTTCTCGCGCTGCCATCTCCGCTGCATCAAACTCCGGGGTTTGCGTGGAGATGGGTCCTGTCCGGATGTCGTCCGCCAAATACTCCCCGACCGTATACGGCAACACAAAGTAACCGTCCGCAAGGCCTTGCATGAGTGCAGAGGCTCCCAACCGATTCGCCCCGTGGTCCGAAAAGTTTGCCTCTCCTGCGGCATACAACCCCGGGATGGTCGTCATCAGATTGTAGTCCACCCACAGTCCCCCCATGGTGTAGTGCACCGCTGGGTAAATCTTCATGGGCGTTTCGTACGGGTTGTCTGCGGCAATCTGCATGTACATGTCGAACAGGTTGCCGTATTTCGCCTTCACCACTGCCCGCCCGAGCTCGCGTATTTCGGCATCGGTCGGCGACGCCATTCCTTTGATCCGTGCTTCCGTTCGACCATAGCGCTCGATGGCACTCGCGTAGTCGAGGAATACGGCCTCGCCGGTTTCATTGACGCCATATCCCGCATCGCAGCGCTCCTTTGCCGCTCGAGACGCCACGTCACGCGGCACCAAATTCCCGAACGCCGGATACCGACGTTCGAGGAAATAATCGCGGTCCGCTTCCGGAATATCATCTCCACGCTTGCGCCCTTCCCGAATGGCTTTCGCATCCTCGAGCTTCGCAGGCACCCAAATACGGCCGTCGTTGCGCAGCGATTCGGACATCAGCGTCAGCTTCGACTGGTGGTCACCCGAAACCGGAATGCACGTCGGGTGGATCTGGGTGAAACACGGATTCGCGAAGTAGGCCCCCTTGCGGTGCGCCTTCCAGGCAGCCGTCACGTTTGACCCCATGGCGTTTGTGCTCAAAAAGAACACGTTGCCGTACCCACCGGTGGCCAAAATCACCGCATGCGCGCCGTGGCGCTCGAGGGCCCCTGTGACCAGGTTACGGGCGATGATGCCCCTGCATTTGCCATCAACCACCACCACATCAAGCATCTCGTGGCGGTTGTAGAGCCGCACTTTGCCTTTTGCGATTTGGCGGCTCAGCGCCGAATAGGCACCCAGCAAGAGCTGCTGGCCCGTTTGGCCCTTCGCATAAAACGTGCGAGACACCTGCACGCCACCGAAGGACCGGTTGTCCAGCAATCCTCCGTATTCCCGAGCAAAGGGCACCCCTTGGGCGACGCATTGGTCGATGATGCTGGCACTCACCTCCGCCAAACGGTAGACATTCGCCTCCCGGCTCCGGTAATCGCCTCCTTTGATGGTGTCGTAAAAGAGCCGGAACGTAGAGTCCCCGTCGTTCTGGTAGTTCTTCGCGGCGTTGATTCCGCCTTGTGCGGCAATCGAGTGGGCCCGCCGGGGGGAATCCTGAAAGCAGAATGCCTTCACGTTGTATCCCATCTCCGCGAGAGATGCCGCGGCTGAACTGCCCGCGAGTCCTGTTCCCACCACCACGATGTCGATGCCCCGCTTGTTTGCCGGGTTCACCAGCCGAACATGGTTCTTGTGGCTCGACCACTTCTCCGACAGCGGCCCTTCCGGAATGTGTGCGTTCAACATGGCTTCAAAGCTGGATGAGGTAGAGGAAAATGGGGAGTGCTGCAAACCCAGCGGGTACTCCGATACTGAAGACCTTGCCTGCCGATTTGACCCACGGTGTGTACCGCGGATGGCGTACCCCCATCGACTGGAACGCGCTCTCGAATCCGTGAAGCAGGTGCAGA
>JBIIRP010000263.1:0-2519 GCA_044341475.1 Flavobacteriales bacterium | reverse complement strand
ACGGTAGCGAGAGCGACATGGTTCCCTTTGAAGACAACGACGGCTGGATGACCACGCCAGACGGCGGCGGACCCTCGCTCGAGTGGATGGATGTCGGGCTCGACAACGACTTCGCTTCGGCATGGGCCGCCTCGTTCGTGCTAGGCGGCACGCCGGGAGCGCCCAACTCCATGTGGGGACTCAGCGACCCGGAATAAGGCGCACCTCTCCGTTGATGCGCACTTCGAGCGGCTCGCCTTCGAGAACCTGAACCTGTGCGCCGGAGTGGCTGAGGTCCACCTGCAGCTCCCGGCCCCGGAACAGGACTCGGAAGGTGAGCCGCTTCCATCCTTCCGGCAGCCGCGCTTCGAATTCGGGCCGGTCCTCCCGCACGCGGAATCCCCCAAATCCCTCGACGACCGCCATCCACGTGCCCGCCATAGACGTGATGTGCAGACCTTGATACACCTCGCGGTTGTAGTCGTCTAGGTCCAGGCGGGCGGTGCGGAGGTACAGGTCATAGGCCGTGTCCATTCGACCCAGCCGTGCCGCAAGCACCACGTGAACGCACGGGGACAAACTCGATTCATGGACGGTCTTCGGCTCGTAGAAGTCGAAGTTCTCTTTGTGGGTGTTCGTGTCGAAATCGTCCTGGAAGAAGTAGAACCCCTGCAAGACATCGGCTTGCTTGATGAAGATCGAACGCAGGATGCGGTCCCAACTCCAGTGCTGGTTGATGGGCCGTTCTTCCGGGCGCAAGTCGGCTGCGCTCCGCTGTTCCTTGTCCATGAACCCGTCTTGCTGGAGGACCACCCGGGTTCCTTCAAGCGCGGGCAGGGCCATGCCCTCGGCCTTGCGTCGCCAATCCCGGCATTCGCCCTCGCGGTTGAACTGCGTCGCGGCAGTGTGCTGTTCGAGGGCCTCGGGATGGGCGACAGCCAGCCAATCGGCTACGTCCGCGGTGTACTTCAAGCACCACGCGGCGAGGTAGTTCGTGTACCAGTTGTTGTTGACGTTGTTCTCGTACTCGTTCGGGCCCGTAACGCCGAGCATGACCCAGGCCGAGCGGGCCTCCGACCAGTTGACGCGCTGCGCCCAGAACCGCGCAATGCCCAGCAACACGGGAAAACCGTGGGTCGCGAGATAGCCGGAATCGCCGGTGTACCGCACGTAATTGTAAATGGCGTAGGCGATGGCTCCGTTGCGGTGGATTTCCTCGAAGGTGATTTCCCATTCGTTGTGGCACTCCTCCCCGTTCATGGTGACCATGGGATAAAGCGCCGCTCCACAGCTGAAGCCGAGTTTCTCGGCATTTTCGATCGCCCGGCCGAGGTGGTGGTACCGGTACAGCAGCAGGTTGCGCGCGACCTGTTCCGGATGGCTTGCGAGGAAAAACGGCAGACAATAGGCCTCGGTGTCCCAGTAACTTGCTCCCCCGTATTTCTCGCCGGTGAACCCTTTCGGCCCGATGTTCAAGCGGGCATCGTCGCCGCGGTACGTGGCGTTCAGGTGGAAGATGTTGAAGCGGATGGCCTGTTGGGCTGCCTCGTCGCCTTCGATGGTGATGTCCGATCGGTCCCAAATGGCTTCCCAGGCCGCCACATGGGCCGCCAAACCCGCCACGTAGCCTTCAGAACGCGCTCCTTCGGCGGTGTACAGCGCTGCCGAGCGCAGGGCCGATTCCGGATGGTGCAAGGTCGTCGCGATGCCGATGAACTTCACAACCTCCACCGTTTCTCCGGCACCTGGACGAACCTCCCACACCGCATCGACCCGCGCCGGGGCCAACTCCATGCTGGGAACGACCGAATGGCCATTCATTTGCAGCTCCACGTCCATGGCCGTGGCGGTTCCAAAGCGCGTCTTGTGGGTGGTGTTTGCCACAACGCCCTGGCCCAGACGTGGGGTTTCTGCCCCGTCTTGCCGCCAGAACGTATCGTCCCAGTTGCTGTCCTCGTTGCGGACGTTGCCGTCCACTCCTGCAGCCACCCGCACGGTTGGGCCTTCGCGGTCGAGCCGGAGACGTACCCGGATGGCTGCCGTGTCGGGGTTCGCCATCGAACACCACCGCTCGGCCTCCAGCACCGCGGTGACCCCAGAACGGAGCTTGACCACCGCGCGGCGCCGCAGCACCCCGGTTTTCATGTCCAGAATGCGCTCGAATTCAAGGACTTCCGCTTGAGCCAGGTCCACCTCTTCCCCGTCGACCGACCAGCGCACATCCAGCCAGTTCGTCGCGTTGAGCACCTTCGCGAAGTACTCCGGATAGCCGTTCTTCCACCAGCCCACCCGGGTTTTGTCCGGGTAATAGACTCCGGCGAGGTAACTGCCCCGCAGGTGATCCCCGGTGTAGGTTTCTTCGAAGTTTGCACGCTGGCCGAACCTGCCGTTACCGATGGCGAACAGGGATTCAGCCCCCCGCACGCTTTCCGGCCGCCAGCCGCGCTCGATGATGTGCCAGGGGTGGATGTCTACCCGCGGCGATGCTTTGCTTTCCGCCATGTCACTGGATAAGGTCTAAGAGGCCCTGCCACGAAAGT
>JBIIRP010000261.1:0-2526 GCA_044341475.1 Flavobacteriales bacterium | reverse complement strand
CATGACCCACGAACCGCTTGCTTGGTATATCGCAGGACCGTGCATCGCTGCATGCATGGCCTTGCTGCTGTTGTCCGGAAAACGCCTCGGTGTTTCGAGCAACTTCCAGTCCCTGTGCAGCCTGGCCGGGGCCGGGCGGGTGGCCGACTTCTTCAAGATCGATGTGAAAAGCCGGTGGTGGAACCTCACCGTGCTCGCCGGCATCGTGCTCGGCGGCTTCGTTGCGGTGGTGCTCAATCCGGAACTGGGCGACCTGCAGCCGGAGTGGCTCGGCGGCCGCGCCGCGTGGGGTTCTGCCGTCTCGTGGGCGTGGCTGCTCGTCGGGGGCTTCCTCATCGGGTTCGGGACGCGCTGGGCGGATGGATGCACCTCCGGCCATGCCATTTCGGGACTGAGCTCGCTGCAGCTGCCGTCGCTGATCGCCGTCATCGGCTTCTTCATCGGGGGCCTGACCATGACGTGGGTGATTTTGCCACTTCTCAACCTGCCCGGAGCATGACATTGCGGGGTTTGCTGTGGTATTTGGGCATCGGGATGGTGTTCGGAGCCGTGCTTGTCGAGGCAGAGGTGGTGTTCATGCACTCCATCGAAGCGATGTTTCGGTTCGAGAGTTTTCACATGTACGGGGTGATCGGGTCGGCCGTCGCGACCGGGGCCGCGTTCATCGCGGCGTCCCGGAAGTGGGGCTGGTTTCCGGTGGACGGACCGGCGTCGCCCATCCACCGGTATCCTGCGGGGTGGAAGAAGTACCTGTTCGGGGGGACGGTGTTCGGGCTGGGCTGGGCGATGACCGGGGCGTGTCCGGCTCCGCTGTTTGCGCTGGTGGGGGCGGGGTACACGCCGTTCCTGGTGGCCATCGTGGGGGCACTGCTGGGGACCTTTGTGTACGGTTGCGTGCGCGACCGGCTGCCGCACTGACGGTTAGAATTTGTTGGCTGAAGGGGATGTGCCAAACGCCGAGGCGCTGCGTTAGTTCGTAAACAGAACTCCCCTTGCCATGAATGTGCGTTTGGTACTTGCGTCCGCGCTCGGCGCAGGCATCGCGCTCGGCGCCGATGCCCTCCTCGACCGCTCGGTCTCCCCTCCTGCCCGCGATGTCGCGGCCGACATTCCGGTGTCCTTCACGTCCTCCGACCTCTCCGCTGCCGCCGCAGGACTCGACTTCCGGCCCGCGGCTGCCGCGAGTGTGGACGCCGTGGTCCACGTGAAAACGGTGAGCCGCAGCCGCATGCCGTACAACCCCTGGATGGACCTGTTCGGCTACACCATGCCGGAGCAGGTGCAGCAAGGCAGCGGATCCGGCGTGGTGTTTGGCCCGGAGGGCTTCATCATCACAAACCACCACGTCATCGACGGCGCCGAAGAAATCGAGGTGTCCACAAACGACAACACGACCTTCACCGCCACGGTGGTCGGATCCGATCCCACGACCGACCTCGCCGTTCTGAAAGTCGATGCTCCCGAAGCGGGCCTGCCGTTCATGCGGTTCGGCGACAGCGATGCCGTGACCGTGGGCGAATGGGTCCTAGCCGTCGGCAACCCCTTCGACCTGACCTCGACCGTGACCGCCGGCATCGTGTCGGCAAAAGCGCGCAACCTGTCCATCCTGCGGCCGGATTACGCCCGCGGTGCGCCGCCCATCGAATCGTTCATCCAAACCGACGCCGCTGTGAACCCCGGCAACAGCGGAGGTGCCCTCGTGAACACCCGCGGCGAACTCATCGGCATCAACACCGCCATCGCCTCCGCCACCGGCTCGTACAGCGGCTATTCCTTTGCCGTGCCGTCGTCGATTGTGCGGAAGGTGGCAGAGGATTTGGTCGCATACGGCCGGGTCCAGCGCGCCTTCCTCGGCGTGCAGGTCGAGGCCGCAGAGCGCACAAAAGGCGTAGTAATCGAGAGCATCACCCCGGGCAGCGGTGCCGCAGAGGCCGACCTGCGAACGGGCGACATCCTCGTGGCGATCCAGGGCAAAGAAGTCCGATCGTTTGCAGAACTCCAGGATGCCATCGCCCGCTTCCGTCCTGGGGACCGAGTTGCGGTGGAGCGGCTGCGCGGCGGCGAAAAAGGCGTCGTCGACGTCGAGCTCCGCGACGCCTCCGGTTCTACCCGGTTGCTCAACCGGTCCGAACTCGAAGAGCGCACGTCCTTCGGCGTCCGCTTTGCCGACCTGTCGGCCCACGAAGCCCGCCGGTGGGGCATGAAGGCCGCGGCGCGCATCGCCGAGGTAGGCGACGGACCGTTCCGCTCTGCGGGAATTCCCGAGGGATTCATCGTCACCCGCATCGAAGGCAAACCGGTAGCAACCGCCCAGGATGCGCACGAAATCCTGCTCTTGGCCTCCGGCAACATCGTGGTCGAAGGCTACCTGCCGCAGGGCCGAGGCGCTGCGTTTGCAGTGAAGCTCGGCGGGCAGGCGGGGACCAAATGAACCCCACGCCCCGCGGAGTGTTCTCGCCTCATGGAACCCTCCCGCGTGCCCTGTGCGCTCTTTCCCCTGCCGGTCATGCCGTTGCCGGGTGAACA
>JBIIRP010000262.1:0-2526 GCA_044341475.1 Flavobacteriales bacterium | reverse complement strand
GCTCCACGTCTTTCATCGTGCTGTGGATGGTGTAACTCTCTTTGCGCGTGTGGACTACCACGTAGTCTTTGAGGGCCTCGACGAACAGCAAATCTTCGTTCTTCACCCGGACAAACTTGCTCCGGTTTTTCACGAAGATGACGTCCGCGTCGACTTTGTGCTCGGCAAGGCTGCGCAGGAATTCGCTCTCCATCTTCAGCTCCTGCTCCTTGCTGTGCTTGTGCAGGGCCATCTCGATGGCCGTTTGGATGTCCACGTCCTTGAACGGCTTCAGGATATAGCCGTGCGGCTCCGCCATCTTCGCCTCGTTCAGCGTGTTCTCGTCCGCGTAGGCCGTCAGGAACACCACCGGGATGTCGATGTTGCGCTTGATTTCTTCCGCCGCGGCGATTCCGTTCATGTCGCCCTTGATCATGATGTCCATCAGGGCGAGATCCGGCTTGTGTTTGAGGGCCAAATCAATCGCGTCCTCTCCGTTGTCCGCGCTGGCCACCACGTTGTAGCCGAGGTTGACAAGGCAACGCTCGATGTCTTTGCGGACGATGCTCTCGTCTTCGGTGACTAAGATGTTGATGGCCATGGCGGAGAGATTTAAGTGGACGGGGTAAAGCTAACCAAAAATGAGCTGCCCGGCCCCTTCCCGATTTCGAGCTCGCCATCGAGCTGTTCGGTCAGGGCCTGTACGAGGTACATGCCCAGGCTGTCGTGGGTTTTCCAATCGAATCCCTCCGGCAATCCCACCCCGTCATCGCGCACTTCGATCTGCACCCGACCCGCTGCCTGACCGACCCGCAGGGTGACCACGCCCTGGGCCCGGCCGACAAACGCGTACTTCATGGCGTTTGAAAGCAACTCGTTCACAATCAAACCACACGGAATCGCTTGGTCGAGGTTCAAGAACACCGGTTCGAGCTCGGTGTGGAGTTCCACCCGGCAGTCCCGCCGCGCATAGCTCGTCATGAGGTTCCCAGCTAACCGCTGCAGGTACTCCGAGAAGCCGATGCTGCTAAAATCCGTGGCGCGGTAGAGCGACTCGTGGATAAAGCTCATCGTTGCGATGCGGTTCTGGCTCTCCTCGAGCACCTGAACGATGCCCGGGTCGCTGACGAAACGGCGCTGCAGGTTGAGCATGCTCGAAATCACCTGCAGGTTGTTTTTCACCCGGTGGTGGACTTCCTGGAGCAGCACCTCCTTTTCCTTGAGCGCGCCCCGGATTTGGCCCTCCATCTCCTTGCGCTCGGTGATGTCGTAGGCGATGCAGCTGACTTCCGCGCTGCCGTCGTCCGACCGGATGGGGTTGACGAACATTTGGAACCAAACCACTTCTCCCGCGATGTCCTCGAGCGCCCACTCGAATTGCTGGGCCGTCCCGTCGAAGGCGCGCTCGAACAGGTGGTGCTGTCCCTGGTAGTGGTCCGCCGCCGCGCGGTACCGCAGGACCTCTAGGAACTTCATGCCCAGCGTCACCTCGACCCCAAACCGCTGGGCAAACACCTCCCGGAAGTTTGCGTTCACCGACGTCACCCCCTGGTCCCGGTCGAGGGTGAACATCAGGAGGTAGCGCGTCGAGGTGAAGATGGACTCGAGTTTGGCCGACTGCGCGCGTGCGGCACGCTCGTGGCGGCGCATATCGGTGATATCGAGGAACATGCATCGCAGTCCGATACGCTCTCCCCGCTCGTCGAAGCGCGCAGACGCGCCGCCAAGCGCCGAAAGCGACATGCCGTTGCGCGCCGCAAACGTCCGCTCCCCGCGCAGGCCCTCGAGTTCTTCCATCCACGCACCCTCCGGCAACTCCTCGATAACATCGTGGATGCGCAAACCGCCGAGCTCCTCTGCAGTGTACCCGAGCGCCCGCATGAACGCCCCGTTCGCGTAGGCAAAGCTCCCGTCGCCGTCCACAAGAAAAATCAGGTCCGTCGCATTTTCCAGGATGTCTCTGTAGCGTTCCTCGCTGCGGCGGAGCTCGCTTTCGGCCGCCTTCAAGTCCGAAATGTCCCGCCCGACCACCACAGAGCCGCGCAACCCGTCGTCTCCTTGCAGCGCCGCCACCGACATGAGCAGGTTGAATTCCTCGCCGGAAGCCCGAAGCCCGATGGCCTCTCCCACGAAGAACCCTTGATCCCGCAGGGCACGCCACATCCGATCTGCTTCCTCGGGATGCGCGAGAAATGCCCGGTAGTCGAGCAGCTTCGCCTCCTCCGCTGTCCAGCCAAACTCGACCGAAGCCGCCTGGTTGAATTGGATCAGCCGCCCACGCACATCGAACGCCAGAATCATGTCGATCGAGCTCTCGATGATGCTGTGATTCAGGGTTTCAGCCTGGCGAAGCAAGGCCTGCGTCGCTTTGTGGCGTTCAATCTCTTCACGCAGCTGAACGTTCGATTCCTCGGCGACCTGCGCGCGCAACTGCTCGCGCTCGAGCTGCACGCGTGAACTCAAGTCGGTAACGGTCAGCTGCACAGCGGGTTCCCGGTCGAAGATGCTCAGCGTCATGCGGACCTCGACTTCGCGCAAGGGGATGTG
>JBIIRP010000260.1:0-2543 GCA_044341475.1 Flavobacteriales bacterium | reverse complement strand
CGCCGGGTAAAAGAGCGCGAGCTCGTCGGAGGTCAGGAAGTCCTGGAAGTACAGCGCCTCGTTGATGCGGTCGAGCAGGGGTTCCGGCGTGGCGCGGACGCTGCGCAGACTGGTGGTTTCGTCCTGCACGGAGCGGCGGATGAAGTCGTCCATCGTCCGGAACGTGAGGATGTGGTGGTCGGCTGCGGCCACGTCGATGGCGAATTCCTCGACCCGTACGTCCGGTTGGCCTTCCTTGCGTTGCGGCAGGCGGCTGCTGGGGGGCACGCTGACCTTGCGGGGGAAGAGGAGCCAGGGTCCGGAGGTGAGGGAGCCGGCGAAGACGCCGGCTAAAGCTGAGGCCACGTAGGACCGCTCGAGGTTTCCTTCTTCCCGCGAAGTCGCCGACTCGACGGCGTAGAACGCCATTCCCGCGAGGTCGCCGAGCTTGAGCAGGTTCGGGCGGCGGGCGAAGACCGGCACCGTGACAGGAGCGCAGCCCGGCCGGTCCACCCGCACCACGTGACCGTCCGCGTAGTTGTTCGCCCGGAGCACCACAGGGTCCGTATTCCCGGAAGGCCGCACCTCAGCCACATCCCAGTCGACCAGGCTGTAGGTGAGCGAATCGCCAGACTGCTTGAGGTCCACCGTGCGCCGGGAAAGGACCGTCGACGGGTCGTCGTGCTCGATGCGCATCCGGGTTTCGACGGCCCACGGCGAGCACGCGGAAAGGGCACACGCGGCGCACCCTACGGCGCCGACTGATTTTAAAAAGTCCTGCACGGCCATGCCCCCAAGGTACGCCACCGCCTCCTACCTTCGGGACCATGACGGAAGCCGCACCGGGGGCCGCAGTGGCCCGCATCGCAGAGCTGCGCGCCCTGCTTCACGAAGCGAACCACCGCTACTACGTGCTGGCGGCACCGACCGTGTCGGACGCCACCTTCGATGCGTGGATGGCGGAGCTCGAGGCGCTGGAGCGGGACCATCCGGAGTGCGCGGACGACGCATCGCCGACGGTGCGGGTGGGAGCGGATTTGGGCGGCGCCTTCGCGAAGGTGCCGCATGACACTCCCATGCTCTCGCTATCAAATACCTACAGCCCGGAAGAAGTCGACGCGTGGGTGGACCGCGTGCGCGACGGTCTCGGCGGCGCGGAGGTCCGGTATGCGCTGGAACTCAAGTACGACGGGGTCGCCATCAGCCTGCGCTACCGCGGCGGGAAGCTCGTGCAGGCCCTGACCCGCGGCGACGGGAGCGTGGGCGAAGACGTGACCGCGAATGTGCGGACCATCCGCAGCGTCCCGCTCGTGCTGCATGCCGGGGCGCCGGAAGAGCTCGAGGTGCGTGGGGAGATCTTCCTGCCGTTCGAGGCCTTCGACGCGCTCAATGCAGAAAGGGAAGCGGCTGGCGACGAGGCGTTTATGAACCCGCGCAACACCGCGGCAGGGACCTTGAAGAGCCTCGACGGGCGCGTGGTGGCGCGGCGGGGACTGGACTGCGTCATCTACGGCGTGGTCGGCGGCGGCGGGGCGGCGGGCCACGTGGAGGCGCTCGAGCGGGCGGGAAGCTGGGGCTTCAAGGTGCCGGACCGCGGGTCGCGGATGCTGGCGTGGGCGGAGGACGTGGCGGGCATCTCGGCGTATTTAAGGCATTGGGAGTCAGCGCGTCATGCCTTGCCGTTTGCGACAGACGGCGTGGTCGTGAAAGTCGACCGGTTTGTGCAGCAGGAGGCGCTCGGCCTGACGGCCAAATCCCCCCGGTGGGCCATCGCCTACAAATTTCCATCCGAGCGGGCCCTCACGCGGCTCGACGGCATCACCTACCAAGTCGGCCGCACGGGCGCCGTCACCCCGGTGGCGGAGCTCGCCCCGGTCGTCATCGCCGGAACCCGGGTCTCCCGCGCGTCGCTGCACAACGCCGACGTCATGGCGGCCCTCGATGTCCGCATCGGCGACGCCGTGTACGTCGAAAAGGGCGGCGAAATCATCCCGAAGGTGGTCGGCGTGGACCTCGCGCAACGCCCGGCGGGAGCAGCGGTCCCCGCATTCACCGCGGCCTGCCCGGTATGCGGCACCGCCTTGCAGCGCGGCGAAGGCGAGGCCAGGGCCTACTGCCCGAACACCACCGGCTGCGCCGGCCAAACCCGCTACCGCCTCGAGCACTTCGGCAGCCGCAAGGCCATGAACATCCTCGGGCTCGGCGGCGAGATGGTCGAGCTGCTCATCGAGCGGGAGGGCATCGCGACCGGGGCGGACCTGATGGAGCTGCCCGGCCGGGTGGGCCCGGACTGGGTGGATCGGATGTGGACCTTCAAGCCGCGGGAACGCGCAGAATCGGCGGAGGAACAGCGGATGCGTTGGGCCCTGGCGCTGGCCGGCTGGTTCCAGCGGACGAAGGTCACCGCGGCGGCGGTGCCGGGTGTGCTGGCCCGTGCGCCGTGGGCGGCGGAGTTTGAGGCGGCGCAGGGGTGGCGGGACGTTTGGCGCATCGCCGTGGCCGGGACCTTCGCGGCTCCGGCCCTGGAAGCAGCGGCAGCTGCGGTCGATGGCCCGCACGAACTG
>JBIIRP010000259.1:0-2546 GCA_044341475.1 Flavobacteriales bacterium | reverse complement strand
CCTGTCCCGTTTCTGCGCTGATGAGCGAGCCGGAGTTGCGCGTGGCGAGTTCTCCTGCCCACGGTTCGTAGGCGTCGAAGCGGTGGGTCATGACCGCCTCACCCGCGGTGGCGGTGAGGACCTGGTTGCGCAGACCGATGAGACCGCGCGACGGGATGCGGAACTCGAGGTGCTGCAGGTCGCCCTTCGCTTCCATCACCCGCAGCTGGCCTTTGCGCATCATCACGAGCTCTGTGGCCTTGCCTGCCACCTCTTGTGGCACATCGATGACCAGGTGTTCGAACGGCTCGTGCGTCGAGCCTTCAATTTCTTTGAGGAGGACCTTCGGCTTGCCGATTTGGAGCTCATAGCCTTCCCGCCGCATCGTTTCAATCAGGACTGAAAGGTGAAGGATGCCGCGGCCGAATACGTTCCACTTGTCCTCGCTGTCGGTCTGCTCCACGCGCAGCGCGAGGTTTTTCTGCAGCTCGTTTTCGAGGCGTTCGCGGATGTGGCGGCTGGTGAGGAACTCACCGTCTTTTCCGAGGAAGGGACTGGTGTTGATGGTGAAGAGCAGGCTCATCGTCGGCTCATCGACGGCGATCCGGGGCATGGGCTCCGGGTTTTCGAGGTCCGTCACCGTGTCTCCGATTTCGAAGCCCTCCATCCCGGTCAACGCGCACAAATCGCCGGACCGCACGTGCTCCACTTTTTCACGTCCGAGGCCGCTGAAGACATAGAGTTCCTTGACCCGCACCTTGCGCTGGCCGTGCTCGGTGCACAGCATGTAGTCGCGGTTTGCATGGAGGTCGCCGCGGAAGAGCCGGCCGATGGCGATCCGCCCGGTGTAGCGGGAGTAGTCGAGCGAGGTGATTTGGAGCTGGGGCGTGCCTTCGCGGTAGGGAGCTTCGGGAACGTGTTCGAGGACGACGTCGAGCAGGTAGTCGATGTCTGTGGCGGGGGTTTTCCAGTCCGCCCCCATCCAGTTCTGTTTGGCGGAGCCGAACACCGTCGGAAAATCCAACTGCTCTTCGGTGGCCCCGAGCGTGAACATGAGATCAAACACCTGTTCCTGAACGAGATCCGGCGTGCAATTCTCCTTGTCCACCTTGTTCACGACGAGGATGGGCTTCAGGCCCAACTCGAGCGCCTTGCCGAGCACGAAGCGCGTCTGCGGCATGGGGCCTTCGAACGCGTCGACCAGGAGCAGCACTGCATCCGCCATTTTCAGCACGCGCTCGACCTCACCCCCGAAGTCCGCGTGGCCCGGAGTGTCGATGAGGTTGATTTTCACATCCTTCCACATCGCGCTCACGTTTTTCGCGAGGATGGTGATGCCGCGTTCGCGTTCGAGGTCGTTGTTGTCGAGGATCAGGTCGCCCGTTTCCTTGCGGGAGTCGATGACTTCGCACCGGTGGATAATCTTGTCGACAAGGGTCGTTTTGCCATGGTCGACGTGGGCGATGATGGCGACGTTGCGGATTCCGTTCATGGGGGTGCGTTTCGGCGGCGCGAATCTCGGCATGGAATGCATGCCGAAGACGCGCGGGGATGTTGTATTTTTGCAGCCTGCCTGCCCGGATGGCGGAATTGGTAGACGCGCACGACTCAAACTCGTGTTCCGCAAGGAGTGTGGGTTCGATTCCCACTCCGGGTACTCTAGGAACCCTGGCCGCACTGGCCGGGGTTTTCCGTTCTTTGTAGCATGCACCGACTGCTTCTTTTTCTGTGCCTTGCTGCGGCTGTTGCCGGCAAGGGCCAAATCCAGTCTCCCCTCGTCGAGACCGGGGTCACCTGGAACTTCGACATCAGCTTGAACTTGCCTGCGGCCGACTGGAACTTCACCGGCTTGCCAGTCGCCACCAGCGTTACCCAAGCGGTCTACCCGAGCAGCGCCTCGCCCTTTGCAAAGTCCTTCGCCGAGGCAACCCACATGGTTGACGCCGACGGGGTCCAAACCTTCCACAGCTGGTCCGACGCAAACGTCTACTACGGCGGGTACCAAAACTCAGTCATCGCCTACTCCGACCCGGAGGTCTACTTCCCTTACCCGTTTGCGCTGAACACGCCCTGGTCCGACACCTTTGCAGCGGCGTACAACTCGGGCATCGCCGTTTCCCGCACCGGGACGGTCGAGTCCGTGTGCACGGAGTCCGGAACCCTGGTCCTTCCCGGAGGCCAGGAGTTCCCGAACGCGTACCGGGTGGAAATGGTGGAGACCATCGTCGACGCGACGGTCGCGGGGGATTACACCATCGTGCTCGACGGGGTGTACTACTTCACGAACGACTGCCCGTTCTACCGCGCGGCCGTCATCACCTCGACGGTCCTCGATGCCATTTCCAGTCCGGAGCCGACGCCTGAAGTCCTTGAATATGCCCTGTGGATTACCGGCAGCACCGTGGGCATCGAGGAACCCGTGCGGACAGCGACCCAGGTGTTCCCGAACCCTACGCCGCAGGGCGCTGAGGCCGTTGTGGCCGCAACAGGACCGGTTCAGGTGTGGGACGCCGCAGGCCGGCTTGTCCACGAGGCAGCGCCTCTTTCCGGCCAACCGCTGGTGCGGC
>JBIIRP010000054.1:0-9628 GCA_044341475.1 Flavobacteriales bacterium | reverse complement strand
TCGGCGACCGGACCACAGCCGATTTCCCTGGCATGCCGTTCGGGCCTGGGGCGGTGACGCATGAGAAGCGGGCTGCCATCTACAAAGCCCTAAAAGACACGGAATTCGATGTGCTTGTGAACCCCAAATTCATTGTGGAAGAACAACGCGCCATCCTGTTTCGGCGGACCACCTGCCTCGTGGCCGGGTATGGAGGGCGGTTCGAGTTTCAGCCATGAAGCACCTCGCCTTCGCCATAGGGCTCGCCTGCTGCAGCGCAGTGAGCGGCCAACGCATCGACCTGTCCATGCTCTCCACCGACGCCGACTCGTCCCGGCAAGACCGCGGATCGTTCCGCGCCTGGGCAGCGGCCCATCCGGCCCGGACGGACACGCGCTGGAGCGTCGAGGCCCTGTTTGTCCCCCCAGGACTGCCTGCCTTCAATCAAGGCGAATCGGTCTCCATCCTGCGCAACGCCTTCCAGCATACACGCCCGGACTTGTCCACAGGGGAGGTACAGTTCCGGGTGGACGAATTCACGTACAACAACAACAACTACCCCTGGCTCCTCACGCGGGCTGGATCGACCGGGGCCGTGCGCGGGCTGCGCTTCGGGTACTCTGGGGCCGGTGTGCTGCCGGTGGGGTTCAGCCTCGGCGTGGGCTACATGCCCGTGGCGTACTATGCGCGCGCTGAGCGGCGCGACGGCAGCGAAATAGCCCTAAGTGGCCAAGATGAGCGCGTGCGGGCCTTCCTGGACCACTACAACGAACTTCGGGATGTGTACGATTGGTACTGGGCTGAGGATCCCGTGATCGGGGATTTGGCGGTGCTGCCGTTCGTCGAAGCGGGGGTAAACCGGCGGATAGGGTCCGCTTTCGGCGTTGCGGCGTACTACCGCTTCGCGCCCGCCGCAGCCGCCCAAATCCTACGCAACCACCAGGACTTCAACCGCACCTACCTCGACGACGCCCCTTCTGCCGTTATTCCCAGCACCTCGTCCATTCTGACCGCCCAACACTTCTCCGTGCAGGCCCGGCTGTATGTGTGGGCCATGATCATCGGTCTCGAAAGCGCCTGGAGCATCCCGCCCATAGGGTCGTGGACCGAGCGGAATGTGAACGAACTCGGGGCCACACGCATTCCCGTGTCGCAGCAGCTCGGTCTCTCCGTCGGGGCGGCGTTCTAACCCGGACGCCGGAAAAACACACAGGCCCGGCCGCTCGCGCGTAGTTCACCGGTCGAATGTGAATTACGCAATCGGAAGCTCTACGTGAAATGTCGTTCCCTTGCCCAAACTGCTCTGTGCGGAGATTCGGCCACCGCATTGGGCGACGACGTTTGAGACCATGGACAACCCGAGTCCCGAGCCCCGTGAACGCGTGGAAAACCGGGCCTCAAAGATGTGATCCAGGGTTTCTGCCTCCATTCCCTCGCCGTTGTCTGAAACGTCGAACCAGCAGGTTTGACCATCCGACCGCAGGGTAAGGTGAATCTCACCTACACGGTCAGGCACCGCGGCAATCGCTTCTTCTGCGTTTGTCAAGAGGTTGTTGATCACCCGCAACCAGTGCCGCTCGCTCCCGAGCACAGCTAGCGGATAATCTGGCAGGTCCGCATGGAACCGAATGGACGGGTGGGCCGCGGCGTGGAGCTCAAGTCCCGAGGTCAACGGCCAGCGCAGGTCGGGGGTTCTGTCGTTTTCCGGATCCACCGAGGCCATCAGGGTGAAGTCGTCGAGCAGGGCGGTCAAGGCGTCGATTTGGTGCGTCGCAGACGCCGTAAAGCGGCCCAATCGCTCGCCGAAATCCGGGCGCTGATCCTGCCATGCTTTTTCCACATGCTGCACGCCTAACCGCAACGGCGTCAAAGGGTTCTTCACCTCATGTGCCACCTGCGCCACCATGGTGCGCCACACGTTTTCCCGTTCAGCCCGCGCCAGGGCCTCGGCGCTTTCCTGCCAGCGGCCGTGCAACCGGTTGTACTGCTCGACCAAATCGCCGATGGCATCCTGGCCCGCATAGCTTAACTGCACGGGGTCCGCCCCCGGCTCCAGCTGCCGCATCCCGTCCACGAGATTGCGCAAGGGACGCGTCACCGTGCGCGCAAGGATGACTGCAAGTCCTACCGTTAGCACCAACAGGGCGAGATACACCGGGGCCAGGCCCCGCACAAAATCAGCAAAATCCTCGCCCTCGTACGACCGCTTGTCGTACCGAAAATTCGCTATACCCACCGGCTCGCCAGCCACATCCGAGAAAATCCAAAACGCCTGTACGTACCCCCCGAAGTCCACGTCTTCCCCCCATTCCCGCACCACCCCGGAGGGGCCGGTTCCGCGCTCAAAGATGCCCTTCATCACCGCTTCCGGAATCTTCAGCCACGCCGTCGAGTCGGATGGCGCTCCTGCCGTGGAACTGATTGCCAGTTCCCCCGTTAATGTATAGAGCGAAATCGACACCCCGTGAACGTCGCTCAACTCGCAGATCCGATCGGAAAACCGTGCCGACAGCTCCACCGCTGTCAACGCCCCAGCGTCTGTTCCCAGGGCATACTCAAGACTCCGGGCTACCGCCTGTTCCTTGCGCTCCAGCCGCTGCTCGTTGTAGGCCCTTTCCTGAGCTGCACTTCTCCTGTAGGCCACGACAAGCGTGCACGCGAGCGCGAGCACGACTAACGCCAGCATGGAAACCAGGATCCGAATGTGCAATCCCATGCAGCCGAAGCTACAGCCGATCAGCCATCGAGGGCTTCAGAGCCAGCCACAATCTCCAGAATTTCGGTGGTGATGGCCGTTTGGCGCGCCTTGTTGTAGGAGATTTTCAGTTCTCGAATGAGTTCCGAGGCGTTGTCGGTCGCTTGGTGCATCGCGGTCATCCGGGCGCCGTGTTCCGAGGCGTGGCTATCGAGCAACGCCTTGTAGAACTGGACACGCAGCGAGTTGGGAACCACCCGCTCCACGATTTCTTCTTTGGAGGGTTCGAACAAATAATCTCCTCCGCTTCCCTCCCCCTTCACAGGAAGCAGCGGAAGGAAATCCTCCACGGTCACCTCCTGCACCGCCGCGTTCACAAAGCGGTTGTACAGCACCACTACGCGGTCCACCTCTTCTGCGGCAAAGCGCTCCAGAATCGCATCCGCAAGAACGCGGGCGCGGTTGAAGTTCAGGTCATCAAACACCCTCCACGCATCGGCGTCGAACCCTTGCGCCCGCTCGTCGTCTCTGCGCTTGTAGGCATCGAAGGCCTTTTTGCCCAACGGCAGCACCTCGATTTGGGCCTCAGGATGGCGAACTGAGAAGGCCTTTACCGCCTTCAAGATGTTGTTGTTGAAGCCTCCACACAACCCCCGATTCGACGTCACGGCGACCAGCAACACCTTGCGCACCGGTCGCTGCACCGAGTACACGCCTTCCGATGCCTCAAGGGAAGCGCTGACATTTGCCAACACCCCCTGCAGTTTTTCCGCATAGGGCCGCATCCGGGTAATCGCATCTTGCGCACGCCGCAGCTTTGCCGCCGACACCATTTTCATGGCCGACGTGATCTGCATCGTGTTCTGAACCGATGCGATGCGTTCCCGTACTTCCTTGAGACCCCCTGCCATGGCTTAGGCGTTGTAGCGGGCGGTCATTTCTGCCGCCGCGGCTTCGAGCACATCCGTTTCTGCGTCCGAATACTTGCCCGCCTTCAAGGCAGCCAACGTGGCCGGATGCTTCACTTTCAGGTACTGGATAAACTCCCGCTCAAAGGTCCGTACGTGGGAAACGGGGACCTTCTTGAGCAAGCCACGTGTACCACAGTAGATGATCGCGATTTGCTCCTCTACCGGCATGGGCGAGTTCTGGTCCTGCTTCAGGATTTCCACGTTCCGCTCGCCCTTGTCGAGCACCGCTTTTGTGGCTTCGTCGAGGTCCGATCCGAATTTCGCAAAGGCCTCGAGCTCCCGGTACTGCGCCTGGTCCAGCTTCAATGTACCGGCCACCTTCTTCATCGATTTGATTTGGGCGTTTCCACCCACACGGCTTACCGAAATCCCCACGTTGATGGCCGGACGCACCCCACTGAGGAAGAGGTTCGACTCGAGGAAGATTTGGCCGTCCGTGATCGAGATGACGTTCGTCGGGATGTAGGCCGACACGTCGCCTGCCTGAGTTTCGATGATGGGCAACGCTGTCAGCGAACCTCCGCCTTTGACCTTGTCCTTCAGCGATTCCGGAAGGTCGTTCATGTTCTTTGCGATGCTGTCTTCTCCGATGACCTTGGCCGCGCGCTCGAGCAGACGGCTGTGCAAGTAGAAGACGTCTCCCGGATAGGCTTCCCGTCCGGGGGGACGGCGCAGAAGCAGGGAGACTTCACGGTAGGCCACGGCCTGCTTGGACAGGTCATCGTACACCACCAGCGCCGGGCGGCCCGTATCGCGGAAGTACTCGCCGATTGCGGCACCCGTGAACGGCGCGTAGAACTGGAGTGGTGCAGGATCCGATGCCGTGGCGGCAACGATTACCGTGTACGGCAGGGCGCCGTTCTCTTCGAGGGTCTTGAGGATGCCCGCCACCGTGGAGCCCTTCTGGCCTACGGCAACGTAGATGCAGAATACCGGTTCACCGGCCTCGTAAAATTCACGCTGGTTGATGATGGTATCGGTCGCCACCGTGGTTTTGCCCGTTTGGCGGTCGCCGATGATGAGCTCACGCTGGCCGCGGCCGATGGGAATCATGGCGTCGATGGCCTTGATGCCCGTCTGCAGCGGCTCAGCGACCGGCTGCCGGAAGATTACCCCCGGAGCCTTGCGCTCGAGCGGCATTTCAAACAGCTCACCCTGGATGGGGCCCTTGCCGTCGATGGGCTCTCCGAGCGTGTTGACCACGCGCCCGAGCATGCCCTCGCCGACGCGGACAGAGGCAATCCGGCCCGAGCGGCGCACGGATGCGCCTTCCTTCAAGTCGCCTGAAGGCTCGAGCAACACCGCACCTACGTTGTCTTCTTCGAGGTTCAATGCGATGCCGCGGACACCGTTCTCGAATTCAATAAGCTCTCCCGACTCCACGTGGGTGAGTCCATAAATGCGGGCGATTCCGTCCCCCACTTGGAGAACGGTGCCCACCTCCTCCAGTTCGGCGGCGGATTTGACCCCTGCGAGCTGTTCGCGGAGGATGGAGGAAACTTCGGCTGGATTGATCTCTGCCATCGTAAGGATGCGTTGTCGGTACCGGTTAGAACTCCGGCTCGTATTCGTTTTCAGTAAGTTCCCTGCGAATCAGGGTCAGCTGGCGCTTCACGGAGGCATCCAGCATACGGTCGTCCACCCGGAGCACGAAGCCGCCGAGCACCTCAGAATCCACCACCTCCGTCAATTCCACCCCCCCGGCGTACTGGGCGTTCAGGCGCTGTACTAACCGCTCCCGAACACGGGGCTCCAAGGGCTGGGCCGTGCGGATGGTTGCCGCATGGACTCCCTTCATTTCCCGGAGGAGGCGAAGGGTTGCTTCGCAAATCGGGCGCACGAGCGGCTCCCTTCCTTTGGTCAACAGAATCCGCAAAAACGCCAGGGTCAAGGTGTCCAAATGTGCTCCGAACACCCGGGTGATGACGTTCTCCTTCGTGTCGGTTTTGATGACCGGCGAAGCGAGCATCAGCTCCAGTTCACGGCTGCCTTCAATCGCCGTTAGAATCGACCGGACATCCCGTTCGACTTCGACGAGCACACCCCGTTCGGACGCTAATCCGATCAGGGATTTGGCATAGCGGATGGAGACACGTGGAGCTGCCATGGGTCAGTTCAGCGGAGATTCTTCAATCAACCGGTCTACTAACTCGGCCTGAACCGCCGGGCGGTCCAGCTGGTTCCGAAGGACCTGTTCAGCGATGTCCAGGGACAGCTTCGCCACTTCTACCTTGATGTCCGACAAGGCTGCTTTCCGCTCCACAGCGATAGCATCCCGTGCCGCCGCGACTTCGCGGTCAGCTTCGGTTTTTGCCTTCGCGCGTGCTTCGGCAACGACCGCTTCGCCCATTTCCCGGGCCTCACGCAGCATCCGGTCCCGCTCTGCCCGAGCTTCCTGCAGCAGGCGCTCGTTTTCCGAGTTCAGCGCAGCCATTTCCTGACGGGCACGGTCCGCTGCCCCGAGGGCTTCGGTGATGCCGCGCTCGCGTTCTTGCAGCGCACTCAAAATCGGGCCCCACGCAAACTTGCGGAGCAACAGCAGGACCACGAGGAATGCCACCGTGGCCCAAATCACCGTCCCGAATGCGGGAGTCAGCAGCGCACCCATGGGATTAGCCGAGGGCGACGAGCAGGCACACGATCACGCCGAAGAGGGCAACCCCTTCCACCAGCGCCGCAGCCACAATCATGCTCGAACGGATATCACCGATGACTTCCGGCTGACGGGCCATCGACTCCAGTGCAGAACCGCCGATGCGGCCCACGCCGATGCCTGCTCCGATTGCTGCTGCGCCTGCACCGAGGCCAGCGAGGCCTTGTCCGATTTCGAGGAGGATGTTCAACATTTCCATGATGGGAGATGGTATTGAGTGAATGAATTTCAGTGGTGGGCCTCCTGGGTCGCATCGCCGAAATACAGCGACGCGAGGAGGGTAAAGACATAGGCCTGCAAGAAGGCTACAAGCAATTCGAGGCAGTACATGAAGATCATGAACAGCGTCGAAAACACCCCGATGCCCATCCCGGCTGCAGCTTGCTCGCCGCCTTTGCCGAAGATGAAAATCAAACTGGTGAAAGCGAGGATGATGATGTGGCCTGCCGTGATGTTCGCCGTCAAACGAATCATCAATACCGTCGGCTTCAGCAGCAGCCCGATGACCTCAATCGGGGTCAGAATCAAAATCTTAATCGGAGCAGGAACCCCGGGCATCCAGAGCACGTGGCCCCAGTAGTGCTTGTTCCCGCTGAAGCTCGTGATGAGAAAGACCAGCGTCGCCAGCACCACGGTCACTCCGATGGTTCCGGTGATGTTGAAGCCTCCCGCAAAGGGGACCAAACCAAGCAAATTCGAGAAGAAGATGAAGAAGAACACCGTCAAGAGAAACGGCATGAAGCGGTCCGCGTGGTGACCGATGGAGGGCCGAGCTACCTCATCTCGGATGAACAGCACAAGCGGCTCCAGTGCATTCGCGAGTCCCGTGGGCGCTTGGCCCTTGCGGCGGCCGTAGCTGCGGGCGACGGAGATGAACACCACCGACATCGCGATCAAAATGAGCCACATCCCCGCCACCGTCTTCGTGATGGACAGGTCGAGCACCGCGAGTTCCCGACCACCGACGGCGTACGCGCCGATGCTTCCCGGGTTGTGCACTCCATCCTCTCCGCTGTAAAGCACGTACCGGGTTCCCGTCTTCTCCGACACAAACTCCCGGTCACCGTGGCCGTGACCCTGGAAAGCATCGCTGGAAAACACCTCGAAGCCTCGCCCTTCCACGTGGAGGATGACCGGAAGCGGGATATGCACGTCGCCGAAGAAGTGGATTTCGTGCGCGTCCGCGATGTGGTGGACGATGAATTCGCCCGCCTTGAACTCCGATTCGTGGGCATCTCCGTGCTCATGCGCCACACCCTCCCCTTCAGTTGCCGCGTGCTGTCCAGGCGAGGACGCTGCGACCGAACCCGACCACACCGACGCCGCACACAGGGCGGCGATACTCAGGAGGCGTTGCACGTTGAGAAAGGTCATGGTTTCAGAAATCCGCGCAAAAATAGGTCGCACTCCCGGCCCTCCCGACGAGCCCGGGAACTTTTTTCACGACGTCCGCTTTCGCAACACAATCACCACAAACAAGACAGAATGTGCGGCGAAAACCCCGAAAAGTCCGAGTGCAAACGGGACACGGTGGGCCCCGCCTGACACGAGGTAGAGTGTAATGGCGGACAACACCACGAGCATTTTTACCGCTGTCGACCCGTTCACAGCATTGACCATCGCCCGAGGAGACCCCGCCATGGCACGGTAAGACCAGGCATACAAGGCGACGGCCAGCCCGGCGTAACCGAAGGCTACGATGGCCCACTCGCTCGACGCGGCGAAGTCCGCGAACGACGGAACCCACCTGCCTGCGAAATACAGCACCGCAGACAATGCGGAGGCCACCACCAAATACGAACCAGGTTTCATGCGGACAATTGACGGATCACGGACCACAAAGCTACAGCCGTCCCGAGCAAGGAGCCGGCGATGGTGAACCAAGGGGTATCGGGAGACCAGCGCGCGTCACAAAGTTGGCCCACGACCACACCTCCTCCGATGGCCGCAGCCATGGAGAACGCCATGCCGGAGAACTTTCCGACAAACCGGATGCGGTCTTTGAGCGGGGAACTCAACGCGCGGCGGCCACTTCGGCCTGCGGTTGCTCCTTCACGCGGTCTTCTTTCCGCGAGCGGTCCTCCTTGCGGAGGTCTTTCACCTTCGTGGTGAGGTGCATGATGCCGGAAGCCTGTGCGCCCGCCTCCACCGCCAGCGCTCCGTAATGGATTTCGCCGTTCAGGGTAGACGATGCCTTGAGCGTCAACAACTCCTCGACCAGCACGTTGCCCTCGAGGCGGCCTTCCACCTCGCACTGGTTGCACCGGACCGCACCGAGCACCGAGCCCGTCGTGCCGATGACCAGCCGACCCTTCGTTTCGAGGGTGCCCTCAAAGGCGCCGTCGATGCGGATGTTGCTCTCGCATGTAATGGTCCCCTCCACCGACGTTCCCTCTGCAATGCGGTTGATTCCCCGGTCCAAACCCGCGTCGGATCCGGGCTTCGTTTTGTTCATGCCGATCATGCCGGCAAAAGTAATCGCCTTTCGAAAAAACAGCGACTTTTCAACGCCCTTCTGTTAAATACTTCGCGTTAAAGAACTCGATGTAGGCGTCTATCTTCTTCGACCTGAACAAATTAACGTAGTTCTCGCTGGAGATCACAAACATCGGATACCCCGACGTGGTCAGGGCAGCGAGCTCCTCCGTATTCGAGGTAAACGTCGTGTAATAATCGAGGCTGTAATCCTGGCGCTTGAAGCTCTTCACCAGGATGATTTGGTGGTTCTTGTCGATCAGGTTTGCCGTCACCCGCAGCGACTCGGACCGGTAGTACTTCGTGTTGAAGTCCGCGACTTTTGCCCGAACCGACTCCACGTTCCCCCGGCCTACCGGCACGACGATGGCAAAGTAATGCTCGAGGTACGGCTTGTGCACAAACAGCTCTTCGTCCGGCGTTTCTTCAACCACTTGCACCTCGGGTTCTTTGTCGCGCGGCGCGCCCAGCAGGTCCAAAAGCTCCTGCGCGAACGTCGCTTCTTCCGTCTCCGGGCAGCCCGTGATGACATCGCGCAAGGACTGGAAGTACATCGACCGGTCTGCGCCCGTGCCTGAAATGCTGCCTGCAAATGCTTGGGCACGCAAAATCCGGTGCTTGCAGAGGTAGTAGTTCTCCGGCTCGGAGGCGATGATGCGCTCCGTTTCGCGCATGACTTCCGTGTAGGCCTTGCCGTAGTACCGGGCGAGCAAGGCTTCGTAGGTGGCGCGCTCGGTTTGGCGGCGAACCTCCTCCTTGTCCGCGTAGTCGGGATTCTCCACGAGGATGGCCCATTCGCTCTCCGGATACCGCTCGACCACCTTCGCCGCCCAATATTCAGAACTGCAATCCTCA
>JBIIRP010000053.1:0-9629 GCA_044341475.1 Flavobacteriales bacterium | reverse complement strand
GCGATCCATGCGGCGATTTGGCTGCGCGCTGGGCTGGCGGTGGCATCGCGTCTGTCCGCGCGCTGGGGGCCGCCGCTGCTGGATGCTGCCGCGGGCTATGCTGGTTTGCTGGGTTTGGTGTCGGCCTACGGCCAAATCACGACCACCGTCTACCCTGCCCGCCAAGTCGCCATCACCCTCGCCGTCTACACGGCGGTTTGGGTCCTTGCCCTCGCGATGCGGGGGGCGTACGACCGACCTTGGCGTTCGGGAGCCTCGCTTCGCGGCCTGGTCACGGGCACACTGGTGCTGCTGGTCGGCTATGCGCTGTTGCCGGAGGGGCTTCGCTTCAGCCGGGCCATCCTCTTGCTCGGCGCGGTGTGGATGCTGGCGGTCACCTTCGGACTGCGCACGCTGCTCTTCGGGCGTCACTGGCTGCGGCGCCGCGGCCGGCGACGCCTGGTCGTTGCCGGGCCGGACGACGGAGCCCGCATCCTCGAGGGCGTCCGCAGCAGGGGCGAAGATGCCTCCGAACCTCTTGCACTCCACCCTTCGGCCCAGCGTCCCCCCGCGTCATCGCCCGCATCGGATCTCCGCTACGTGGGTGGCCTCTCCGATCTGGCCGAAGCCATCCGGGTCCACCGCATCGACGAGGTCGTCTTCAGCGGACGCGATGTTCCTGCCGCCGACATCATCGGCGCCATGGCCGCCGCTGCCGAATCAGGCGCCACCTTCCGCATTGCCTGGTCCGACGGCGGACCGTGGGTCGGTCCAGGCGGTCCGCTCGCTCCGCCGCTCACCGGCCTGCAACGGGCCATCCACCTTCCAGCAGGTCGTCGCGAGAAGCGGATGTTCGACCTCTGCACAGCTCTCGTCCTTGTCCTGTCTGCGCCCGTGCTTGTTCTTGCCGGTCGACGCTCGTGGGCGGCGGCGGCGTGGAAGGTGCTGGGGGGACGGGCGACATGGGTCGGCTACGCGGGTGCAGCTGCGGGCCTTCCGCGTTTGGCCCCTGAAGTCCTCCGCCGCGCGGTGGGAGAGGAGGACAAGGTGGCCGAACGGCTGGACTTTCACTATGCCCGGGACTATCGCTGGGTGACGGACTTCAGGGTCGTCGCTGACGCCTTAATTTCGCGACCACGAATCCCCTTCCATGGCCACCATTGACATCCTCCTCCCGAAAATGGGCGAAAGCGTTGCCGAAGCCACCATCACGCGGCTGGTGGCGCAACCCGGCACGTCCGTTCAGTCCGACGCCCCCATCGTGGAAATCGCCACCGACAAGGTCGACAGCGAGGTTCCGGCGCCGGAAGATGGTGTGCTGGTCGAATGGCTGGTCGCGGAAGGTCAGGTCGTTCAGGTAGGGATGCCGCTGGCCAAATTCGCCCCCGCCTCCCTCGCCGCCTCCCCCTCAACCCCAACCCCAACCTCTCCCTCGCCCCCAACCCCAACCCCAACCCCAACCTCCCCCTCAACCTCCCCCTCGCCCTCCCGCTCTCGCTTCTATTCCCCCCTTGTCCGCAGCATCGCTGCAGCCGAGGGGTTAGCCCTGGAGGAACTCGATGGCATTTCGGGCAGCGGAGCTGAGGGGCGGGTAACGAAGCAGGATTTGCTCACCTACCTCGCCCACCGCACCACCCCAACTCAAACTCAAACTCAAACTCAAACGCAAACTCCAGCTCAAACTCCAGCTCAAACTCCAACTCCAACTCGCGGCGAAGCCGCGCAACCTCAACCTCAACCTCAATCTCCCCCCTCCATCTCATTCTCCGGGGAAGATGAGATCATCGAAATGGACCGCATGCGCAAGCTGATCGCGGACCACATGGTGCGGTCGGTGGCGACGAGTCCGCATGTGACGTCGTTTGTGGAGGCAGATGTGACGCGGATTGTCCTGTGGCGGGAGCGGACGAAGGCCGCATTCGAACGGACCCACGGGACGAAATTGACGTTTACGCCGCTCTTTGCCGAAGCCATCGCCCGAGCGCTCCGCGATTTCCCGGGTGTGAATGCATCGGTGGACGGTGACCGTATCGTGCTGCGCAAGCGGATCCATTTGGGCATGGCAGCGGCGTTGCCAAACGGAAACCTCATCGTTCCTGTTATTCGCGATGCAGACACCTTGAACCTCGTCGGTTTGGCCCGTCAGGTCAACGAGCTGACGGAGCGCGCACGCACAGGCAAATTGAGGCCTGACGATACCTCCGGTGGGACCTATACCTTCTCAAATGTCGGCACCTTCGGCAACGTCATGGGCACCCCCATCATCAATCAACCGCAGGTGGGCATCCTCGCACTCGGGGCCATCCGGAAGAAGCCGGCGGTCGTCGAAGGTCCTGAGGGAGATACCATTGCCATCCGGCACATGATGTTCCTGAGCCACAGCTACGACCACCGCGTGGTGGATGGGATGCTCGGCGGCTCGTTTGTTCGCCGTGTGGCGGACTACCTCGAAGGGTTTGACCTCGATCGACCGGTCGCCTGATGGCCGCGCTCGAGGGAGTGGACGTCAGCCGTCTGAAGCTGAAGCGGCCGCTGGTCATTTTTGATCTCGAGACGACCGGCACGGACGTTGCGACGGACCGGATAATCGAAATTGCGATGATCCGCATCGATCCCGACGGCACGGTGACGCGGAAGCCCGAAGCTCGTGGGCCTGAACACCGCTTGCTCGTGCACCCGGAACGACCCATTCCGCTGGAATCGAGTGCGGTACATGGAATCTACGATGCGGATGTCGCCGGGAAGCCCACCTTCCGGCAGTACGCGAAGTCCATGGCGGCATTTCTCGAGGGCTGCGACTTAGGCGGATTCAATTCGAACAAATTCGATGTGCCCTTTCTCGCGGAAGAATTCCTGCGGGCGGGAATCGAGTTTGCGATCGAAGGCCGCAACCTCATCGATGTCCAAAACATCTTCCATGCCATGGAGCAGCGGACCCTTCGGGCGGCCTACCTGTTCTATTGCGGTAAAGAACTCGACGGAGCCCACGAGGCGCTGCCGGATGCCGAAGCGACCCTCGAAATCCTCGTGGCGCAGCTCGAGCGGTACCGGGAAGCGACGGTGCTCGACAGCCGCGGAAATGTCGTGGGACCGGTGCCAGACGACATGGATCAATTGCATGGGTTTTGCGAACGTCAGCGCTTTGTAGACTTCGCGGGGCGCATGGTATACCGGGAAGACGGTCAACCGGAGTTCAACTTCGGCAAGCACAAGGGGCGACTCGTAGCCGACGTATTGCGGTCCGAGCCGTCCTACTACTCCTGGATGATGAACGGGGATTTCCCGATGTACACGAAGCGGGCTTTGACCCGCATTCGGGAGGCGATGGGATGAAGCACGTGGTCGTGCTCGTGTCGAACGATATCGTGTTCGACCAACGGATTCGGAAGACAGCCCGGACGCTGGAGGAGGCGGGCTACCGGGTGACCTTTGTGGGCCGGCGCTTTTCGGATTCGCCGGAGCTGCCTCCCGGACTGGTCGGTCGGAGGTACCGACTGCCCTTTCGGAGTGGGCCGGGCTTCTACCTGGTGCTCCAAGTCGTCTACTTCGTGGACCTGTTGCTGCGGCGGAAGGTGGATGCCATTTGGGCGAACGACCTCGACACCCTTTTCCCGGCGCGTGCAGTGGGGGGGCTCCGGGGGGTGCCGGTGGTGTTTGATAGCCACGAGTTTTTCACGGAGCATGCCGGACTCGAGGAACGGCCGTTTGTGCAGTGGGCGTGGCGGCAATGGGAGTCGTGGTGGATGCCCGGGGTGAAAGCAGTCGTCACGGTAAACGAGGCCATTGCCCGGGCGTTTCAGGAGCGGTTTCCTCGCGCGGCGTTCGGCCAGCCCTTCGTCGTGCGCAACATGCCCGAGTACAGGGGACCGGCGGAGCTCGGGGACCGCGAGGCGTTTGCCGTGTGGGGCGTGCCGTCGGATCTGCCCATCGCGTTGCTGCAAGGGGCCTATCTCGACCGCGACCGCGGGGTGCACGATGCTGTCGCCATGCTGGAGGCGTGTCCGGAGGTGCGGCTCGTGCTGGTGGGCGCAGGGGTAGAGTGGGACGAAGCCCGGGCCGTGCAGGAGGCAGGCGGCGGCGGCGGGCGGCTGCACTGCATCCCGCGGCAACCGGCAGAGGTGTTGCGCACCCTCACCCGCGCGGCGGATGTGGGCTTGAGTCTCGACCGCGATACCAGTGGCAATTACCGCATGAGCTTGCCGAACAAGCTCTTCGATTACGTCCATGCCGGAATTCCGGTGGTGGCCACGGCCCTGCCAGAAGTCCGCAAGGTGGTCGAAGGCCAAAGAATCGGGGTGGTGGTCGAGCATTCGGGCCCGGCAGAACTCGCTCGGGCCATCCGGTCGGTGCTCGCCACGGACCGAGACCAGTGGCGCGCTCGGGCTGCGGAAGCCGCCCGGGAATTGCATTGGGGCGTGGATGCTCCTCAGCTGCTGCAGGCGCTTAGCGCAGCCGGATGCGTTTGAACGCGTATTTGCCGGCAAGCCAAACCGGCTGGCACAGCCGCCGGGCCCCTTTCAGCCGTGTCCGCTTCATGCGCCATTCCTCCCGGTAAAGGCCCGCATGGAAGGTGCGGGACTTCCCGCCCGCCCGAACGCTGCAGAGCCGTTGCGGATGAAGATCCGCCTGCACACCCGCTCCGAACAGTCCCAAATGCAATGCGTAATCACCGAGTACCCGCAAGGACGTGTCGAAGGGGGGATGCGGCAACAGGTTGCGGGGATACACCACGCCCTGGTGGTGGGTGGTGTGCCGCCACACGAGGCTGTCGTCCCACCGTGCCGGGTAGTGGTCCGGTACGCCAGGTTCACGGGGCTCCATCAGGTCCACCCGAAAGATCTGAAGCCGATCCCGCCCTTCAGGCAGTGCCACCACCGCTTCGATTCCCGCGGGGTCCGGCAGGTCACCTGCTCCGAGAAACCACACCCACGGAGCCTGGGTTCGCGCCCATCCGCGGTTCATGGCGTCGTAAATCCCGGTATCGACCCCGATGACGATGTGGTCGGCCTCAAACTCACCGGCCAGCAACGCTTCCGTTGTACCGTCCGTCGAGCCGCCATCAAGCAGGGCGATTTCGAGGTAGGGCCGGTAGGGGAGCAGCGCATTCCAGGTGGCCCGAAGTCCTTCGAGGTCGTTTTTACACGGCAGGACGACGGCCAGTCGGCGGTTCATGCAAGCGCAGCCGCTTCCTCCACGATGCGTCCCTGCGTGCAGTGGAGAATTCTCCCGGCATAGCGCGCTACGGCTCCGTGGTCGTGCGTGGCCATCACGACCGACCGGTTGTCGCGGGCGATGGCGTGGAGCAGGTCGAGAATCCCCTCTGTGGTTTCTGGGTCCAGGTTTCCCGTCGGCTCGTCCGCGAGGACCAGCGGGGGGTCGTTGAGCAGCGCACGTGCGATGGCGACGCGCTGCTGTTCGCCCCCGGAAAGTGATCCGGGGAGCTTGTACCCTTTGGTCCCCAGCCCCACCCAATTCAAGCATTCGGTGCACCGGTTCCGGATGTCTTGGACATTTTTCCAGCCGGTGGCCTTGAGCACGAACTCCAAATTCGCCTCCACCGTGCGGTCAGGCAGGAGGGCAAAGTCCTGAAAGACAATCCCTAACTGCCGGCGAAGCAGGTGGACGTTGCGTCCGGTAATGGAGCCGAGATCCATGCCGCAGACTTCACCGCTGCCCGCATGCAGCGGTAAATCGCCGTACAATGCGCGCAGAAGTGAACTCTTTCCGCTGCCCGTCTTCCCGATGAGGTACACAAACTCGCCTGGGACGACTGTCAGGTCCACTTCCGAGATGACCACATGCTCGGACTGGGCCACGGCAGCGCCGGAGAGCCGTATGAGGGGGGATGGGGAGGAGGTCATTTGGCTGTGAATACCTGCGTGTTGATGTCCGCATTCGGTTCCACTTTGTCGAACTGCAACGTGATGGTGCGTCCGCTTTGGGTGGTTTCCTCTTCCGTGGCAATGGTGACCGGGCCGAATTTCGTGTAGTTGCGGTAGACCGTTACGACCCGATTGCCTTCCCCTGGAAGCACGCGCGTCTCGCGCACGAGGCGGCCTGAGGCGACATCAAATTCCAGGATGCGGCTGACGCCCGCAGGCTCGTTCCATTCGATGACATGGACGTCTGCACCTTCGAATCGGCCGATCCCGACCACCCGGGCATCCGTGGCCCGCGCAGCTACTTGAGCCAAACGGTCCGCAGCAAGCGCCTCCCGGAAAGGAATCATCTCGATCTCTTCCATGTCTTTGCTGCCTGCGCCTTTCCGGGTCTGGGTGCCGAATGTCGGGGTAACCACTTGGTCTAAAAGCACCGTTTCACCGGAGGCGAGCAGGATGTGGTGGCCCGTGCCGAAAACGCATTCGCGGGTATAGCTGCCTTGGGCATTCGGACCGAAGACAGCCTTTCCCGTCCAACGCAAGCTCTTCAACGCCTTGAAGGCTGCTGCCCCGCCACATGCGGAGTAATGCCGTTCTACGACTCCCTGAACGGTGATGCCGGCTGGAGCCGGTTGCACATCGCGGACGGGCGCGGCAAAGGCATCAAAGAACTCGATCACGCCGTCGGCGTCGAACCGCGTAAGGGATTCCGCAACAGCTTCCCGGTTGCCCACGCAGATAATGAACAGGTTGTCCGGCTTGAGGTAATTCTGCGCCACACGCTGCACCTCTGCGGGCGTAATGGCCGCAAGTTTCTTGAGGTAGGTCGTGTAGTAGTCTGCCGGCAGCCCGTAACGTTCGATGTTGAGCGCAAACCGCGCAATGGTCTCGGGCTGCTCGAGCGAGCGGGCAAAACTGCCGTTCATGTACCGCAGGATGGCATCGAGTTCCTCGGCGGGGGGAGGGGTGTCGCGGATCCTGCGGATTTCCGCCAAAAACTCAACGACGGCACTGTCGGTCACTTCGTTGCGCACGTTTGCAAAGGCCTCAAACGTCCCCCGGATGGGATCGGGATCCACACTTGAACGGGCGCCGTAGGTGAAAGCCTTGTCTTCCCGGAGGTTTTGCATGAGCCGCGAGCCGAACGCTCCGCCGCCGAGCATCGTATTCATCACCGAGCATGCGATGGCATCCGGGTGGCCCGGGGTGAGGTCGATGCCGTGGGTCAGGTACAAGGCGCTTTGGACCGCACCGGGCACATCGGCGAAGCACACCCGGTTGCCGCTGGGCAAGCCGGCCAGCGGGAACGGCAAATTCATTACCGTTTCCGATTCCCACGCCCCGAAAGCAGCGCGTGCGCGGGCCACGGCATCCTTCGGCGTGATGTCGCCGACGACCACGAGGTAGGCGATCGAGGGACGGAAGGTGCCGGTGTGGTACATGCGGAGGTCGTCCCGGGTGATGGCCTTGATGGTCGCCTCCGTTTCGACCTCGCCATACGCATGCTGCGCACCGAACACCAGTCGGTTGCGCAGGTTCGAGGAGATGCCACCTGGGTTCGTGGTGATGGCCTTGAGACCGCTCAGCGTTTGGGCGCGCAGTTTCTCGATTTCTTGTTCGGGAAACACCGGGGTGAGCACCACTTCAGCAAGCAGCGACAAGGCCGTTTCGCTGTGCTTTGTCAGGCTGGAGACATAGGCACCCGTCGAACTCGTCGAGAGCTGGGCCCCGATGAAATCGATGGCTTCGTCGAGGTCCGCTTTCGCGCGGGTGCGGCTACCGGAGCGCATCAGGTCGCCTGCAAAGCGCGCGGCTCCGGCCTTCGGCCCTTCCGGAACAGGCTTCACATCGAGCGAGAGGTTCCACGACACCCGTGGCAAGCTGTGGTCTTCGACTACGATGACCGTCAGCCCGTTCTCCAGCTTCTCGACGACGGATTTCCCGATGGCGACCGCAGGAGCAGGACCTGGGGCCGGTGGGCGTGAGCGGTCGAGTTGAGCAGAGAGCATGCCGCAGACCGAGGCTGCGGCGAGGAGGAGGATGAGTCGCTTCATGGCTGTTGCTGAAGGAAGTACAGGGTCACACGCTGGTCCGGCGTGTAGTACGTTGAGGCCACCCGCTGGATGTCTGCAGGTGTGACGGCGAGGTAGCGCTCCACTTCCGTGTTGATCAACCCGGCGTCCCCGAAGTACATGTGGTAGTTCGCGAGCGATTCCGCGATGCCGGCTACAGAACTGTTCGACTGCACGAATTCAGACTCGATCTGGTTCTTCACCTTCGTCAGCTCCCGCTCGTCCACCGGCGTGGTGCGCAGGCGCTCCACTTCTTCGTTGATGGCCTGTTCGACGGCGGTGGGTTCGACGCCCATGTTGACAAGCGCATAGGCGAGCGTCAGTCCGGGGTCCTCGAGGCTGAAGTTGAAGGCGCCGCAGTACAAGGCGGTCTGGTCCTTATCCACCACCCGCTTGTTCAACCGGGAAGATTCGCCCCCGCTGAGGATTTGGTTCAGAACGGCAACCGCATAAAAGTCCTTGCTGCCTTGTTCCGGAATCGGATAGGCCTGGACGACCATGGGCAGGGCGTCTTTTCCCCACACCGTGTCGCGGACTTCGCCAGCGCGCCGCGGCTCCTGAATGGTCGGGCGGGGGATGGGCCGCGTTCCGCGGGGAATGTCCGCGAAGTACCTTTCGATGAGCTTCCGGGTTTTTGCCGGGTCGAGGTCGCCGGCGATGGACAGCACGGCGTTGTTTGGCACGTAAAACGTGCGGTAAAACTCCATGAAATCCTCGTTGCTCGCGGCATTCAGGTGGTCCATGGAGCCGATGGGCGTCCAGCGGTAGGGGTGAACGGTATAGGCCGTTTCCATGGTCTTCGGCAAGAGCATGCCGTAGGGCTGGTTGTCGTAGCGCTGCCGCTTTTCCTCTTTGACGACCTCCCGCTGGGTTTCGATGCCGATGGCCTCGACTTTCGCGTGCAGCATGCGCTCGCTCTCGAGCCAAAGTCCCAGCTCCAACTGGTTCGACGGCAGCAGCTCATAATAGAAGGTGCGGTCCTGCGTGGTGTTCGCATTCAGCGCACCGCCGGCCCCTTCGACATAGCTATCGAATTCGCCCCGGTCGATGTGCTTCGACCCTTCGAAGAGCAGGTGCTCGAAAAAGTGGGCCATGCCCGTCCGTTCCGTGGATTCGTTTTTCGATCCCACGTGGTACATGACGGTGACGGCCACGATGGGCGTGCTGTGGTCTTCATGGAGGATGACATGCAGGCCGTTGGCCAAATCAAACTCCACGTAGTCCACACGCGGCGCTTGGGCGGACAGGAGTACAGGTGCACAGAGAAGTACCCCGGGAAGGAACACGAATGGGCGCATCGGTGGATGAGGTTGTGGGGGTGAAGATACGGCACAGGCGCGGCCTCGAGATGTATCTTTCCGGCGTGAAAACCTTGGCAATCGGAGCGGACGGATGGACCACCGCGCAGGTGTGGGAAGCGGCGAATCACCCGGAAGACGTCGTGCTCGGCGACAGCGCCCGCGACGCCATACGGGCGGCACACCGGGTGGTCCTCGAGCATTGCGCGTCGGGGGAGGCGGTCTACGGGGTGAATACGGGATTTGGGGATTTGGCCTCTGTTCCCATCGCTTCTGAGGACCTCGCGGAGTTGCAACGTCGGCTGCTGGTGTCCCATGCCTGTGGGGTGGGCGATCCGGTTCCTGAACGCGTGGTACGGACCATGCTCTTGCTGAAGGTGGTGGGGCTTTGCCGGGGCCAC
>JBIIRP010000052.1:0-9636 GCA_044341475.1 Flavobacteriales bacterium | reverse complement strand
TGGGCGCCATCGTCCCAGGGCAAGGACTCTTCGAGGTCCGGGGATTCGTCCTCTGCGTCCTCGGCCGGGGCCGGGCAGGGACCGGGGGCCGGAGCCACCGATTCTCCTTCTTGTTCTGCAAGGAGTGCATGGGAGGCTGTCGGTTCCGATGACAGCCACGTGAGCGTGGGCACTACGAATGCGCTGAGCATGGCCACGAGTACCACCTGTGTGCACCACAGGGAGGCCGAAGCGAGCAAAGCGGAGTAGCGCGTAAACAGCATGGGATCAGGCAGCTTCCGTTTCGGTGAACGGCACGACCGAGAAGTCGACAACGCCCGTGGCCACATCGTACATGGCCCCGATAATGGCCAGCTCGCCGCGGGATTCCATGTCGCGCAGGATGGCGCTTTCCCGGCGGATGCGGTCGCACACCAGCTTGACATTCAGGGCGACGCAGTGATCGACATGTTCGTTTGTCGGTTCGGGACCTTCTGCCGTGCGAATGGCTTCAACTGCCGGTTGGATGTGGGCGAGCAGTCCGGTGATGTTGCCGTCGGTGAGACCGGTGTAGGCCCCGCGCACGGCGCCGCATTGGGTGTGGCCGAGGACGAGGATGAGCTTCGAACCGGCGTATTTGCTGGCGAACTCTAAGCTGCCGAGCACATCCGCATTGACGGTGTTGCCGGCAAGGCGCACGACGAACATGTCTCCGAAGGCGGCGTCAAACACCTCCTCGACCGGAACGCGGCTGTCGATGCAGCCGAGGACGGCGCAGTAGGGGAATTGGCCTTCTGCGGCGTCTGCCAGCAGGTTTCCGCGGGAACGACGGTGCGTAATGTGCTTCGTAAACCGGTCGTGACCGGCCTGCAGCAGGTAATACGCATCCGAAGGAGTCAGGCTTTGCTGAAACTCCTTGCTGATCGCCCCTTCCAGTGCCAAATACTTTTCGTTGATGGGCATAAAGAAAGGTTTAGGGTGAGACTTAAAAAATCGAATATCCTACAAACCTACACACGACACCCCGGCCGTGTTCGCCAAACCTTGTGAAGGCCCGCTTAAAAAACCGCCCGCGCAATCGTCGCGGTGGGTTCGGCCCGGCCCATGGTGTAGAAGTGGAGCGCAGGAACACCGGCGGCACGCAGCTCACGGGCTTGGGCGATGCACCACGCGATGCCGATTTCGCGGACTTCCGCGTCAGAGGTGGCGGATTCGACGTCCCGGACGAGGTCGTCGGGGAGGTTGATGTGGAAGTGCTGGGGGATGGTCGTGATTTGGCCGCGGGCGGTCAGCGGCTTCAGGCCGGGAATGATAGGGACGTGGATATCCGCCGCGCGGCACGCCGCGACAAAATCGAAGTAGGCCCGGTTGTCGAAGAACATCTGGGTCACCACGTACTCGGCCCCATCCTCCACCTTGCGCTTCAGCCAGCGCAGGTCGCTCGCCGCGTTCGGCGCCTCGAAGTGCTTCTCCGGGTAGCCGGCCACCCCGATGCAGAACTTCGTCCGCGTCGTGTTGCGCAGGTCGGGATCCAGGTACTCGCCCCGGTTCATCGCGGCCACCTGCTGCAGTAAGTCGATCGCGTACGCGTGGCCGTCCGCCTCCGCCTTGAACCGGCCTTCCGACCGGATGGGATCGCCCCGCAGGACTAGGACATTTTCGACGCCTACGAAATCGAGGTCGATCAGCGCGTTCTCCGTTTCTTCTTTCGTGAATCCTCCGCAAATGATATGCGGAACAGTATCGAGGCGGTAGCGGTGCTGCAGGGCAGCGCAGATGCCTACCGTGCCCGGCCGTTTGCGCACGGTCCGCTTTTCGAGCAGGCCGCCGCGCACTTCGCGGAAAACGAATTCCTCGCGGTGGTACGTGACGTCGACGAAGGCGGGTTCGAACGGCAGCAGCGCCTCGACCGTGGTGTGGATGTGGTCGATGTTCTCGCCCTTCAGCGGGGGGAGCAGCTCGAAACTGAACAGCGTGGACGAGGCGTCAGCGATGCGTTGGGCAACTTTCATGGGGTCGGAACTACCGGTTGAGAATGCAGGATATGGGCCAAACCGCGGCCGGCCTCCCCCTCCGTCACCCCCCTTCTCCGCGCGAGGTCCGCGAGGGCGTCCGGGCCGATGAGCCCGACCCCGAAATACCGGGCGTCGGGATGGGCGAAGTAGTAGCCGCTCACGGAGGCGGCCGGCTGCATGGCGAGCGTGTCGGTCAGGGTGGCGCCGATGGTGTCTTCGGCGTGGAGGAGGGTCCAAATGGTCCGCTTGTCTGCGTGATCTGGACAGGCGGGATACCCGGGCGCAGGCCGGATTCCGCGGTACTTCTCGGCGATGAGTTCTTCGGTGCTGAGCGCCTCGTCGGCGGCATAGCCCCAGTACTTTTGGCGGACTTCCGCGTGCAGCCATTCCGCCAGCGCTTCGGCCAGGCGGTCCGCGATGGATTTGATGAGAATCGCCTGGAAATCATCGCCTTGCTCGGTGCACTCTGCGGCCCAGGCTTCGGCGCCGTGGACGGTGACGGCGAAGGCGCCGATGTGGTCGTTTGCCGGAGCGATGAAGTCGGCCAGGCTGAGTTGGACACCGGCATGCTGCGGCACCTGCTGCCGCAGGAATTCAAAATGCACGGGCGCCGCTCCCCCGTTGCCCCTGACCGCGATGGTCTCCGGTCCGGTGCGCGCGGCGGGAAACAGGCCCACCACGGCACGGAGCTCAAACCGCTCCGCACATGCCGGCCCGGCGAGCACCGCCTGGGCTTCGTCGTACAACCTGCGCGCCTCGGCCCCTACGACCTCGTCATCGAGGATGCGCGGAAACTTCCCCGCCAGGCCCCACGACTGAAAAAACGGGGTCCAATCGATCAGCGGCACCACCTCGGCGAGCCCGACCGCTGGCACAGTCACCCCCGGCACCACGGGCGCCGGCGCTCCGGCCACCTCCACGCCCGCCGCCCGCTTCCGCGCCTCCTCCAGCGGCAGCAGCGTCCGCGCCGCCCGGTCGGCGGCGTAGAGCCTCCGCACCTCAGCATAGTCCGTGGCTACCGTCGCCGCGTACGCCTCCCGCGAGTCCGCAGCCACCAGCGCCGCCGCCACCGGGACCGCGCGCGACGCGTCTCCCACGTGGACGACGGGACCTGCAGCCCGCCCCTCGAGCTTCACGGCCGTGTGCACCCGCGAGGTCGTCGCCCCCCCGATCAGCACGGGGGTCCGCATCCCGCGCCGCACCATCTCCTCCAGCACATCCGCCATCTCCTCCAGCGACGGCGTGATGAGCCCGCTGAGCCCGATCAGGTCCGCCCCTGCAGCCGCCGCCTCGTCGAGGATGCGTTCCTTCGGCACCATCACGCCGAGGTCGACGACCCGGAACCCGTTGCAGGCCAGCACCACTCCCACAATGTTTTTGCCGATGTCGTGCACGTCGCCTTTCACCGTTGCGAGAACCACCGTGCCTGCGCCGGTCGGCCGTCCGGCGGCCATGTGCGGCTCGAGCCACGCGACGGCCCGCTTCATCACCCGCGCGCTTTTGACGACTTGCGGCAGGAACATGCGCCCCGACCCGAAGCGATCGCCGACCGTATTCATGCCGTCCATGAGCGGCCCTTCGATGACCGCCAGCGCACTGCCGAGTTCCGCGAGGGCTTCCTCCGTGTCCGCTTCGATGTGGTCGGTGAGGCCGTGGACCAGCGCGTGCGCCAGGCGTTCCGCCACCGGCGCCTCGCGCCAAACTTCCTGCGACCGCGGCCCCGTCACGCGCTCCGCCGGAGCCGACCACGCGAGGAGGCGCTCGGTGGCATCGTCGCGCCGGTCGAGCAGGACGTCCTCGACGAGGTCGCGCAGGATCGGGTCGAGGTCGTCGTAGACCCCGAGGGAAGAGGGGTTGACGATGCCCAAATCCATGCCGGCCTGAATCCCGTGGTACAGGAACGCCGTGTGCATCGCCTCGCGGACCGCGTCGTTCCCGCGGAAGGCGAAGCTGACGTTTGACACGCCGCCGCTGACGTGGGCACCGGTCAGGTGCGTCCGGATCCAGCGGGTGGCCTCGAAGAAATCGAGGGCGTTGCGGCGGTGCTCCTCCATGCCGGTGCCGACCGGGAAGATGTTCGGGTCGAAGATGATGTCGGCGGGGGGGAAGCCCATGCCGGTGAGGAGGCGGTAGGCGCGCTCGCAGATGGCGATCCGTCGGGCGTAGCTGTCCGCTTGGCCTTCCTCATCGAACGCCATGACGACCGTCGCCGCCCCGTAGCGGCGGATGAGGCGTGCCCGGCGCAAAAACTCCACCTCGCCGTCTTTCAACGAGATGGAATTCACGATGGACTTGCCCTGGACCTCCTGCATGCCCGCCTCGAGGATTTCCCAATCCGACGAGTCGATCATGAGCGGAATCCGCGCGATGTCCGGCTCCGACGCGATGAGCCGCAGGAAGGTCCGCATGGCGGCCACGCCGTCGATGAGGCCCTCGTCCATGTTGACGTCGAGGATTTGGGCACCGCCGCGCACCTGCTCGAGGGCGACGGCAAGGGCGTCTTCGTAGTGGCCTTCGCGGATGAGGCGGGCGAACTGGCGGCTGCCCGTGACGTTTGTGCGCTCGCCGATGTTCACGAAGTTCGACTCCGCGGTGATGCGGAGCGGCTCGAGGCCGCTGAGCAGCAGGGTGGTGGCGGAGGTCATGGGAGCGGTCGGGGTCGGTAGGTGGCAGCGATGCGCGCGAGTGCCGCGATGTGTTCCGGTGTGGTGCCGCAGCAGCCGCCGAGCAGGTTGAGCCAACCCCGCTCGAGGTAGGGGGTGAGGGCGGCGGCCATCGCGTCCGGGGTTTGGTCGTAGGCGCCCATTTCGTTCGGCAGGCCGGCGTTCGGGTAGGCGCTGATGCGGAAGGGCGACAGGCGCGCAAGCGCTTCGATGTGGGGCGCGAGTTGGTCGGCGCCGAGCGCACAATTCAACCCCACCGCGAACAGCGGCGCGTGCGACATCGAGATGAGGAAGGCCTCGGCGGTTTGGCCGCTCAGCGTGCGGCCGGAAGCGTCCGTGATGGTCCCCGACACGAGCAGCGGCAGCCGGATTCCGCAGGCATCGAACGCCTCTTCCGCGGCGAACAGGGCGGCCTTCGCGTTCAGCGTGTCGAAGACGGTCTCGATGAGGATCGCGTCCGAGCCGCCGGCGATGAGTCCGAGGATTTGGGTCCGGTAGGCGTCGCGCAGGCCGTTGAACGAAATGCTGCGGTGGGCGGGCCGGTTGACGTCCGGCGAAAGGGAAGCCGTGCGGTTCGTGGGACCGACGGCACCGGCGACGAAGCGCAGGCCGCCGCTCCACCCGTCGACGGCCTCGCGGGCGAGCCGCGCAGCTGCGACGTTCATGTCGAACGCGTGCTCCTCGAGTCCGTAGTCCGCCTGGGCGATGGACGTGGCGCCGAAGGTGTTCGTCTCGATGAGGTCCGCGCCTGCGGCCAAATACGCCACGTGCACTTGACGCACGGCGTCCGGCTGGGTGAGCACGAGCAGGTCGTTGTTGCCTTTCAGTGGCTTCGGATGGTCCGCGAAAGCGAGGCCGCGGAAGTCCTCCTCGGTGAAGCGGTGGCGCTGGAGCATGGTGCCCATCGCGCCGTCGAGGATGAGGATGCGTTCTGCCGCGGCAGCGGTCAGCGCGGCGGTGCGCCGGGGGATTTCGTCGAGCCGCTCGGGGCTGAGCTGGAGGGATGTCATGGTGCCGTGGTGCTTGCGTCCGACGGCGTGCATGCAGCACCCGCTTGCTCATCTTTCCCGCGGCCGGACCGGGGTAGGATGTGGCACCCGGCCTGGTCCCGGGTTGCCAAGACTTCGCAGGGCCTGATCCCTCCGTCTTTCGCGATAAGCACTGCAAAGATATGGAGTATTTTTGGCCACCTTTAAGGTTCTTCCCATGAGCTACTTCTTCACCTCCGAGTCCGTCTCCGAGGGCCATCCGGACAAGGTGGCCGACCAAATCAGCGACGCCCTCATCGACCACTTCCTGGCCCTTGATTCCACGTCCAAGGTGGCCTGCGAGACGCTCGTCACGACCGGCCAGGTGATTCTTGCGGGAGAGGTCAAAACGTCTGCCTACCTCGACGTGCAACGGGTCGCCCGCGACGTCATCGCCCGCATCGGCTACACGCGCAGCGAGTACATGTTCGACGCGGAATCGTGCGGCATCCTGAGCGCCATCCACGAACAGTCCTCGGACATCAACCAAGGCGTCGAGCGTGCCGTCCTGGAGGAGCAAGGCGCTGGCGACCAGGGCATGATGTTCGGCTACGCCTGCCGCGAGACGGAGGACTTCATGCCCCTGCCTCTGGACCTGAGCCACCGCCTCCTCCGCGAGCTGGCGGCCATCCGGCGCGAGGACCCCAGTCCCATGCCCTACCTCCGGCCCGACGCGAAATCGCAGGTCACCATCGAGTACAGCGACGACCACCGTCCCATCCGGATCGAAACCATCGTGCTCAGCACGCAGCACGACGCCTTCGACGCGGACGACGCCATGCTCGCGCGCATCCGCCGCGACGTCGAAACCATCCTCATCCCCCGCGTGAAGGCGGCGCTTCCGGCCCATGTCCAGGCGCTTTTCGGCAGCGACATCACGCTGCACGTGAACCCCACCGGCAAATTCGTCATCGGCGGTCCCCACGGCGACACGGGCCTCACCGGCCGCAAAATCATTGTCGACACGTACGGCGGCCGCGGTGCCCACGGCGGCGGCGCGTTCAGCGGCAAGGACCCCTCGAAGGTCGACCGGTCGGCGGCCTATGCGGCCCGCTACATCGCGAAGCATTTGGTCGCCTCCGGCGCGTGCGACGAGGCGCTCGTCCAACTCGCCTACGCCATCGGCGTCGCTGACCCGGTCGGCTTCTACGTGTCCACGGCCGGCACCTCCCACGTCGACCTCACGGACGGCCAAATCGCAGAACGCATCCGCCCGCTCTTCCCCGTCCGCCCCTACGCCATCGAAACGACCTTCAAGCTCCGCACGCCCATCTACGAGGAAACGGCCGCCTACGGCCACATGGGCCGCCGTCCAGAGCTGAAAACGAAGACCTTCCGCCGCGGCGACGGCTCCGAGGTCCGCGTGGACGTCGAGCTCTTCCCCTGGGAGAAACTCGATCGCCTCGACGAGGTGAAGCGGGTGTTGGGGGTGTGAGGGAGGGGGAGAACGAGAGCGAGAACGAGAACGAGAACGAGGTTGAGGACGGGGGTTTTTGTTTTTATTTTAGCAAAAGCCAAATTGCACTACCATGCGTCTCCTTTTCGCCCTTTTCCTCGCCACCGCCTTCCTGTCCCCGCTGCGCGCCCAAACCACCTGCGGCTGGAACCCGGATTCGAACGGCGACTTCTTCGTCACGGTCACTGACCTGCTCGCCCTGCTGAGCGTCTTCGAGGAAGCCGACACGGACATGGACGGCATCTTCGACAGCCAAGACGACTGCGTGGGCAGCTACGATGCGTGCGGCGTCTGCAACGGCACCGGCGTGGACGCGGACACAGACGGGGTGTGCGACGATGCGGACCCGTGCGTAGGTGCGTTCGATGCCTGTGGCGTGTGCAACGGCCCCGGGCCGTCGGTGCCGGTAATCGACGAGATCGTGTACGTAACGGATTCGTTGTTCGTGCCTCCCCTCGGGACGTGGTACGTCTTCTCGTATGCAGTGGATACGCTCTACACCTACGTATGTCCGGTGCAGGGCTGCACGGATGCGAACGCGGCGAACTTCAACCCGCTGGCCGTCATCGAGGACGGCTCGTGCACCTTCGGCTTTGCGCAATGCGGCGGCGCTTCCACGGTCACCTTCGATGGCCACACCTACGCCCTCGTGGGCATCGGCACGCAATGCTGGTTCGCGGAGAACCTGCACTCAGACAACTACCGCAATGGCGACGCGATTCCGGGGGACCTGAATAATTCGCAATGGACGTCGACGGGTTCCGGGGCGCAAACGGTTTACGGGGAAGGGACTTCGACGGTCTGGGTTGGCAGCGACGACGAAGTGGCGAACCTCGCCACCTACGGCCGGCTGTACAACTGGTACGCGGTGAACGATTCTCGCGGCCTGTGTCCTTCGGGCTTCCACGTCCCGAACGATGGGGAGTGGATGACGCTCGAGATGGCCTTAGGCATGACGTCAAGTCAGGCAAACTCCACCGGCTGGCGTGGCACCGACCAGGGCGCGCAGATGAAAACGCCGTCGTGGGGCGGCACGAACTCCAGCGGCTTCTCGGTCTTGCCCGGTGGCTACCGGGACCCCGTCTCTGGAAACTTCAGCGATCAGGGCAACGCCGGAAACTGGTGGTCTTCCTCCCCGGAGGGAATAGGCGCCTGGTTCCGCTACCTGAACTCTGGTTCCTCGCGTGTCCACCGAACCAGCTACCCCGCCCGTTTCGGCTTTTCTGTCCGTTGCGTCCGGGATTGATGACAACTTGACTATTTGACTCTTTGACTCTTTTTTTTCGGCCTTCCCTTTAAGGGGAGGCCGTAAATTTTTTTTTGAATACATGCGGTCGAAGGGCCTACATTGAGCTGAACGGAAAAGAGCGTGGCCGGAGAGGGTGAAGCGCGGACCGCGGGGAGGATGGATGACAAATTGAGCGGTCTTTTTTTTCGACTCGGGCCCTTGAGATAACGGGTGTTTGTCGTACCTTCAAGAGCATGTGCCGAGCGATTTTGTTCGTTTGTGGGATAGCGGCTATGGCGCTGTGGCTTCCGCTGCTCGGCCAGGGGTCCGGGCCGGGAGGGCCGGTGGTGGAGTTGCCGTATAACGGGGATGCGAACGAGGATGGGGCGATCGGGACGGCGGATTTGTTGTCCTTGCTGGACCTGTACGGGGGGGCGTTTACGCCGGGGGCGATCCAGGTGAATGGGGTGGATTTGGCGGTGTATTTGGGGGAGTTAGAGGACCAAATCGACGCCCTGGCGGATGCCGTGGGCGTCGAGCAGTCGACGGGCCTTCCATCGGGGGTGGGCCTGGAGTCGGGGACGGTCATGGTGTGGACGGGGACGGTTTGGCAGCCCGTCCGGCTGGTGGGCTGTAGGGACTTCGCCTACGCATGCAACTACGACCCGGCGGCCTATGTGCATGCAAACGAGCTCTGTAGCTACTTTCCGGAGTGTCCGGCTGTCGATCCGGCGGGGACGGGGCCGTGCGGCGGCCAAGCCAGCGTGAGCTACAACGGTGCGGACTACGAGCTCATCGAGTACGGGACGAAGTGCTGGTTCCGGGAGAATTTGGCCACCGCGAGCTACCGCAACGGGGCGGCGATCCCGACGGGCCTGACGGATGCGCAGTGGGCGGCAACCACGACCGGGGCCTGGGCGCCGGTGGCCGGAGGTGGATGCGCTTCCTGCGGCTACCTCTACAACGGGCATGCTGTGAGTGCCTCTGCGGGCCTGTGTCCCACCGGATTTCACGTCTCTACGGATGCCGATTGGACGGCGCTCGAGACCTTCCTCGGCGGGACGGCCGGGGCCGGGCGCCTCATCAAAGTGGGGTCGAGCGGGGCGCCGGGGTGGGACGGCACGGATGCGTCGGGATTTTCCGGGGTGCCGTCGGGGTGGCGGAACGACCTGAATGGGATGGCGTTGAATTACGGGAACCAGGGGATGTGGTGGACGGGGACGTCGTCGTCGGGGCAGCTGTGGTACCGGCAGATGTACACCGGGTT
>JBIIRP010000258.1:0-2549 GCA_044341475.1 Flavobacteriales bacterium | reverse complement strand
TGCGTACCTTCGGCACATGGGGAACTTCCGCAGCTTCGTCCTCGCGTGTGTGGGGTGCCTCGCCGCCGCCACGTCCGCCTTCGCCCAGCCCGCCGTGGTCCAAGTCTCCGGCATGGTGGTCACCGGTGACTCGCTCTCGCCCCTTCCCTACGCCACGGTGTACCGGACGCGCGACCAACGCGGCACCACGACGGACTTCAACGGCTTCTTCAGCCTGCCCGCCCTCGCCGGGGACACGCTGACCATCAGCACGGTGGGCTTCGTGAGCCGTGCCGTGGTCGTGCCGGATGTCAGCGACCGGTTTAACGCCGTGCTGCCGCTCGTGCGCGACACGGTCGTGCTGGGCACCGCCGTCATCAACCCCTGGCCGTCGCAGGAGCGGTTCCGCCAGGAATTCATGGCGCTTACGATGGCGCCGGACGCCTACAGCATCGCGAACGAACGGCTCGACCCGGTGGCGCTGTTCGACCGGTTGAGCTACATCGAACCCGACGCGGTGGAGGTGGGCCGGACGTGGTCGTCCGCACAGGCGACCGCCGCGAGTACCCAGGGCATGATCCCGACCGTCAGCGTGTTGAACCCCGCCGCGTGGGCCGCGTTTATCCGTGCCTTGCGCAACGGAGAATTGCGGCAATGAGGGCAGGGCTGCGCTGGTGGGTGGTGGCGGTCGTGCTGGTTTTTTCTGCCCGCGCGGCGGGCCAAACGGTCACCGGGCGGGTCACCGACCGGACCGGACTGGCGCTCCCCGGCGCCACCGTCGCGGTCGTCGGGGCCGCGGACCGCAGCACGGCGACCGGACCGGACGGGACGTACCGCCTCGACCTGCCCAGCGCCGGGACGTGGACGCTGGTGGCCACCTTCGTCGGGTACGAGCCGGGCCGCCGATCGGTGGCGGTCGACGGGGACGGGGGGCGGTGCGACTTCCGGTTAGCCGAGGGCGTGGCCCTCGGAACCTCCGAAGTCATCGCCGACGGCACGCGCACCCAGCCCGTCCAACGCATCGACCCGCGCGTCGCCAGCCGCATCCCCTCGCCGCGCGGCTCCATCGAGGACCTCCTGCTGCAGGCGCCGGTCAACTTCACCAGCGAGCTGTCCAGCGGCTACAACGTGCGCGGCGGCAGCTTCGACGAGAACCTCGTGTACGTGAACGGCATCGAGGTGTACCGGCCGTTTCTCGTGCGCAGCGGCCAGCAGGAAGGGCTCTCGTTCCCGAACCCGGACATGGTCGACCGCATCGCCTTCTCCGCCGGGGGGTTCGAGGCGAAATACGGCGACAAGCTCAGCTCCGTCCTCGACATCACCTACCGCCGTCCCACCGAGCGGGCCATCCGGACGACAGCCAGCCTGATGGGCGGCCAGGTGCAATTCGACGCGGTGGACCCGCGGGCAGACGGGCCGCAGCGCTGGTCGCTCAACGCCGGTGTCCGCTACCGCGACAACGCCTACCTGCTCGGCAGCCTCGACGAAACCGGCGAGTACAACCCCCGCTACGTCGACGCCCAGGCGCTCTTCACGTGGGACGTGGACGGCTACGGGCCGTGGCAGGTGGAGGCGCTCGGGGTGTTCGGGCGGAACGACTTCCGCTTCGTTCCCCAAACGCGCACCACCGACGTCGGCAACATCAACGAAGCCCTGCGCCTGACGATTTACTTCGATGGCCGCGAGCACACGTGGTACGAAACGGGGTTCGGCGCGCTCAGCGGGGTCCGCGTGACGGAATCCTCGGTGCTGCGCTTCACGGCCTCTGCCTTCACCACGACGGAACAGGAGGAATTCGACATCCTCGGCGCTTACTTCCTCGACGAGCTCGACCGCGACCTCGGCTCGGACGCCCTCGGCGAGGTGGTGGTGAACCGCGGGGTCGGGGCCTACCTCGACCACGCCCGCAACCGGCTCTCGGCCCAGGTGGTCACCGGCTCCGTGCGCGGCACGCACCGGCCTTCCGGCACCCGACACGCGACGGAATGGGGCCTCACGGTGGCGCGCGAGGCGCTGCAGGACCGGCTCAGCGAATGGTCGCTCGTCGACTCCGCAGGCTACATCGCGCCACGTCCCCCGAACGACCAACCGGACCCGGGAATCTTCCTCGACGACATCGTGCGGGCGCAGAACGACTTCACGGCGCTGCGGACCACGGCCTTCGTCCAGCACTCGCGGGCCTGGCCGCGGGAGGACGGGAGTCGGTGGGATGCGACGGTGGGGATGCGGGCGCACCAGTGGTCGCTGAACGGGGACCTCGTGGGTGGGCCGCGCGGCCACGTCAGCTGGACGACCCCGACCGGCGATGTGTGGAAGCTGGCCGGCGGGATGTACTACCAGCCGCCGTTCTACCGCGAGCTGCGGCGGTTCGACGGAAGCCTCAACACGGACCTGAAGGCCCAGCTCTCCCTGCATGCCGTGCTGACCTCGGACCGCGTCGTGACGTGGTACGACCGGCCGTTCAAGCTCGTCACCGAGGTGTACTACAAGGCGTTGCGGGATCTCGTGCCGTACGAGCTCGAGAACGTGCGGCAGCGGTACTATGCGGAGAATTTGGCCCGCGGGTACGC
>JBIIRP010000257.1:0-2566 GCA_044341475.1 Flavobacteriales bacterium | reverse complement strand
CAAGATTCCGCCCCAGCGCCAAATCGACATCGCACAGCGCAAGCGCATCATCGTCGACGAGCACAGCGGTCGGATCCTGGTTGACAAGGAGCTCGCCGACGAAGAGCGTCAGAAAATCGACGACCGCGTCCGCAAGGAAGCCACCGCGAAGTAATCCGCCGCGAAGTAATCCGTCTGCGCCTCCCGGGCGCGCCGCGGTTCCCTTTCCTGTCTTGTTTCGCCGTGCTTGCCCGCTTCAGCCGAGCGGGCAATGATTGCGTTGTACGCGCCTCCGGCATGAAGCACCCATCTCAGGCAGAACGCATCCCCGTTCTTAGAGCCGAACTCCTGCACCGATGGTGCCTAACCCTCGGACCCGCGCAATCTGTGCAGGGTCCGTAAGTTCGGGGTTGTTCAGGTAGTAATCCCCGCTGTACCAGCTGCGGCGAAAGGCCCCACCGAGGTAAAAGCGGTCCTTGCGCCATTCGACGCCGAAGGAGCCCGAGTAGCGCGTGGCGTCGGATTGGATGTCGGCGGCGGCGCTGTACGGCGACGTCTCCTGACCTGCGCCGAAGCGGACGCGCCACTGCTCGGTGACGCGGAGTTCCAGGCCGACGCGGGCGGCGTGCGACACCGCGAGCACCCGGTCAGCGGCCTCGTTTTCCACATCGAAGTAGCTATCGCGATCGAAATCCGATGCTGCGGTGGGTCTGAGCCGTCCGCCCCGGTGGTCGACGCGTTCGTAGTCCGCCGAGAGGATGCCGAAGTCGCCGAGGATGAACGCAGCTCCGAGCAACACACGGCCGGGCGTGCGGACGATGTAGTCGAAGCTGTTTACCGGGCTGTCATGCGAATAGCTCGTGTTGTCGCGGAATACGCTGGACGTTGTGGTGGCGTAGGTTTCTTGGAACTTGAGGCGGGTGGGCAGGTGGAAGCTGCCGCCGAGGCGAAGCCAATCGCTGGCATGCCAGAGGATTCCGAGTTTGGCGGAAACGCCCGAGCCCTCCACGTCGAGGACCTCTGTGTAGGTCCACTCCGAAAGATCTAACGTGTCTTGCCGCACGAATTCCCGGTAGCGGGCGGTTTCTGAAAAGCGCACGTTCGGGACGCTCAGCGTGATGCCGCCGAAGAGCGTGTTGCGGAAGCCCGTGGCGAAGGCGATTTCGGTTTCTCCGTAGCGCCCTTCGCGCTGCACTTCCCGGCGAATGTCCACCCCGCCGTTCGGGATGGCCGTGATGTACTCTGTCGAGCCGCCGGCGGGATCGGGGTCCAGCAAATACGTCAGCCAAGCGGGTCCAGCGGTGAAAGGCAACGCGGTTTCGAGATCGGCGTTCGCGTAGCCCGTCGCTTGGTCGCGGAAGACGTCGAGCAGGGAAGTGCCGGACGTGTGCTGCGGGACCTCGAAGCGCTCAGAGAACGCTGCGCGCTGGTGGTAGGTGATGGCGAGGGTCGAAAATGCCCAGTCGGGGTCGATGCTGGGGTAGGTCAGCGCGATGCCGATGTTCGGCATGGAACCCGAGAAGCGGGATTCGTCTGCAGCGGGTCCGGCCATCGTGGTGGTTGTCAGGCGGCCGTCGACTCCGAAGCTCATGCCCAGGTCGCCCCTGCGGTACACCCCGAGTCCCGCCGGGTTGTGGCCGGCCGCCCCCAAATCCGCTCCGAGCGCCACCCCCGCCCCCCCTAATCCCATGTAGCGGAACGAGCCGCCCGTGGTTTCGAGGTAGGAGTAGCGCAGGAGGTCCTGTTCGTTTTGGGCTGAGGCGGGCGTGACAGCCGCCCACACCGCTGCGGTGCACAGGGCACGGCACGCGGCTCGCGCAAAACCCGCGGTCATTGCCCTCCTCGGCTGCGCGGTGCGGGTGCCGGAGCGGGTCGGCTACCGCCGCCGCCGCCTCCACCTCCGCCTCCGGCGGGTCGTTCTGGTCGAGGCTCTGGCCGAGCTTCCGGCCGAGGCTGCGGGGCAGGCGTGGCCGCGGGGGTGCGGGCAGGGCGTTCGGTGCGCGGGGCAGGCGAGGCTGCAGGTGGCGCGGTGCGCGTCGGGGCAGGTGCCGGCCGCGTTGCCGGAGTGGAGCTCGGAGCCGTCACGCGCGCTGGTGCGGAGGGCTGAACTTCTGCGGGCGATTCCGGTTCTTCCACGCGATTTGAGCGGGGCTTCAACAACCTTCCGGCCTCACCGTAGGCAGAATTTGAGCGGGTGGTGGACCAAAGCGGAGTCCGCCTTCCATAGGTGTAGCCGGAGGATTCGGGGTTCCAGCCGGGGTTCCAGCCATAGTTCCAGTTTGAGTTCCAGTTGGAGTTGAAGTACGGGTTGCCGAAGCCGCCGTACCCTCCGAAGCCGTACGGGTTGCCGAAACCGCCGTACCCTCCGTAGCCGTACGGGTTGCCGAAGCCGCCGTATCCGCCGTAGCCGTACGGGTTGCCGAAGCCGCCGTATCCGCCATAGCCATAGGGATTTCCGAAACCACCGATGCCGTATGGGTCCCCGAAGCCGCCGTATCCGCCGTATCCGAAGGGGTCCATGAATCCTGTGCCGAAGCCCGGGGTGAAGCCCGAGCGTGCGGAGCGCGAGGGATCGTAGTAGTCGTCG
>JBIIRP010000051.1:0-9713 GCA_044341475.1 Flavobacteriales bacterium | reverse complement strand
CCCACGGCCCCTTTGCGGGAGGCCTTGAACTGCACGTCCTGGCCCGTGCCCAGCACCGGGTTGTACGGCTCGTAGTTGTTGTAGCCGTACGCCAGCGCCATGAAGTAGTAGGTCTTGTGGTTGACCAGCGTGCTGTTGCCCTGCGCAAAAGCGTCCGACGTCACCCGGAAGCTGTGCTGAACGCCCACGTTCGAGCCGTCCGCCATCAACGTGGGGACGGGCAACGCCAGAGCCGGATCGTAGTCGTAGTTGATGACCTGAGAGACTCCGTTCGCGACGTCGCACTGGAACACCAGGCGGGCTTTGTCGATGTCGCCGAGCTCCGCAGGACCTACCGACTTGTCTGCGAGTTGGTAGATGAGGTAGCCCTCGAAGGCATAGCTCCGCTGGGCCTCGGTCAGCACCGTTCCATTCGGCAGTTCGGTCGGAATCGACGGGTCGAGTGCCGTGTACGCCTCGTCGAAGTTGTTCGAAAGCGGATTGTCGTTCGACAGGTACAGGATGAGCTCGTTCTCGAGCTCCTGGATGGCCATGTCCGGAGCATCCGGACCGGAGACGATTTCGAAGCAGTTGTCGAACAGGGCCTGGGCCTTGTCGTCCGCGAGACGAAGGAGCTTCACACTCTCGAAAGGCTCACCCCCCGTGGCCCGGGCGAACACCATGCCCACGGTGATGTTGTTGTAATCGCCAGGTTCCAGGGTGAACGGTCCGGCAGACTGCAAAAACAACCGGTCGCCCGGCGGATTGCTCGAGCTGACCTCGGACCACGGATCTACTGGGACGCCGCGCGTGCCCCACGCGTACGGGTCCGTGTCGCCCGGGAACATGTAATCGGCGGGGATCTCGAGGTTCGCGCCAGAGGCCACCGTCAGGCCGTCGCCGCCGTAGGCCATGCGTTGGCCGTTTTTCCAGTAGCCACGCATGTAGTTGTAATACTGTTGTGCAAGCGTGGGCTGGCCGTTGATGCCGTAGTTAAAATTGTAGTAGATGAACCTCCGCATCCCGTAGCGCTCGTTGTCAGCAATCCCATCGCCGTAGCCGATGCCGATGCCGGCATACGGGATGCCCAGCGAGTCCACAGCGTCCGTGAATACGGTGGTCAGCGGGTTATCGAGGCCATCTTCGTCCTGGTAGGGTCCCTCGAAGAAGTCCACGCCCATGGCCGGCGGGTGTTCGCCGTAACCGATCGAGTAGCTCGTGGGGTCGTCGAACGAGTCGCCGTTGTAGGAATAGCCGAGTCCGCGACGCACGTCGCAGCCCACGTAGTCGTCCACGTGGCCCCCGAGGTCCGAATCCACCCACTGGGCGAAGTAGGTTTCAGTCAGGGTTTGGGTGCCTTGGTTGATCAACACGTAGTTATAGAACTGCATGTTGTTAATCTCGTCGTTCGTCGAGAAGGCGAAGGCCTGGGCACGGATCTCCATACCGATGGGCTCGCCCTGCGACTCGGAGTGGACGTTGCCCTTGTCGTTGAAGATCCAGTAGTAGTTCTGGTCACCGTAGAGGGGAACGGTGTCGTCGCGGCGGCGCTCTTTGCAGTCGATTTCTTGGAGAAAGTCAAACCACGGATAATCACCGGATTGCGGATCGTAGAAGCCGTCGCCGTTGTAGTCGTAGAACGGCGCGAGATAGAAGTCCTGGTTGAGGGCCGGGTTGCCGTGAGCCGGATAGGTATAGAAATACGCCGGAATGCCGTAGCCGTCGGGGAAGAGCTCGGCCATGTCGCACGTGGGGTCAGCAGCACAGTCGAAGTACTGGCGGTGGCGGATGGCGTCTGCCCGGTAGGTGATGGTGATTTTATCGTAAGCCGCGCACGTGGAGGCGTCGACCTCCGCGGAACCATCGTTCGTCAAGGGACCGGGCCAAAAATCGTTCCCCGTGTTGCGGTAGCGCACCGCGGCGAGCTTCAGCTGTTGGTCCGGGCTGATTCCGCCGAGCCACAGCGCACCGCCGTACACCGTGGAGACGCCGCTTTCCTTCGGGACCACGAAGGCCCCTTTGTCGATGGCGCGGTCGTACCACAGGGCGCCGCCGTTTTCGATGAGGGCGCGGACGTTGTTCCATTCGAGGTCGCGAAGGGCCGTCGCAGGGGCGCACCCTTCGGCCCGCTGCGGCGCGGGGGCGGAGTGGTCCACGGGGGGGCGGAGGCCTTTTTGGGTGCGGGGAGTTTGGGCCGTGGCGGAGGCCACGGCAAACACGCATCCTAAGGTCAGCAGTGCAGCGCGCATGATCGGAAGTAGGTGCGGCAAGTTACTCCCCGTCGAGGTTCACTGCCACCTTTTTCAATTCGTTGATGTACAGCAGATAACCCCGGACTTCAGCCGAAGGCTCCGCCGCTTGCACCGCCGCCATGTACTTCCGCACCTGCGCCCGGTGGGTAGCCGTTTCTTGCCCCGTCTTGAAGTCGACGACGTCCCAGCAGTTGCCGCGGCGCACGAGCCGGTCCGGCCGAACCACCTGGCCCTGGCCATCGACGAGGTCGTGTTCGCACAGCACCTCGGCATCCGGAGCGAAGAACTCCGCCCCCACCGGAGTGAGCACCACGGCTTCGACCGCCGTCTTCACGGCCTGCCACTGGGCCGGCTCCATGCGCAGCCCGGAAGCCAGCGCAGCAGACAACCGGCCCCAGTCTTCCGAGGTCCGCACGCGGCTGAGCACACCGTGGACGGCGTCGCCGAACTCGCGCGGACTCCACCCCGCGATCCAGGTCCCGTCCCAGGCCGCACGTGGCGGCGCGACACGCATCCGCACGGCCGCCCCCGTCCGCAGCGCCGGCGAAAGCGCGGCCATCTCCTCCACCTCGCCCCCGGCGCGTTTCCGGCCTCCCTCCCCCTGCTCGAGCACCTCCCACTTCCCGAAGGCCCGCTCAAGCGCCGCAGCCAGCAGCCGCGGCAGGGTCAGCGCGGGTTCTTTTTTCCCGTTTCCCTCCGGCGGGAATTCCAGGAGCACATCGAGCCGTTCTTCCGCCCGGGTCATCGCCACGTAGGCCAAATTCACCGCATCGAGTTGTACCCGGTCGAGCTCCTCCTGGCGGTAGCTCTCCACCGGCGAATCCTTCAGGTCCCCGTCGCGCAGCAGCGCGGCTGGCACTCCGAAGATACCCGCATCGAGCGGAACCGGAATTTCGTCCTTGAATGTGCTCAAAGGGGAGGAATCGAACGGCGCGAGCACCACGGGAAAGGCCAGGCCCTTCGCTTTGTGGACCGTCAGGATGCGCACGGCGTCCGCGCCGGCGGACACCCGAATGCTGCGCTCACTGCCTTTGCGGTCCCAGACGTTCAGGAAGCCGGCAATCCCCGGTTCCCGCATCCGGGCGGCCTCGAGCGCCAAATCCAGCATGCCCTCGCAGTACGCCGCATGGTCTGGATTCCACCCGCACGCCTCGAACATGTGCCCGATGAGGCCCACCACCGGCTCGGTCGACCGCTCACGGAGCGCAAGATCCGGCGCGACCTCCTTCAGCAGCGCCTCGAGCCGTACCCCATCGTGCTCGCCGTCGGGATGGGTATGCGCCGTCAGCAGCGCCATTTCATCGAGGTCCGGCCGCAAGGCACAGGCGCACTGGAGGAACACGACGGCATGGCGCGGGTCGCGGGGGGCAAGGATGGACCGGAGCAGGGCGACCGTGCCGAGCGCCGCCGGATGGCGTCCCAGGTGCAGGCTCTCCTCGGTGCGGGGCGTAAATCCCGCCGCCAGCAAGGCCTGAGCGAGGGTGGCACTGTCCTTGTTTTTGCGCACGAGCACCGCGATGTCGCCCGGGGTGAACCCGCTGGCCAGGTGGTGCTGGATGCGTTCGATGGCCCAGGCGGCGCGGGCCTCCTCCCGGTCCGAGCCGTTTTTGCCGACGGTGCGCACCACGTGGACCGTGCCGTCGAAGGCGTGGTGGGGGGTTTGGGACGCCGCGCCGTCCGCATACAGTGCGCGGAGGGACTCCGGCAGCACGTCGGACACCGCGGCGAAAAGCCGGTTGTTAAACTCCACCACGGCGCGGCCTGACCGGTAATTCACATCGAGCGTGTCCGGCGCATGCTCGCGCACCAGCCCCCCCTCGGCCTCCCGCAGCGGCCCCGTCAGCGTGCCACACAGGCGCGGCAAGGCCATGAGCTGGCGATAATCCCCGTTGCGCCAGCGGTAAATCGCCTGCTTCGCATCGCCCACGACCAGACCGCTTCCGCCCACCGACAGCACGTGAGCGACGAGTTGCACGAGGTTGTGCCACTGGGTGATGGACGTGTCTTGGAATTCGTCGATGAAGATGTGCTGGTAGCGCGTGCCGATGCGCTCGAAGATGAAGGGCGCCGGATTTTCGCGTACGATGCTCGAAATCTGTGCGTTGAGCGCCGGAAGCGTCCGCACATTGCGCTCCTCGCAGAGCCGGTCCAGCTCGTCGCGCAGCAAGGCAAGCACGCCGATGAGGCTGATTTTGCGGACCAAAACATCCTTCAGCCGCAGCTCCGCCCCGCGTTCCCCTCCGCACACGGCCGAGTACAATTCCCACAGGCCGAGCAGCTCGGGAAGTACGGCCTGCATCGCTGCCACCTTATCGGCTTTCGCGGATTTCGCCCACAAGCGGCCTTCCTCGAACATACCGATCAGCGTAGGACTGGGGGTGGCGACGCGGAAGCCCGACCTCGCCAGACCCTTCATCCATGAAACCACCCCAGGTTTGGTCGCGAAGTACCCGTCCTCTAGGCTATGACGCCGGATGAGGTCGAGTGCGGACTTCGCTTGCTTGCGCAGATCCCGGTCGACGGCGTTCACTTCCGCATGCAGGCGATCGCGGACATCGGCAAACCGGCCGGGGCCCCAGTCGCCTCCCTGAAATCCGGCGAGGGTCTCCTGCAGGTGCTCCCGCCACACGAGCTTGCCAAACTTCTCCAGCTGCGGCCGCAGCCGGATGTCTTTCTCCTCCTCTGCCTGCATCCGGGCAAACCCTTCGAGCAACCCCGTCAGGTCCTCCTGTCCCGGCAGCCCCGCCCGGTCCAGCAGCCGACCGACGGCCTCCGAGATGAGCCGCTGCTCGTCTAACTCGATGACAAACTCCTGATCAAGAGCCAGTTCACGCGTAAAACTCCGGACGAGGCGGTTGATGAAGCTGTCAATGGTCATCACCGCCATGTCCTCGTACCGGTGCAGCATGGCCACCCGCACGGCCCCGGCGCGTTGCTGGACCTCCTCGTGCGAAATCCCGCACTCCACGGCCAGTTCTGCGCCCATCGTGCCTCTGCCTTCCGCGACCCGCTCGATCTCCTCGAGGATGCGCATCCGCATTTCGAGGGCCGCCTTGTTCGTAAAGGTGATGGCCAGAATGGTCCGGAACGCGTGCGGGTCTGCCGTCTTCAGGCAGGCCGCGAGGTAATCGCGAACGAGGCGGTAAGTTTTTCCGGAACCGGCTGAAGCACGAATGACATGGAAGCGACCGTTCTGTGGGGGCATGCTGTAAATTTGGGGAAAAGGATGATGCAACCTCTCACCCGCCTCTTCCCGGTTGTGGCCGCCGCGGTGCTGGCCCTTTCCGGATGTGTGGACCCGCTGCCGCCGCGGTGGTATGACCTGCCCGGCACTGTCCGGCTCGACCTCGGTCTACACTGGAACGGGGCGCCGATTGCCTTAGGCGATACGGTGACCGACCACCTCGGACACCCCGTCACCCTGACGAATGTGCAGTTCTACCTGAACGGCCTTGAACTGCAGGATCTCGACGGCACCTGGCACAGCGTGGGCGACATCCGTTTGGTCGACTTCAACCGCGACGCGCCGACGGTGGTCGAGGAAGTCCCCCCCGGAACCTACACGGCCATGCGCTTCGGGGTCGGTATCCCGAAGGCGCTCAACACGAACATCGATCCGGCTTCCTACCCGAACGATCACCCGCTGAGCTTTCAAGGATCGGCCGGCATGTTTTGGACCTGGTCCACCGGCTACATCTTCTTCAAGTACGAGGGCAAGGCGGCACCTGCTGCGGGCGAGCCCATCGAAGCGCCCATTTCCTACCACCTCGGCACCGACCTGAGCTACCGGACCATCACCTTGCCGTTCGACTATCCGATGTACGTCACGGCGCGGGAGGTGCTCCCGATTCCCGTGGCCTTCGACGGCGCCCGGCTGCTCGACGGCCCTGCAGGCAGCATTGACGTCATCGCGGATCCTGTGAGCCACAATGCCCCTGGCACCGAGCTGCCGGACCGGCTCCTCGCCCTGCTGGAAACCTCGTTTTATTTGCCATGACCGGACGCACGGCGTGGGCCTACTTCGGCGTGGTGCTCGTGCTGACAGGGTGTTCGCGCTGCAAGGACGAATGCGAGGGCTGTCCGGGTGAGCCCACCCCTTACACCCTGGAGATTCCCCCGTTTTTTCCGCCCATGGACATCCCGGCGGACAACCCGCTGACGGTGGAAGGCGTGGCGCTGGGGCGGCTTTTGTTTTGGGAGCCTGACCTGAGCCTTGACCGGACCATCAGCTGCGGCTCGTGCCACCTTCCGGAACACGGTTTCGCTGATCCTCAGCCGTATAGCGTCGGAGTAAACGGGAACGTCGGCGTGCGCAATGCGATGCCACTGGTGAACCTGGGGTGGGCGCCGAGCTACTTTTGGGACGGGCGGGCACTCACCCTAGAGGAGCAAATCCTCGAGCCCGTGCCGCATCCGGACGAGATGGCCCTGCCGTGGCCGGACGCTGTGGCCCGCCTGTCTGCAGACCCCGACTACCCCGCGCTGTTTGCGAAGGCCTTCGGCGATGAAAACGTTACTGCCGAACGCGTGGCCCAGGCCATCGCCCAGTTCCTCCGCACGATGGTGTCGGCCGATTCAAAGTTCGACCGCTGGCGGCGTGGCGAAACCACCCTGACGGACAGCGAGTTCCGGGGGTATGAGATGTTCCTGCGCGAGGGCGGCGACCCGGAAACGACGCCCGGGGGGCAGTTCGGGGGCGACTGCTTCCACTGCCACAGCGAGGCCGGACTCCAGTTCTCGGATTACCAATTCCGCAACAACGGGCTCGATGCACACTTTGCCGCCGATGCCGGTCGCGCCGGGGTCACGGGATCGCCGCTGGACTCGGGGAAGTTCAAGGTGCCGACGCTGCGGAATGCCGCGCTCACCGCACCCTATATGCACGACGGGCGCTTCGGCATGCTCGAAGAGGTCATCGAGCACTACAACACCGGCGGGGTGCCTTCGGCCACGATCGATCCCTTCATGAAGTATCAATCCGGCGGGCTGACGCTCTCCGCCGGCCAAAAGGCGGACCTCCTCGCCTTCCTCCACACCCTGACCGACACCTCCTTCGTCCACAACCCGGCGTTTTCGAACCCGCACTGACGCCGTGCTGCCGGAACAGGAACGTGCCCTCGCCCGGGCTGCTGCCCACCGCGATGCCCTCGGGGCCGCCTTCCGCAAGCTGCGCGCACGGCCACCCCGTGACCTCGACGCCCGCTTCCATGCCTTGCACGAGGAGGTGTTCCGCCGCACGGACTGCCTGACCTGCGCGAACTGCTGCCGCACCACCAGCCCCATCTTCCGGGACCGCGACGTCGAGCGGGCGGCGCGGCGGCTGCGCATGGGGGCGGCTGCCTTCGAGGCGGCCTACCTCCGCCGCGACGAAGACGGCGACCTCGTGCTGCAGTCGGCACCGTGTCCGTTCCTGGACCTCGGCGACCACCGGTGCAGCATCTACGAAGACCGTCCGGCTGCCTGCCGCGAATACCCCCACACGGACCGCAAACACATGGCCGGAATCTTGCCGCTCACCGCGCGCAATGCCCATGTGTGTCCGGCAGTTGCGGAGATCGCTTTGCGCATCGCTGGCGTAACCTAACCGGCCGCTCTGACGTATGGAGGGCCATGATGCGTTCCCTCCTGTCTGTTCGTACGGCCACCGCAGCGCTGCTTGCGCTGGGAGCCGCGTTCACGGAAGTTTCCGCCCAATGTCCCACTGTACTGGGCCCGTCAGGCGCGGTCAGCAGCTCGCCTACGTGGGCTGAATGCACCGGAAATGGCGGCCCGTTGTACGTCCATGCCGGTTCGGTTTGGTCGAATCTGACCGTGGACTGGGGGGACGGTTCTGCTCCGGAATCCTATTTGGCCTGGAGTCCTTCGACAGGCCCCCTCACCCACACCTACCCCGCTGGAAACGCGGTCTATACCGTGCGGTTCATGCAGGGCACCTGCACCGTTGAAGGAACGCACATCGTCGAACAGCCGACGAACGCTTCGATCCAAATTCCCTTCGGAGGAGTGACCCAAGCGTGTGCCCCGGCGACCCTTGAGTTCTTCAACAGCTCGACCCAGATCAGTGCCACCACCCAGTTCACGTGGAACTTCGGCGACGGCTCTCCGGAAGTGACGTACAACCACACGAACGGCGGCACCACCGTGTCGCACACGTTCCAGTCAGGCAGCGTCGATTGCGCAACAGCGGTGACCCTGCGCGCCGAGAACTACTGCAACACCCAGCAGGGCGGTCCGAGCGAGGCCGAGTTCAATCCGATCATGATTTGGGACCGCGACGAAGCCTCCATCGACGCTTCGGCCACGATGCTCTGCTGGCCAAACACCGGCGTCACGGTATCGAATGCGACGGTGCGCAACTGCACCCAGCAGGGGAACGGCGGCCAGCGGTTCGAGTACTGGAACTTCGGCGATTTGAACCTCGACGGCACGGACGAAATCCTCAACTGGACAGCAACCCCGCCGAACGGATCTTCCCACGCCCTCACCCTGCCAGCCATCGGATCCTACACGGTCATGATGATTGACAGCAGCCTGTGCGGACTCGATACGGCGTACCGGACGATCCACGTGCTGAACGGCCCGGCCGGCTACCTGACGGCGAGCACCCAAATGATTTGCGAAGACCTCCCGGTGCAGTTCACCCAGCATGCCGGCGGCGTGCAGTACAAGTGGAACTTCGGAACGGGCGCCACCTTTATGTCCACGGCCACGGGCAACGTGAGCTTCACCTTCGTCAACCCCGGCACGTACACCGTCCGGAGCGTGGTCCTTTCAGGCGGTGGTGCGTCTGCATGCACCGACACGAGCTCGATCGTGATCACCGTACTGCCGCGTCCTGCCGCATCGATGACCATCACCCCGTCGTCGATTTGTGGGACTTCAACCGTTTCAGTGACAGGCAATTCGCCGGATGGGGCGAGCTATGCCTGGGGATTTGGGCCGGCGCCCTACGTGGCGTCCGGCCAAACCATCAACGGCATCAACTACACGACGCCAGGCACCCATACCATCACCATGATTGCCACCGGCTCGAACGGCTGCACGACTACGAAAACGGGCTCCTTCGTCCTGCATGCGCTCCCTGCCGCGGACTTCGGCTACGGTTCCCTTTGCGAGGACACTGAAATTCAATTTACGGACCTGTCGGTAGCGCCGACTGGCCAGCAAATCACGTCCTGGAACTGGAACCTCGGTCCCGTCACGAGCTTTTCGCAGCACCCGGAATACACCTACACCACGCCCGGCCAGCTCCCCGTCACGCTGACGGTAAACACGGCTTTTTGCTCGCGCAGCGTCACCAAATTCCTCACCATCAACCCGAACCCGACGGTAGCGTTGACGGCAGGGGATCCCAGCGGCTGTTCGCCCCTGACCACCGAACTCCAGGTCACCGGTAGCCCCTTGCAGTCGGTCGCGTGGAACTTCGGTGACGGCTCATCCACACCGGCGTTGAACGCGATCGACGCCGCCTCCATTTCCCAC
>JBIIRP010000256.1:0-2598 GCA_044341475.1 Flavobacteriales bacterium | reverse complement strand
CAGTTGCGGTTTGGCCGGCGTGGGCATCCCGGAGGATGAGGAAGAGGCCGACGACGACGGCTCCCGCGAGCGCTAACTCCCGCCGGTCCACCGGTCGACGGTGCACCGCCGGCTCGATCAACCCCACGAAGAACGGCACCGTGGCGATGACTGCGAGGGCAACCGACACCGTGCTCAATTTGATCGCCCCGAAGAACGCCAGCCAATGCGCCGCGGCCACCACGCCCACCCCGACCGCCTTCCACCACATGCCGCGGGGCAACCGACGGAAGCGCCCGGCCACCGCCATCCACGCCGCAACCGCGAGCGCACCGATGGCCACCCGCCAAAACACGAGCGGCCCCGCATCCAGCGAGATCAGCTTCCCGAGAATGCCGGTAAATCCGAAGATGAACACCAGCAGGTGCATCATCGCTAGGCTCTGTCCCCGCGTCACCCCGCAAATCTACCCGTAACTTCCCGACATGTTCCGCACCTTTTTTGCCTGCGTCGCCTGCTGCTTTGCCGCCGCCAGCGGCGCCGGCCAAATCGTCCTCGACGGCCGCTTCGACGACTGGAACGGCATCTCCGCCACCGATGCACCCGCCGGCGCACCCCTGCTGAAGTCCATGCGCGCCACGGTAACGGACGATCGACTCGTCCTGCGACTCGACCTCCATGCCGAAGTCGCACTCGACGAGACCATCCTGCCAAATGCCCTCAAGCTGCTCATCGACACGGATGCAAACCCCAGTACTGGAGCGAATTACGCAAATTCCGGACTGGGCATCGAGGTCCTCATTGACTGGGCAGACCGGCAGGTCATCCGGTATGCCGGCACAGGTGGAAGTGGCTCCTTGAATTCACTAGGGACCTTGTGTTCTCCGACCTACAGCGCCGACCGGTTTGAGATTTCTCTGGACCGGGATCTTCTGGGATTGAGCGGCTCGGTATGCCGCATTGCGTGGTACGACGCCACCGCCGGCATCGTGATGCCCGCCTCTGGAATGCCCGTCAGCCTGCAGGCCCTGCCCTTTTCGCATGCGGCGATGCCCCTCGAACGGGCCGCGGGTACGGCGCTCCGGGCTGTTTTTTGGAACACAAACGCGCGTATCGGCCAAACCAGCGCAGAAGCCGCGATGCAGCGCATCCTGCAGGCCACCGCTCCGGATGTGATTGCACTTTCTGAGGTCAGCGACAACACACCGGCCCAGGTGGGGGCATTGCTGAATGCTTGGATGCCCGGCGCGACCCCGTGGAATGTGGTCAAGGACGACTACGACCTGATGGTCGCGACGCGTCTGCCCGTGGTCAGCAGCCATCCCAGCGTCACCCGGCAGTTTCCGGTCGTCGTGGATGCGGCAACGACGGCGTTCGGAGGCCCCATCCTGTTCGTTTCCAGTCACCTGAAATGCTGCGGTGGCGCCACGAACGAGGCCACGCGCCAGGCCCAAGCCGACGAATTCATGGCCTTTCTGCGGTCCACTCGGACGGCCGGGAACGTCCCGTTCTTGCCAGCGACGACCCCGGTGGTGTATGGCGGGGATTTGAATTTGGTGGGTCTGGCACAGCCCATGCGCACCCTCACCACCGGCGACATCGTGAACAACGCGGTCTATGGGCCGGACTTCGCCCCCGATGCGGACGGGTCGGCCTGGACAGAATTGCCCCTCGTGCTCACGGATTTCCCAGCAGACTACACGTGGGAAAATCCCTCCGGAACCTTCATTCCCGGGAAGCTGGACATCGTCGTGGTGTCCGACGCAACGGTAGCGACCCCACGCGGTTATGCGCTGCACACAGCAAGGATGACCTCCGAACGGCTCACGCAATACGCTCTGCAAGCCGGAGATACGGGAGCGGCTTCGGATCACCTTCCGGTCGTGGTCGACCTCGTGCCCGTCGGTCCTGTGCCACCCTCGGGAACAGGCAGTTTCGGCGGTCCGGACACCGATGGGGACGGCCTCAGCGACGCCTTAGAAACCCAGGTGTTCGGGACCGACCCGCTCGCCGCGGACAGCGACGGAGACGGCGTCCTCGATCCGCTGGAACTCTGCACAGGGACCACCCCGTGCCTCGGAGATTTGAACTTCGACGCCGTCGTGTCGGTGGGCGATTTGCTCGTGCTGCTCGGCGCCTTCGGCACGCCGTGCTGAACGGGCCTCGTTAACGACCTACGAGCACCCGCGCCGCACCCGTGCCCGATGCGGTCGTGTACCGGACCGTGTAGAGGCCTGCAGGCAAGAAAGAGACATCGACGGTGCCCGAGGCAGTGCCGCCCGGGAATGCGCACTCAGCCACCAAGCGACCCGTCGCGTCGCACAGTTCAAGTCCCGTGACTGGCACCGCACACGTGAACGCCAGCCGGTCGGAAGCCGGATTCGGAGACAGACCGAAGTCGAGGTCGAGTTCCTCCACACCCGTCACCACCACATCCACCGTGGTAACCGCTTGGTCCGAGCAGTTTCCGTCCGTGCTCGACGCTGTCAAGGTGATGGTAAATGTGCCAGACGTCGGGTAGGTGTAATCCGGGGTTTCCAGCTGGCTGTTCGCTCCGTTGCCGAAGCTCCAAAAGAAGCTGCCCGCCCCGGTGCTCAAGTTCTCCAGCGGGATAGGACC
>JBIIRP010000255.1:0-2601 GCA_044341475.1 Flavobacteriales bacterium | reverse complement strand
AATGGGCCAAATTTGAAAACTCCCCACGCGTCGCCGCCCGCTCGTAGTAGTACCCCGGGATGCCCAGCTCTCGTCCGACGCGCTCCCCGAGTGCCCGAGCAATCTCCACGCACTCCTCCATCGTCACCCCGCGGACGGGGACGAACGGACACACATCAGTCGCCCCCATGCGGGGATGCTCGCCCGTGTGGTGGCGCATGTCGATGCGTTCTGCAGCTTCCCGGATGAGCCGAAACGCGGCCTCACCGACCGCTTCTGGCGGCCCGGCAAACGTGATGACTGTGCGGTTCGTGCTCCGTCCGGGGTCGACATCGAGCAGGCGAATGCCCTCTACCGTTTCCACAACTGCTGCGATGGCCTGGATGACTTCCGGCCGGCGTCCCTCGCTGATGTTGGGGACACACTCAACGATGCGTTCCATGGGCCGAAGGTACGGCCCGGCCTGCGAGATAGGCGGCATGCACGGGGCTGTCGCCAAACCGGTACCCGAAGGCCTCAAGCCCCCCCATGGACTCGGTCAGCACGAAGTCCGCCCGTCGTCCCCGCGCAATGCATCCCGCCACGCCCTCGAGTCCCATCGCCGCAGCCCCATTCAGCGTCGCGGCACAGAGGGCTTCGAGCGGATGCAACCGCATCTTCCGTATCGCCAAACCCACCACCACGGGCATGTGAATCGAGGGGGCAGATCCGGGATTGAAATCGGTGGCGAGCACCAGCGGCAGGCCTGCCTCGATGAGTCGGCGCCCGTCGGTGTAGGGAATACCGAGGAAGTGGGAGCACCCGGGGAGGGCCACCGGAAAGGTCGGCTGGCCGCTGTCGGCCGCCTGCACAAGCGCGGTCACGTCTTCGTCGGTGAGGACCTCGAGGTGGTCGACGGAGGTGGCACCGTACTTCACGCAAAGCGCTACTGCACCGAAGGCAGTGAACTGGTTGACATGAAGTTTGGCGCGCAGCTTCAAGCGGGAAGCAGCGCGCAAGACCTCCTCCGTTTCCGCCAACCCGAAGTACCCGGATTCGCAAAAGGCATCCACCGCGTCTACCCGTCCCTCCGCCAGCGCAGCCGGAAGCAGTTGATTGACCGCCACCTGCGTCCACGAACTCGCCGTCATCCCGTCCGGGACCGCATGGCAAGCGAGCAAAGTCGTCACCACCGGGATGGGCAGTTCCTCCGCGAGCCGCCGGATTACCCGCAACGAGCGCAATTCCCCGTCCACAGAGAGTCCGTATCCGCTCTTCATTTCCATGGCCCCCGTTCCCGAGCGCAACGCCGCTTCAACCCTCTGGAGGGCGCGCTGGAAGAGCTCCTCCTCGTCCAGCTGGGCCAGCGCACGGGCGGAGTTCAGAATGCCGCCGCCGCGTTCTGCGATTTGGGCATAGGTCAGACCAGAGAGTCGGTCCAAAAACTCCGATGCCCGTTCCTCCGCAAAGACGGGATGGGTATGGCTGTCGCACCACGACGGCACCACGTACTTGTCTGTAGCATCGATGACCTCGACCCCACGCCAATCCGAAACCCCCGGAAAATCGTCCATGCGTCCGAAGTCCACGACCACTCCATCTTCGACGGCAAGCCAAGCGTCCTCGAGGAGAGGAAACTCCCGCATCGCTCCCCCTGCGAGAAAGGGCGGCGGATTGTCGAAGGCTCCGACAAGTCCGCGGATGTGGGTCACCAGCAGGCGCATGGCGCGAAGGTAAGGTCCGCCGGACGTAGCTTTCGGGCATGGCAGGCAACACGTTCGGAACGGCATTTCGGTTGACCACCTTCGGCGAATCCCATGGGCCTGCCATCGGCGGAGTAATCGACGGCTGTCCGGCGGGGTTGCGGCTGGACCTCGAGGCGGTCCAACGCGGCTGCAATCGTCGGCGACCGGGTTCGACCCCGCTCGGGACGGCCCGCCAGGAAGCGGACACCATCGAATGGCTTTCCGGCCTGTACGAAGGCATGACCACGGGCACCCCGCTCGCCTTTCTCGTTCGGAACACGGATGCACGGTCTGCCGACTACGCTCCTACCCGGGATCTTTGGCGTCCCTCGCATGCGGACTACACGTACGACATGAAGTACGGCTTCCGGGACCCCCGCGGTGGAGGCCGGGCGTCGGCACGCGAAACAGTGGCCCGGGTCATCGCTGGCGAAGTGGCCCGGGCGCTCCTGGCGACGGTGGGTGTGCGCCTCGCAGCCTATGTCGACCGGGTGGCAAGCGAGGCGTGGGATGCCGAGCCTCGGCTGTGGAGCCCAGAGGCCATCGACGCTTTTCCCGTCCGCTGTCCGGATCCTGAGGCGGCCGGCCGCATGCAAGCCTGCATCGAAGCCGCCCGCGAGCGGGGCGACACGGTAGGTGGAAGCATCGTGGCCGTTGCCGATGGCCTACCCGCCGGATGGGGGGAGCCGGTCTTTGCCAAACTGGAAGCCACCCTCGGCGGCGGTCTGCTGAGCATCCCCGCGGCAAAAGCAGTCGAGTTCGGGAGCGGTTTCGCGGGAACCTACCTCAGCGGCACTGCCCACAACGATGTGTTCGTGTCCACCTCCGAGGGCCCACGTCCCGGAACGAACCGCAGCGGGGGCCTCCAGGGGGGCATTACGACGGGCCTCCCTCTCGT
>JBIIRP010000050.1:0-9794 GCA_044341475.1 Flavobacteriales bacterium | reverse complement strand
CGGCCCCCAGGGCCACGCTGAGACCTTGCCCTAATGACCCCGATGCCACCCGCACGCCTGGCAGGCCTTCCTCGGTCGCCGGATGGCCTTGCAGCCGCGAATGGATCTTGCGGAAGGTGGCCAGTTCACCGACCGGAAAGAAGCCACGACGCGCTAACACGCTGTACCACACGGGCGAAATGTGGCCGTTCGAGAGGAAAAACAGGTCTTCCCCGTGCCCATCCATGTCGAACGGCTCGGCCGTCAGGTGCATCGCCTCGAAATAGAGAAAGGTCAGCAACTCGGTGCATCCGAGAGATCCCCCGGGATGACCGGAGGCAGCACCGTGCACCATACGAACGATGTCGCGGCGCACCTGGGAGGCAATGGCGGGAAGGTCGTGCGAAGCCATAGAGCAGGAGATAAAGTGGGACAAAGCTATTCCCTACGAACGCGACTTCCGCGGCCTGTGGACAGCGTGTTGACAATCGTACCTTCGCGGCTCCAATTCCTCACCATGGCCCTGAAATGCGGCATCGTCGGACTCCCGAACGTCGGCAAGTCCACCCTGTTCAACTGCCTGTCGAATGCGAAGGCCCAAAGTGCAAACTTTCCTTTTTGCACCATCGAGCCGAACATCGGCGTCATCACCGTGCCCGATCCACGCCTGAATGCACTCGCCGCGCTCGTTAACCCCCAGCAAGTGGTCCCCACGACGGTGGAGATTGTAGACATCGCGGGATTGGTGAAGGGCGCGAGTAAGGGCGAAGGTTTGGGCAACAAATTCCTCGCAAACATCCGCGAGACGGACGCCATTCTGCACGTCCTGCGCTGCTTCGAAGACGGGAACGTAGTGCACGTGGACGGAAGCGTCGATCCCATCCGCGACAAGGAGGTCATCGACATGGAATTGCAGCTGAAAGACCTCGAGACCGTGGAGGCCCGTGCGGCGAAAATCCGCAAAGCGGCTGCGACCGGGGACAAAGAAGCCGCACGCACGGCCGCAGTGTACGACAAGGTCAAGGAGACGCTTGAACGCGGAATCAGCGCGCGCGCGGTCGATTTGGACGAGGCTGAGCGGCCCATCTTGCGCGATCTGCAGCTGCTGACAGCCAAACCCGTGATGTACGTCTGCAACGTAGAAGAGACCTCCGTCGCCACGGGGAATGCGCACGTGGACCGCGTGCGGGAGATGGCGGCCACGGAAGGTTCGGCGGTGCTCGTGATCGGTGCCGCGATTGAGGCTGAGATTGCAGAGCTGGAGGACCCCGAAGAGCGTGCGCTGTTTTTGGGCGATTTGGGCCTGGTAGAGCCGGGGGTCGCGGTGCTCATCCGCAAAGCGTACGAACTCCTCCAGCTCCAAACCTACTTCACCGCCGGCGTCAAAGAGGTCCGGGCCTGGACCATCCGCAAGGGCTACACGGCCCCCGAGGCCGCAGGGGTCATCCATTCGGACTTTCAGAAAGGATTCATCCGTGCCGAGGTCATCGCCTTCGAGGACTTCATCTCCCTCGGATCAGAATCGGCGGTCAAAGAAGCCGGGAAGTTGGCCGTGGAGGGCAAGGAATACGTTGTCCGAGACGGTGACGTCATGCATTTCCGGTTCAATGTGTAAATCGCTGCGGACCTTGGGTTTTGTGGTGTGCTGGGCCGTCGGTCTGTGCGCAGTGGCCCAACCGGCTGCGGTTCAGCGCGCCCTCGATGCTCAGTCGGCCGCATGGAACCGCGGGGATGCCGCGGCCTTCATGGCGGAGGGATACTGGGAAAGCCCGAACCTCGTCTTCGTGGGGTCCAAAGGCCTCACGGAGGGCTATGAACCGACCCTGCAGCGCTACCTCGCGTCGTATCCAAACGCCCAGGCGATGGGCCACCTCGTGTTCGGGACGCTTCGCTGGGAGCGCTTGGGCCTGCGCCATGGACTCCTGGTCGGCACCTGGAAACTCGACCGAACCGGCGAACACGCCACGGTATCCGGCCACTTCAGTCTGGTCTGGCGCCGGACGTGGAAGGGGTGGAGAATCATCGCCGACCACAGCAGCTGATGCTCTGGACCTGGGGAATCGTCGCCACCACGGTGGCGGCTTCGGTGATGGCCTTTCGCCGGCCCGTGCTGTTCGACCGCGGCATGCTGATTCCATCGCGCATGCGGGGAGGAGCGGAGTGGTGGCGGTTTGTGACCCACGGCTGGCTGCACGCGGACTACAGCCACCTCCTCGTCAACCTCTTTATGCTGGTGCAGTTTGGGCCGTTTGTTGAGTCGGACCTGCCGGGATTTCCCGTGCTGTACCTCGGGGGCGTCGTCGTCGGCGCATTGCCCGCCTTCATCAAGCACCGCAACAACCCGCTGTATTCCTCGCTGGGGGCGAGCGGAGCGGTGTCGGCTGTGGTACTGGCCTTCGCGGTGCTGCGCCCTGACGCTCAGCTGCTCGTGCTGCTGATTATCCCGCTGCCCGCCTGGGCCGTCGGCGTCTTGTTCCTAGCCTACGAAACGTGGGCAAGCCGGAAAACCGAGTCGCGGGTCGCCCACGACGCGCACCTGTGGGGTGCCGTGTTCGGTTTGGCCTACGCCTGGATCTCCCTCAAGGTGCAGTCGGGGCTGTAGCCGCGGGCACGATGCGGAACAGGTCTTCGTTCGGTCGGGCCATGTAATACACCTCGCGCGCCACGCGCTCCAAATGCCCAGGATGGTCCTGGATGTTCTGGAGATCTGCCCGCACCACCCCGATTTCCGTGCGGTAATGCACCACCTGTTCTTCGAGTTCTGCGAGTTCCCGTTGGGTCCGCAGGATGTAGAACAGGTCGATTTCAGAGATAAAGGCAATCCACACGAAACCAACGACTGCCGTCAAGGCATACCGGTTCCAAATCCACCGACGACCGATCCGCACAAACAGCTCAGGCATGCCCGCTGGACTTGGATGAGGAGCGTCCGCGGCCTGCGGGCCGGTTGACGACCGTGGGTTTGATGTCCGGCTCGACCACCGCCGTGCGGGGTTTGCCCGCAAACCCGCCTTCTTCCCGAGCGAAGAACAGCGTATCCGCGCCTTCCACGTGGTCAGCACGCAACAGGTCGCCTTCTTTCACTTTGCCGGCGATGATTTCCTCTGCGATGGGGTCCTCGAGGTACTTCTGAATCGCACGCTTGAGGGGGCGTGCGCCAAATTTCTCGTCAAATCCGTTGTTCACGAGGAACTCCTTCGCAGCCTCGGTGACGTCCATCCCGTAGCCCAAATCCTCAATCCGCGCAACAAGCTTGTAGAGCTCCAGATCGATGATTTTGTGGATGTGTTCGCGCTTCAGGGACTGGAAGATGACCACATCGTCGATGCGGTTCAGGAATTCCGGTGCGAAGGCGCGCTTGAGGGCGGTTTGGATGACGTTGTTCCGGTCGGCCTCTTCGTTTGCCGCCCGAGCGGTGGTGCCGAATCCGACCCCAGTCCCGAACTCGGAGAGCTGCCGCGCACCGATGTTCGACGTCATGATGATGACCGTGTTCCGGAAGTCGATTCGCCGTCCGAGGCTGTCGGTCATGTGACCGTCGTCCAGGGCCTGCAACAGGAGGTTGAAGACATCCGGATGGGCCTTTTCGATTTCGTCGAGGAGGATGATGGAGTAGGGGCGACGGCGCACCTTTTCGGTCAGCTGTCCGCCTTCTTCGTAGCCCACGTAGCCCGGAGGCGCTCCGATGAGACGGGAAACCGCGAACTTCTCCATGTACTCCGACATGTCGATGCGGATGAGTGCATCTTCTGAGTCGAACATGAAGCGCGCGAGGATTTTGGCCAACTGGGTCTTGCCGACCCCGGTCGGACCGAGGAAGATGAACGAGCCGATGGGCTTGTTCGGATCCTTCAGGCCTGCGCGGTTCCGCTTGATGGCCCGGGCGACCCGCACGATGGCGTCCTCCTGACCGATGACCTTGCCCTGGAGGTCTTGCTCCATGCGGGCGAGTTTGCCGGATTCTTTTTCCGCGATGCGCTGCACCGGAATGCCCGTCATCATGGCGACGACATCGCCGACGTGTTCTTCGGTGACCGTCACGCGGTGGTTGCGGCTGTCTTCCTCCCATTTGGCTTTCGCCGCCTCCAACTGCTCGTTCAGCGTCCGCTCCCGATCGCGCAATTTCGCCGCCTCTTCGTAGCGCTGGCTGCGGACCACCTTGACCTTTTCGTCCTTGATGGACTCGATGTCGGCTTCGATTTTCAGGATCTCTTCCGGCACCGAAATGTTGTTCAGGTGCACGCGGCTGCCGACCTCGTCGAGCGCATCGATGGCCTTGTCCGGCAGGTGGCGGTCGGTGATGTACCGCGCGGTCAGCTTGACGCAGGCATCGAGGGCCTCAGGCGTGTAGGTAACGCTGTGGTGTTCCTCGTACTTGTCCTTGATGTTGTTGAGGATCTGCATGGTCTCCTCCACGGTGGTGGGTTCGACCAAAACCTTTTGGAAGCGGCGCTCCAGGGCCCCATCCTTTTCGATGTGCTGGCGGTATTCGTCCAGCGTGGTGGCTCCGATGCACTGGATTTCGCCGCGGGCGAGCGCGGGCTTGAACATGTTCGACGCATCGAGCGAGCCGCTAGCTCCGCCGGCACCCACGATGGTGTGAATTTCGTCGATGAAGAGAATCACATCCGGCGACTTTTCGAGCTCATTCATCACCGCCTTCATGCGCTCCTCAAACTGGCCGCGGTACTTCGTGCCGGCAACGAGGGAAGCCACATCCAGCGTGACGATGCGCTTGTTGAAGAGCACACGGCTGACTTTTTTCTCAACGATGCGCAAGGCGAGGCCTTCTGCAATCGCGCTCTTGCCCACCCCCGGCTCCCCGATGAGGATGGGGTTGTTCTTCTTGCGGCGGGACAAAATCTGAGACACCCGCTCGATTTCCTTTTGGCGTCCGACGATGGCATCGAGCCGACCGTCTTCTGCGAGCTTCGTCAGGTCGCGTCCGAAGTTGTCGAGTACGGGAGTCTTGCTCTTCGGGTCGACTTTCCGGGAGCTCGACGAACCGCCGATGGACCCCATGGAGTCTCCGTCGTCGTCTGCGCTGCTGGGGCCCTCTGCACGGGGCGAATTCGTGGTGTCGCGGTGGCCTTCCTCGGCAAGGATGCTCTCCAGTTCGTCTTTTGCCACTTCGTAATCGATGTTGAATCCGTTGAGGGATTTGGTTGCTACGTTGTCTTCGTCTTTCAGGATGCTGAGCAGGAGGTGCTCGGTGCCGATGACAGCGGACTTGAAGATTTTGGCCTCCAGGTAGGTGATCTTCAAAATCTTTTCGGCCTGCTTCACGAGCGGAATGTTCCCCGCGCCGACCGCCTTACCGGTGGCTGGGCGGATGCTGCCTTCTACGACTTTGCGCAGCTTCTGCAGGTCGACATTCAGACCCTCGAGGATGCGCACGGCCATGCCTTCCCCTTCGCGGATGATGCCGAGCAGCAGGTGCTCCACACCGATATAATTGTGCCCTAACCGAAGGGCTTCTTCCCGGCTGTACGTGATCACGTCCTTGACGCGGGCAGAGAATTTTGCATCCATGGCTTGAAAAGTTCCCCCAAGTTACGGACGGGCTTCTGCAAAGTTTCGGCCATGCTCCACGTTTATCCACAGGCAGTGGTGACGATTTGTTGAGAATTGGGGGAACAAAGTGCCGCAGGGGTGGGCTTCAGGTGGTATTTTCGGGGGTCTTATTTGGCCGGGTGTACCCGGCCCCAAACCTGACAAGATGGCAGAAGGAGAGAAGATCGTCCCCATTAATATCGCGGACGAGATGAAGTCAGCCTACATCGACTACTCGATGTCGGTTATCGTCTCACGTGCCCTCCCAGACGTGCGCGACGGCCTGAAGCCGGTCCACCGCCGTGTCCTGTACGGCATGTTAGACCTCGGCGTTTTATCGAATCGCCCCTACAAGAAGTCCGCGAGAATTGTGGGTGAGGTGCTCGGAAAGTACCACCCGCACGGGGACAGCTCGGTTTACGACACCATGGTCCGGATGGCCCAGGAATGGTCGCTCCGCTATCCGCTCGTCGATGGTCAAGGAAACTTCGGCTCGGTGGATGGTGACAATCCTGCGGCCATGCGGTACACGGAGGCGCGTTTGCGGAAGGCTGCGGAGGAGTTGCTCGCGGATTTGGAGAAGGAAACGGTCGACTTCCGGCCGAACTTCGACGAAAGCCTGCAAGAACCCTCGGTCCTTCCGTCGAAGCTTCCGAACCTCCTCATCAACGGTGCGAGCGGGATTGCGGTGGGTATGGCCACGAACATGCCGCCACACAACCTCACAGAGGTGGTGAATGGAACGGTCGCGTACATCAAGAACCCGGACATTACGGTGGAGGAGCTGATGGAACATGTCCTTGCTCCGGACTTCCCCACCGGCGGTATCATCCACGGGGTGGAAGGGGTCCGCGAGGCGTTCATGACCGGACGCGGGCGTGTCGTGGTGCGGGGCCGGGCGCGCATCGAAGAACTCAGCTCGGGCCGGGAACAAATCATCGTCGAGGAAATTCCCTACCAGGTGAACAAGGCGGAGATGATCCGCAAGACGGCCGAGCTCGTCAACGACAAGAAAATTGAAGGCATTTCCGAAATCCGGGATGAATCGGACCGGAAGGGCATGCGCATCGTGTATGAGATCAAGCGGGACGCTATGGCAAGCGTTGTTCTGAACAAGCTCTACAAGTACACGGCGCTGCAGTCGGCGTTCTCGGTGAACAACATTGCCCTGGTAGCCGGCCGGCCTCTGCTGTTGAACCTCAAGCAGCTCATTCGCTACTTCGTAGAACACCGCCTCGAAGTGGTCACCCGCAGAACGCAATTCGATCTTCGGAAAGCGGAAGAGCGCGCCCACATCCTCGAAGGCCTCATCATCGCCCTCGATCACCTCGATGAGGTCATCGCGCTCATCCGAGCCAGCGCCACACCCGACGTAGCGCGGGATGGGTTGATGGAGAAGTTTGGCCTGACGGAGATCCAGGCCCGGGCCATCCTCGATATGCGGCTTCAGCGCCTCACCGGACTCGAGCGGGATAAGCTCCGCGCCGAGTACGAGGAGCTCATGCGCACCATCGCGGACCTCAAGGACATCCTCGCCCGCATCGAGCGCCGGATGGAGATCATCGAGCAGGAGTTGCAGGAGATGAAGGAGCGGTTCGGCGACGAGCGCCGGAGCACCATCGAGTTCAGCAGCGCGGACATGAGCATGGAGGACCTCATCGCCGACGAACAGGTGGTGGTGAGCATTTCCCATGCGGGCTACATCAAGCGAACGCGTTTGGCCGATTACCGCAGCCAGGGCCGCGGTGGCGTGGGGTCAAAGGGTGCAGCAACGCGGGACGAGGATTTCGTCGAGCACATCTTCCCGGCCACAAACCACAACTACCTGCTCATCTTCACGGCAAAAGGCCGGTGCTTCTGGATGCGCATCTACGAGATTCCGGAGGGCAGCAAGACGTCGAAGGGCCGGGCCATCCAGAACCTCATCCAGATCGAGTCGGACGACAAGGTTCTGACCTACATCCCCGTCAGCGATCTGCGCGACCGCGAGTACGTGGAGGGCAATTACGTGGTGCTGGCCACGCGCCTCGGACTCATTAAAAAGACCACGCTCGAGGCGTACTCCCGGCCGCGCGCAAACGGCATCAATGCCATCACGGTGCGCGATGGGGACGAGTTGCTCACGGCCAAACTCACGAACGGCTCGAATGAAATCATCATCGGTCTCCGCTCCGGCAAGGCCATCCGCTTCAACGAATCCACCGCCCGCGCGGTGGGCAGAACGGCGATGGGAGTGAAGGGGGTGACCCTGGGCGGACCGGGGGATGAGGTGATCGGCATGGTGTGCGTCGAAGATGGAAACTCGGACATCCTTGTCGTGTCTGAACGGGGGTACGGCAAGCGTTCGCCGGTGGACGACTACCGCATCACGAACCGCGGAGGAAAAGGGGTGAAGACCCTGAACGTCACGGAAAAAACGGGCTCGCTGATCAGCATCCTCAACGTCACAGACGACGATGACCTGATGATCATCAACCGCTCGGGCATCACGATACGCTCTGCCGTTTCGGAACTCCGTGTAATGGGGCGTGCGACCCAGGGTGTGCGCCTGATTCAGCTCCGAGGGGATGACCAAATCGCCTCGGTGTGTCCCGTTCCGAAGAGCGATGAAGAAGGGGAGCTGGGTGTGGAAGGAGCAGAGGGTGCAGCGGTGGCTCCACCGGAGGGAGATGATGCGGAATGAATGCGGTACGGTTGTTGACCCTAATTTTGGCACCATGAAACACCTTCTTGTGTTCCTCACCCTGCTGGCAGGCATGACCGCAGCATGGGCCCAGCCCGAAGTGGTAAGCGCCTACAACGCAAACTCTAGCGGGGATTACGTAAAAGCCATCGAGTACATCGAAAAGGCGATGAGCAATCCGAAAGCCACGGCAAAGGACAAGACCTGGCGCTACCGTGGTGAGATTTACTACAACGTGGTGACAAAAGGAGGGGAGCTGGCGCGCAATTATCCGAATGCGCTGCGGTTGTCGCTTGAATCCTACATGAAGGCCCGCGAACTCGATGTGAAAGGGTTTTACGAGCGGGAGACCACGTTAGCCATCGGACTGCTGCAGACCGCGGCAAACAACGCGGGCATCGAACTCTACAATGCGGGAGATTTTGCGAATGCCGGCGTGCAGTTCGATATGGCGCATGAGGTAGCGGTCGCCTTCAAAGGTGTCGATACGGTTGCCGTGTTCAACGCCGCGCTATGCTACGAGAAATCGGAGCAGCTTGATTTGGCCGTCGCCCGGTACCGCACGTGTGGCGAGTACGGGTACCAGGTCCCGAACGTGTATTTGTTCGCGGCAAGCTTGCTGCGCAAGCAAGGGAACGTCGAAGGGGCTCTTGCCGAACTGCAGGCTGCACGGCAGAAGTATCCTCGGGAACAGGGACTTGTCATCGAAGAATTGAACATCTATCTGGAGTCGCGGGACTATGCCCGGGCGGAAAGCGCCATGGATGTCGCCATCGAGCTGGACGGCACGAACGAAATCCTGTGGTTCAGCAAGGGATCTGTGCTCGATGGCCAAGGCAAGACCGATGCCGCAGCTCAGGCCTACCAGCGCGCGATTGCCCTGAAGCCGGATTACTTCGATGCGAATTACAACCTCGGTGCGATGTACTTCAACCAGGCCGTTCAAGACATCAATGCAGCGAACGAGTTGTGGAATCCTCGGATGACGCCAGCCCAGAAAACGGAGCAAATGCGGCTCGAGGCCCAGGCAAAGACCCGTTTTGAGCAGGCCAAACCGTACCTCGAAAAGGCACACGAAGTCAATCCCGAGGACCGGGATACCATGCGGTCGTTGCGGGATGTCTACACCCGGACGGGAGACAACGCCAAACTCGAAGCGATCAACGCGAAGTTGAACGCAGGCCAGTGAGTGAACAGAGTGCGGCGCAGGAGTGCCGCGGTGCAGGGGAAGCTACGGCTTCCCCTGTGTCGTTTCACGGGCATGAGTTAACATAATGTATATTATCATTCAGTTGGATTTACGTGGAAAACGTCGGAAACCTTCTGCCGCGCATGTGCGTATCTTTGCCCCGGAGGAATGGCAGAGTGGTCGATCGCGGCGGTCTTGAAAACCGTTGACCTGAGAGGGTCCGGGGGTTCGAATCCCTCTTCCTCCGCAAAGGCCGATGAAAACCAGCGCGAAAGCGCTGGTTTTTTGCTTAGAACGGGCATGCGCGAAGCTTGCTTCTGCGCAGGGACGGTCAAGCAAAACGCCCGAATGAACGCAGTTCATCGGGTTTTCATCGGCTTTTAAGCCGCC
>JBIIRP010000254.1:0-2602 GCA_044341475.1 Flavobacteriales bacterium | reverse complement strand
CGGTGGACGACGGCTCGTGCGGGGTCCTCGACGTCTGCGGGGTGTGCGCCGGGGACGGCGACTCCTGCTCCGGATGCACGGCTCCGCTCGCCTGCAACTTCGACGCCACGGCGACGGTGGACGACGGCACGTGTGCCTTCGCGCCGGCCGGCGAGCCGTGCAACTGCGCATTGGTGCTGACGCAGGCCGCGACGCTGGCCGGCGGCGTTCCGTCGCCCCCGAACTACTTCGAGGGGTACGGCGCCCTCGAGGGCTGGGGACTTACCCTGAACTTCAGTCCCACGAGCGCGAACTACAGCTGGGCCAGCGAATGCACGCTCATCTTCACGGCGCCGGACGGGACCTGCATCGAATGGGCCGGGTACGACTCGCCCTCCGGCTGCCCGTCGGTGGGTGGAGCTCCGGCCTCATGGCAAACCGAGGCCGCGGGGACCTACACGACCACCGTCTTGCTCGAGGACCCGTTGCCGGGCGCCGGCTTGTGGTCCCTCACCCTCGCGAACGGCTGGTCGGGATCTTCTGGGGCCTTGTACTCGGTCACGGTGACCCCCCTGGGACTGTGCGCGGACGGCGCGTATCCGGGCTGCATGGACCCGACGGCGTGCAATTTCAATCCCATCGCCGCCGCAAACGACGGATCGTGCACCTTCGCCGGTTGTGGCGCGTGCCCGACGGACTTGGACAGCAGCGGAGTGGTGAATGTCAGCGACTTACTGCTCTTCCTCGGCGGATTCCCGTGCACGGGCGACTGCCCTGGCGACTTCGACGGGGACGGCACGACGGGCGTTTCGGACCTCCTGGTCTTCCTCGGGGAGTTCGGGGAGGAGTGTGAATGAGGGCGAGGACGAGGGTGAGGGGGTGGGCCAAATTGAGTGAAAAAGGGAGCGCTGCTCGCGGGATTGCTGAACTTTAGACTATGCGCAGAGACCGGTTCTTGAAGACGCTCGCGGTTGTCCCCCTGCTGGGAACACTGGCCCGGCTCAAAGGGTTTGCCAGCGGTCTGCCCTACACGCCGCGCATGCCGGTGCTCTTCCTCGGACACGGAAGTCCGATGAACGCCATCGAGGAAAATGACTTCGTGCGGGGATTCCGGGAAGTGGCGGCACGGATTCCGCATCCCCGGGGCATCGTGTGCGTGTCGGCCCATTGGGAAACCCGCGGGACCCGGGTGACCGCGATGCCGCAGCCGCGCACCATCCACGATTTCAGAGGCTTCCCTCCCGAACTCTACGCAGTGCAGTATCCTGCCCTCGGGGATCCGCTGCTTGCGGGGGAGGTGCGCGATTTGGCCCGCAAAACCCACATCGAAGACGACCACGCGTGGGGCCTCGACCACGGCGCCTGGTCGGTGCTGCGCCACCTCTACCCGGAGGCGGACATTCCGGTTGTGCAGCTCAGTCTCGACACCCAACTCGATCCCGCCGGACACCTTGCGCTCGCCGCCGAACTCCGTGCGCTGCGCGAACGCGGCGTCCTCATCGTGGGCAGCGGCAACATCGTGCACAACCTCGGCCTGGTGGCGTGGGACAAGCTGCACGTTGACGGCTACGCTTACGGCTGGGCGGAGGAGGCCCGGACCACCATCAACGAACTCATTCTCAACGGTGATACGGGCAGCCTGGCTGCCATCCGCTCGCGCGGCAAAGCCTTCTCCCTCGCCATCCCGACTCCCGAGCACTACCTCCCGCTCCTCTACACCATGGGCCTGCGCACCGAACAGGACGACGTGCGGCTCTTCAACGATGCGCATGTGGGCGGATCGCTGACAATGACCAGCGTGGTGGTGGGGTGAATGAGTCATTGTACCTTTTCCCCATGAAGATGTTAAACGGCTTCACACGCGGGCTTTTGGGGGTTTTGATGGTGTTTTTAGCCATCGGCCTGACGGCCCAAACTTCCACCACGCCGCCCGTCGACCCGAAGGTGAAGGCCATGCTGGAGCCGCTCGCGATGGCGGAAGTTTTCAAGCTCGACGCGGGCATGAAGGCGTTCCGCATCGTTCCGCTCGACCTCATGGATTGCACGCTGGAGAACCTCGGGGAGCGCGATGTGATTGCGTTTGCGGTGGCGGAGTACGATCCGAGCCGCCGGGCGGATCTGCGCCGGGCGATCTTGCTGATGGTGGCTGCTCCGGGGTGGTACCGCGATGGGGAGTACCGCGGAGCTTTGGTGACCTGGCAGTGGGTTCCGGGCCCGGAATGGGCCCAAATGTTTGCCGCCTACGTCGAAACCATCACCCAAATCCGCCCCGTCGACGGCCAGGTCCCCGTCTTCATCTCCGGCCCTGCCTCCACCTGCACCGGAGCGGACGGCAAACCCGTTCCCGGCTCCTTCCGCGATCCCCAACCGGCCCCCGGCAGCGAAGCCCTGTGCTACCGCGCCACCGGCAAAACCGTTCCCGTCACCGACCTCGCGTTCGATATCGGCGGCTTCACCTACCGCTCCTCAGACGCCACCGCCGGTGTGGACCTGAAAAAGGCCCGTATCCCCTACATCCCCCTCGGCGGTGGCGTGCACCGCGTGGTCCCCTTCCGCGAAGGCGTCAACCTCGTCGGGAGCATGTTCGGCATATCGCTCCACATCACCGCCAGCAACGATTTCA
>JBIIRP010000253.1:0-2604 GCA_044341475.1 Flavobacteriales bacterium | reverse complement strand
GATGGTCAGTCCACGGGCGAGTAGGTCATCCTCCCGCACCCGGATTTCGATTTCCTCGTCCGGGAATCCACCCAACTCGACCTGGCTGATGCCATCCACCGCCCTCAGGGCTTGCTCGATGCGCCGTGCTTCTTCCTTCAGCTCCGCCAAATCCCCCGTGCCGCTCAACGCCAGCACCATCGCCGTCCCCACCGCCTCTCGCTTGAACACGATGGGCGGCTCCATCCCCACCGGAAAGGACGGAATGCGGTCCACTGCATTCTTGACGTCTTGGAGCACGGCATCCGTCTTCTCGGCATTCACCGTTTCGACCGTGATGGTCGCTGCGTTCTCCGTGCACACCGAGCGCACCTGGTCGATGCCCGCGATGCCCTGCAGATTCTCCTCGATTTTCGCAACGACCCCTTCTTCGATCTCGGCCGGAGCTGCACCCGGGTACACCACCTGCACGAGAATCACCTTCGACTCGACCTCCGGAAAGAAATTCGACCGAATCTTCCCGAGGCTCGCCACCCCGGCCAGCAGAATGGCAAAGGTGATCAGGTCGCCGACGATGGCATACCGGATAAAGTAGGTAATGGCAGAACGCATCACTCGGCGATGTTCACGGCCAAACCGCTCCGTGCTCCGGCCACAGGCGCCGCCAGCAACCGGGTCCCGTCGGGGACGCCCCGTACGATGGCCCGCTCGGTCGAACGGAAGGCCACTTCCGCAGCGACCTCAATGAGCGTGGTATCGGGGGCGAGGGCCCACACCGCCGCATCCCCGGCGAGGATGCCAGGATGCACGGCGACCGCGCCGTCGAAGCTGCGGCCGCGTACCGTGCCCGTGAGGTACATTCCGTCGCGCAAGGGTGCAGCCGCACCCCCCGACGCCCGGAGGGTGCAGTAGACCGTCGCCGCTTGGGAAGTGACGTCGATGTTGCGCGTGATGCGGGCGACCTTGCCGGTAGCCACCTCGGCACCGGCGCCATCGCGGAACACCACGGCATCACCGACAGAAACCACCCCGAGGTAGTCCGAGCGGAACGCCGATTTGAGCTCCAGGGCCGATCCGCCCACCAACGTGCCCACCGGGGTGCCCGGCCGCACGAGGGATCCTGGATCCACGAGAGCCGTGGCGACGACCCCGTCGAAGGGAGCGCGCACCGTGTATTTGGCCAGCCGTTCCTCGGCGGAACGGATGGCGTGGTAGCTGCTCAACACCCCGCGGTTCGCCCAAAAGAACCGCTCGCGGTCACTTGCCGCTTCAGGCATGGTCGGCATGGCGCGTTCGGGACGGACGGAGCGCGCCCACCCCTCCCACACGGCTGCCCGCTCCGGGAAGTCCATGCGGAAATCGGCAAGTCCCCCGGCGAGCGCCTGCAGGAACTGAGCCCGTTGGCCCGTCAGGGCAGCACGCGCTTCTGCATCATCTAAACGCAACAGCACCTCACCCTTTCGGAACGAAACGCCCTCGCGGAATTCCTTGCTGCCTGACAGCAGCACCCCGCCGACCTCGGCCAGGACATCCATCCGGTCCACGGCTTCGACGCGCCCTTCCACCGGTACCTCGGCCACCACCGCCCCGCTGCGGGCCTCAACCGTACGCACAAGCCTCTGGGCCACCGGAGGCAAGGACGTCGGTGCCTCTTCTTTCATTCCGATCAACACGCGCATCAGGCCTGCGCCGAGGGCGAGGACCACGACTCCCGACGCCACGCGCAGAAAGGCCGACAAAACGGGGTGCATCTTCATGGTACAGTGATCGTCAGGGTGCTCGCTGGGGCCAGGGTAAAGTGCCCGAGCGCTGCACGGTTCCAGTGGTTCAGCGGATTGCCGGGGACCGAGCCCGGCCCACCTCCGTCCGCGACGTTGCCCAGAGTCACCCAGTAATCGTAGGAGGCCTCCGGAAGCGACCAGGCAAACACCAGCACTTCATCGCCCGGCGAAAACGTCCGCCCCCACAGCACCGGCACCACGGTCGGTCCGTCGCCGTTCGTTTTGAAGCACTGGACCGTCTCGGTGGCGTATTCGCCGTTCACGATGGCTTCGACGAGGAGATTGCGGGGTGGGGAATCGGGGAAGTGGCAGAAGATTTGGACCACCGAATCCTCCTCAAACCCGAACCCAAATCCCTCAAACGGCCGGATTTCCAGCGAATCCAGCGGCAGTACAGGCTGGACCACCTCTTCCGTGCGGTACACCTCGCCTTCAACCTCTACCTCCGCCACCACCCGGTCGCCCGGCGCAAAGGCCGCTGCACTCCCGGCAATGAAGCCCGCTGGATCCGCTGCCACCGTGTAGACCGTTCCATCTGGTCCGGTCAAGCGCACCACCACGTCCGTGACCGCGTCCGGCAAGGCCGGGGCATAGAAATCCACGGATCGCGTTACCGAGCCTACCACCGCTCCAGTGGCGGCATCGAGTCGGAGCGAAATGGCCGGCAGGGCCGCGTGGTCCGGCGTGTCGAGGTCGATGATTTGCTCGCATCCAGCGAGCACCGCGACCGCGAGGATAGCCATCAGAAAACGCGCGTACTTCATGATTAGAATCGGAAGTCGTAGGAGATGGAAGGCACCCATTTGAAGAGCGCGACGGACACCGCATCAACGCGACCGGGTTC
>JBIIRP010000049.1:0-9819 GCA_044341475.1 Flavobacteriales bacterium | reverse complement strand
ACGGCGGCGGACCCGATGCAAAGGATGTCACCACAGGACGCACAGGCTTCCAGAGATACCCTACGGCGCGGCATGATGCCATCTTCCCGCACCCCGCAGGCACCACCGCGCAGCATCGACCCGGTCTTCCCGGAAGAAGACCAGCCGGCAATCGACGAAATGAACCTCTACTGGGACCTCGACCGGGCAGAAGTCCGGCCGCAGCACCGGCCTGAACTCGCGCTGATGGCCGACTACTTGCGCGAACATCCTGAATCTCAGGTCCTGATCTCCTCGCATTGCGATGCCCGGGCGAGCCAGTCGTACAACGATCGGCTCTCCCGCCGTCGCTCCGATGCCGTGCGCCAGGAATTGGTTTCCCGTGGCGTCCGCCCGGACCAAATGGTGTCCATCGGCCGCAGCGAAGACGTCCTGGGTCGCGATTGCCCGGACGGCAACTGCGACGAAGCGGTCCTCCAAAGCCACCGGAAAACGGAAGTTCGGTTCATTTCTCCGGACATGAAGTACCTTGTCCACCGGGTAGGTCCGGGAGAAACCCTGCAGTCTGTCGCAAAGCTTCACGGCATACCTTCCCGAAACCTTATGGAAATCAATGGACTGGAAGAGCCTTTTGTCCGTACTGAACAGGAGCTTCTCATCGCTCTTCCGGAGAAGTGATCTCCGGGGGGCGTTGCTGGGGGTCGGGATTGTGGTAAATGTAGGCCGGGCCAGTGCGCAATGTGGTGCTTGTGTCGCCGACCCGGCGTGTACCAGCCCGGACGGATTCCCCACCGTGTGTCCTACAGCGTTGCCGGCGGCCACTGCCGGTGAGCCCTATTCGGAATTTCTGACCTTCTATCTGCCGGCCACCGTGGTAGATCCAGGAAGCGGTATCACGGCAACGTTGCTGACCGTCACCATCACCTCGGTGACCGGCCTGCCCTTCGGCATGGAGGTCGAGCTGAGCGACCCCGACGGGACCTACACGCCCTCCGCCGGCCAAACCAGCGGCTGCGCCACCCTCTGCGGCACGCCCCTGCTCGCAGGCACCCAGGAAATCGTCATTTCCGTCTCGGCCACGGTCAGCGCCTTCGGCCAACAGCAAACCGTGAGCGACAGCTTTGTGTACCCGTTCGAGGTACTGCCCGGTTCCGCCTCCGCAGGCACCTTTACCGCGGTTCCACCGGCCGGCTGTGTTCCGTTCGACGCGGAGTTCACTGCCCTGCTCACCGGCGAGCCCGGAACCACGACGACCCACACGTGGACCTTGCCCGACGGCTCTGCGTCCTCCGGGAGTGGGTTCGACCTGACATTGGATACCCCCGGCACCTTTGCGGTCTCGCTGACCACCACGGTCACCCAACCGGTGCTCAACACGGTGACCCTGTCCAGCGTCGGATCCGGTTGGAACGACTTCGACGACTTCTTTTCCTCGCCGGCCGACCCCTACTTCGTGCTGCTGAACGGGAGCAATTCGACCGTATTCACCAGCTCCATTGCGAACAACGTGGGATCGACGGTGTGGACCGGACTGGGAATCGTGTTGCTGGACCCGCCGTACACGCTGGTGTTTTACGACGACGACCTGATTACGGCGGACGATGCGCTGGGGACGGTGGCGTTGCCGATCGGGGGCGGGGCGTTTGCGGCGGGCGGGACGGCGGGGAGCGTGGCCGTGTCGGTGGCGACCGTGCTGCAGGTCACGGATACGGTGGAGGTGCTGGCGTTTCCGGTGCCCGAGCCGGTGTTGACGGTCGGGGCCGATGGTGCCATCGTCTGTGGGGGTGGGCCGTTTGAGGTGTATGGGTGGGCCGGATTTATTGAGCCCGGGCTGGAGGTGCCGACGTTCGAGGAGGTGGGCGATAGTGTTTGGGTGGAGGTGCCGTTCAATGGGGCGTACCAGTGTACCGTCGTGAATGGGTACGGGTGTGGGGCGACGGCCGGGCCGGTGGTGAGCTGCGGGGCGACGGAAACCGCTGAATTCGAGGTGGTTCTGGAGGGGGAGACGGCGGTGTTAGTGGCCGGACCGGGGACGGTCGGGTGCACGTGGACCGTGGGCGGGATGGAGGTCGCGGGAGTCGGGTGTACGCTGGGGGCCGCGGCAAACGGGGTGTACTCCGTGAGCGGGCAGGATGTGTGGGGATGCCCGTTGCAAGGTCTGCCAGAGGTCGTGTGTCTGCCGAGCGTTGCGCCGAGCGTGGTGCTGGAAGGCAGCAGTGCGGCGCTGGTGGAGGCGCCGGAGGGTTGGTCGTGGACGTGGTGGAGCGGGGGTGTCGAGGTGGGCGAGGGAACGGAGCTGGCGGTGGGGGCGAGCGGATGGGTGGGGGCGGAAGGGGTGGATGCCGTCGGCTGCAGCGTGCTGACCGATTCGCTCCTCGTGTGCCTCGCCATTCCGGACTTCGCACTCGCGTACGACCCCGCCTCCGGCCAAATCTCCGGCCCCACCGGCTACGCCAGCTATTCCTGGACCCTCGACGGCACGCCCCTTCCGGAGGAGACCGGCCCGGTCCTCACCGCCGGCGCGGTGGGCGCCTACGCGCTGTCCGTCGTGGACTACCCGGGCTGTCCGCCGGCCACCTCCTCCATCGATCTGTCCCTCGCCACCCCCACCGGCCTCGCGACCCTCCTCGCCACGCCCAACCCCTTCGCGGACGCCCTCCGAATCAGCGGCGTCCCCCCCGGAACCGAGTTCCGCCTGCGCGACGCCGCGGGCCGCCTCGTTGCAGCCGGCACGGTGGGTCCGGACGGCTGGATGACGGTACCGGCTGGGCACGCCGGCTGGCACCTCCTCGAAGCCTGGCACGGCGGCCGCCCCATCGCCCGCCTCCCCCTCGTCCGGCACTGACGCAGCACCCGCCACGGCACAGAGCAACATTTTCAGTCCTCCCTGCGTAGTTCAGCACGCATGGAGTCCTTCGACGAACACTGGCTCACCCGCGGCGCGCTCGACGCGGAGTACAAGCAATATGTCCTCCTGGCTTGGCTGCAGAAAGTCAAACAGGAGTTCCGCGCCACGCGCCTGTATCCTGCACTTGCAGAACTCATTGCCCAGCACCGGCATTTGACGGATTTGGCCAGTAACCGCGAGGGCCTGACGCTGCGCGGGGAGGTGACGGGCTTCGACTTCCGGTCGATGCGGCTGCTCTACTCCGCGGCCGAACGGCACCCCGAACTTGACGCCTACATTGATGAGCTGCTGCACTTTGCCATCCCGCAGCTGCGCGCGGCCATCGAAGAAGGCAAGGACCTCTATGAAATCGTCGAGGAGCACATCGAGTTCCTGCCGGTAGGTCTCATGCCGCTGTACCGGACGGAGGGCTATCTGCTTATCCACGATGCGCCGCGCGGCGATGTCTTTGCCTACCGGTATGCGCGGTCGCGAATCGAGCGGGACGACGAGCAGTATTTGGCGCTGGAGGTCGAGCCGGTCGACCGCTTCCGCCGCTCGCTCGGCGAGACCTTCGAGTCCATCAAGCACGCGCTCATCCGGCAGTTCCGCGAACTTCCGAACCCCGCGACCTTTTGCGCCGTGAGCACCCTCGCTTTGCCGCTGCAAGAGACCCTTCTGCCGGTGGCCAAACGCCGTCTGATGCGCGAACTCGCCGCCTCCTGAAAAAAAGGAGGGCCGCCCCGTCGGGCAGCCCTCCAACCGTTTTCACACGGGTTCAACTACCTGCCGATCAGTTGCATGAGCTGGTGTACACCGCCAGGAACTGCAAGAGGTCCGAGATGGTGATGTAGCCGTTGTCGTCGAAGTCCCCTTCGAGGAATTCGCACGATCCGTTGTCGATGGTGGCCGACGCGTCGTAGTTGCAGGCGCCCGCATAGGTACAGCCCACACACGACGTGAAGTCACAGGATCCGTTGTCAAAGAGCGCCTCCGCGTCGTAATTGCACGCGGTCGGGTAGGTGCATCCGAGGTCGTCCGTGGTGACCACTTGTGTCGCCTCACAGGGTGCATTCACCACCCCCGGAGTCGGTTCAGCATAGCAACCGTCGCCCTCTGCATCGAAACTCTGTCCGTAGTGGGCCACCGATGCACCCAGGGTCACCGTTAGCGTTGCGCCCGACGGGTCTCCGAAGACCACGATGTCACCGCTGCTCGACAGGCCGCTCGTGAAGCTGCCTGCTGCGTCCTCGTACCCGATCCAGTATCCGCCCGCAGCGATTTCCACGTCACCGAACGTAAGGTCCGTCAGGGTAGCGCTATCGTCGAGCTTGAAGCCCTCGAGCGAGCAATCCGTGCTGCCTGAGTTGTACAGTTCGATGTAGTCCTTCGGAACACCGCTGGTGTGTGCCTCGCTGACATACACAACGCCGAGCTGGCAGGCCGGAGTCACAGGAGGAATCACGCTGCTGGTCAGCGCGTAGGCCGTCACCGTGCCGGAAATCTCGTTTGAGGTCACCAGGTACGGCTGGCCGTCCGGTGAATCCGTGGCATGAACGAAGACCAGACCTTCCGGACCCAAATCCCCTGCAGCCGCTGCATTCGTCTGCAGCGCGCTGCTGGCGACCGAAAAGTCCCGGTTCGACAAATACCGCTGGTACACCGGCATCAGCGGATCGGTGATATCGTACACCATCACTCCCGACATCCGCTCAAGGCCTACGAAGGCATACATCCGGCCGTTGATCTCGCCGATTTCAACGCCTTCAGGCTCTGGGCCTTTGTCGTCCGAACGGTTGTCGAAGGATGCGTTGCCGCTGTTCGTCGAGTTGAAGTCCGCCGGGAACAGGGTAGCAGTAATCTGCTCGAAGTCATCGCCGCTGTCATACACCTGTGTGCCGTCCGTGGTGTAGATAGAGAATGAGCGTGCGCCGATGCTGTAAAGCTCATCGTAGTCCCCGTCACCGTCTGTATCGCCCTTTGACCGGGTCACCAGCAGGCGGCCGAGATTCGCATTCAGCTTCAACGTAGCAGCATTCGGGAACGCCGTAGGGTCGAGCTGCAACTGAGACACACGACGTTCCTCGCTGTAGCCGCTGTACGCGCGGGTATCGCCCTCGTTCGCCATGACGAGGTAGGTCGTACCATTTGCCTCGTAGCTGTGGATGGCATCCGGCAGGTAGAAGCCTTTCACCGGCCAGTTCTGGATGTTGATGGCGCCATCGACATTCGAAGCGTCAAGTCCATTGCCCGCGAGCATGTGGTCTTTGAAGCCGAGGCCCCAAACGTCCACCACACTGGCCGTGGCCACATCCACGACGATGACGCAGTTGTTCTCCTGGCAGCTCACATACACCTGGCTGTCGTCTGCGCTGAAGGCGCTGTACTCCGGCTCGAGGTCTTGCGCAATGGAAGCGCCTGGGCCGAAGATGCGCACGCTGGCGTCCAGCATGTCGGAAGTGATGCCCGTGAAGCCCACCTGGGTCGCTACCGGAGCAGCGGGATTCGTCACGTCGACGAGGGTCACACTGCCGACCGGGTCGACAGTATAGGACTCGTTTGGTTGGCCTTCGTTGCTGACTACGAGGGTGGTACCATCGTGCGAAACCGTCACAGCATCCGGCAAGAAACCTGCAGGAGCAGCCGAAACAAAGTTCCCGTTCACGTCGAAAATCACCACCTGTCCTGCAACATTAACCCCGTTGCCTTCGATGGCCACTGCCACGTAGTCGCCGAACACGACGAGGCTGTTCGCGCTGGCACCGTATGCTGTGGCGTCGATGGTGAACAACAGCGGCAAACTCTCTGGAGCAGACATGTCGAGGCAATCCACGGTGCGCGCGCTGGCGTTCACATAGAAAAGACGCTGAGTCCCCGCATGGTAGTCGACGATTTCGGCGGCGCCGGCATCGAATTGGCCCGTGGCATGTGTCCCCATCACCTCGAAGGCGAGGTCAGAAACCCAGCACGATCCATCGTCGTCCGTAGCTTGCGGATCGTAGTTCTCCGCCGAGGCATCGGTGCATCCTGCGATGCCCTCGTTCTCGTCGCAGATACCGTCCGCATCCGCATCGTTGATACACGTTCCGTCGCAATTCAACACCCCGTCCGAGTACACGCACGAGTTGTCCGACGTGGTCGCCGTGGCATCGTAGTTGCAGGCCGTGGCGTCCATGCAACCGGCGTTTCCACAAGCGGCATTTGCTGCGCCCGGTGTGGGCACAGTGTAGCAACCGACTCCGGCTGCGTTGAAGCTTTGGGACTGGGTGCCGATGCTCGGTCCCAGCGTGACCACGAGGGAGTTGCCCTGGCCGTCACCGAGGACGACGAGGTCGCCTCCGCTGGAGAGTCCGCTGGTGAAGCTGCCCGGGGCGTCTTCGTAGCCGATCCAGTAGCCACCCGCTGCGAGCAACACTTCGCCGAAGGTCAAATCCTGCAACACCGTCGCGTCGTCAAGTTGGAAACCCGTCAACCAGCAATCCGCGCTGCCCGAGTTGTACAGCTCGATGTAGTCCTTCGGCTCGCCACTTGTGTGGGCCTCGCTGACGTACACCACGCCGAGCACGCAGGGCTGCGGCTCTTCCTCGAAGTAATACTCGATGTGCAGCGCTGGAGCTCCTGAGGGCAATCCGTCAAACGCTTCTGCCTCCCGGCGTCCACTGCCCGTGATCACGAAGGCCATCGGGTTGCCGGCAGCCCAGTCCTCACGATCGATGCCATGTTGAACAAGCGCCGAGATGTCCGGGGTAGCCTGGTTCACACCTGCTTCTCCGATGACCGACCACGCAGGGATGTTCGACCACGCGACCGAACCGTAGGTCGGACGGCTTGAGATGCCGAACGGAACCGCGGTGCTATACGCCGCTGGTGCCGCTGCATCCTCGATGGCAATGTTCACACTCGTCGGGCCGCTGTGTAACGCATCCACGGTAAACTGCAGGTAGGCGGACGCGATCGTGGCTCCTGCAGGAACCGCCACGTTGCGGAACCGGATGCCCACAGCCTGGTTGTCCGAACCGTCTTGCGTCAATTCGAGGTCCGAACTGTCGATGTACGGCGTTCCGTAGAAGGCCGAGGCGGCGTTCAGGCTTTCCTCTGCATCGTCTTCGCTATAGGCAACAGCGTACGACACCACACATGGGCTTGCTGGCGATCCGAACACACACGAACCGTCGTCCGACACCGCACTTGCATCGTAGTTGCAGGCTGTCGGGTCCGTGCAGCCGGGCGCACACGTCGAGCCATTGCCGCCACACACGCCACACACGTCGGCGAAGAGACACGTTGCGGTTGCGCCGAAGTTGCAGGCCGTGGCATCCGCGCACGCGGCGGGCAACAGCACTTGAATGCGGCCCGTGGTCACCGGCGGGTAGGCCTGGTAGGCCACATCCGAAACGGTTCCGGCCAAATCCAACGTCAGGTAGTTGATGAACGCATCCGCCGCGCGAACGGTAGATGCGATGTAGGTCTCTGTTCCCCACGGGTAGCAATCGCCGCCGAAGCCTTCCGGGCCGCCGAGACCGGCCGTGAAATCCACCGTCGCCACCGGGATGGACACGCCAGGAACCGGCACACCGTTCTCGATGATCACCAGGCCGTTGTCCAGGACGAGGCTGTGTACCCGCAATCCTGCGAACTGCGTGCTGCAGTCTGCGGGGTTGTTCACATAAGGTGCTGCGGTCACGTCGTAAACGAGGGTGCCGCCTGAAATTTGGGCAAAGCGCCCGTCATCGCCGCTTATCGCGCCCGTCAACGGATTCAGCGTAATCTTGCTCACCGCATTCTCAAAAATGAGCTTGAGCTGCGCGGACGAAACGGAAGGAACCACAGAAATGAAGTTCGCAAACGGCAGAATGTCGTTCATATCCACCTCCGACAGCGTGTAGCCAGCGGGGTAGATGCAGCCCTGGCTCGAGCCATAGCCGTTGCACCGGATGCCTCCGCCGTTCGCAATGCCGAGCACCGGCATCGGGATGGTCGGATCCGCCAGGGCCAAATCCCGACCCGCCTTCAAGTACGCGTCCGCCACAATGTTGCCGATGCCGTTTGCCCGCGAGCGGACGGAAGGCTTGCGGACATCAAGGTCGATTTGGGTCACACAGGTCGCTCCGTTTGCCGCGAGTTCCGCGAGCTCCTGTTGTACCGGCTGCACGACGGCAGCATACACCGCTGCATCTGACGGCGCCGTCGGACCGAGGTCCACTTGGCGGATGCCGCTCACTTCTGGGTGGGTATCGGTGATATTGCCTGCAGCGTCGAATGTGACGGTCAGCGAGCCGAGGTGGGTGTAGTTGCCCACCGTGGTCACGATGCGCAAAGGCTCCCCGGCGGCGTCCGTCACCACATAAGGGTAAGGCCCGAAGACCGGGTGCGGACCCGCGTAGCTCGCATCATTCGTCAGGTAGTTGTCACCACCTCCCGCTACAATAACATCGATACCACTCAACAGCGACGCGAGTTCGATATCGTTCGTGATGCTCTGCAAGTGCGAAATCAGAATGATCTTGTTTACCCCCGCTGCCGTGAGGGCGCTGACCTGCGTTTGGATTGCATCTACAATTTCCGTGTTGATGGTCGTCGCACCCGGGCTCGTGATGCCGATGAGTTCCGGTGTGATGGCTCCGATGATGCCGATCTGCTGGCCGTCACGCACCACCACCGTACTCGGAAGCACGCGACCAGCATCGACTAACGCCTGCATCGACGGCACATTCTCAAAGCTCAGGTTGCACGTGAGGAACGGAGGCTCGGTCACTTCGAACGCATCGATAAATGCCGCGAGCACATCCGGACCGAAGTCGAACTCGTGGTTGCCGATGCACAGCGCGTCGTAATCGAGCATGCTCAGCGCGATGGCATCGTAGGGTGTGCCTGTCGGCTGGGCCAAAGAATCGAGCCACAACCCGATAATCGCTCCAGCAAGCATGTTGTCGCCACTGCTCACGAACACGGACGGATGCCCCGCGGCGGCGGCGGCGGAACGTTCGGTGGAGAGCACCGACGCGAAGTGGTCGATGTTGCCGAGGGACGACTCACCGTCGTTGTTGTGCAGCAGCACGAAGGTGAAAGAACCTGCGCCTGCAGTTTGGGCAAAAGCCCCCGCTGCAGCGCACAAGATCCACACCGTGGTCAGCAAGAATGAGCGCATGGGAAAATGATTTGGTTTGCGGGCGCAAGTTCCCCGCAGACCTTTCTTCCCCCAGTAAAGCCTCTGTAACCCTTCGATTGTGTGTGCGCAACGCCGGTGTTACGGGAGCGTTAAACTTTACATTCCGGCAACGCTCCGCTCACGCTTACTTCTTGTCCCACCCGAACCGGCCGCCGCCTGTCAGCGCCAGCGCCGCGAACGGGAACAGGAAGAGCAGCGCATGCTCCATTTCGCCGAGGCCCTCTCCCCAGTGTGCTCCGAACGCCGCCACCCCCATGGTGAACGCCGCCGGAACCGCCGCATACCGCGTCTTCCAACCCACGAGGATCAGCAGCGGAGCGACGAATTCACCCACGACAGCAAGCGCCAGCGAAGGCATCGCCCCGATCCCCATGAAGTCGTAAAACTGCACGGGTTCTGCACCTTCGCTGAGGCCGGCGATGAGCTTATTCAGCTTCGACCAGCCGTGTGGCACCATCAATCCCGCGGTGCCGACCCGCAGCACGAGCAGTCCATAGTCCAGCATGTTCTTCATGGCGCCCAAGTTACCTTCACGGCATGGTCGGTTACAATCCGAAGGACTGGTTCAGCCTCATCTTCCATGCGTACAGCGCGGAGGTCTTCCGCCGCCTGATTCCGGCCATGCTGGGCATCGGGGTTTTCACGGCGGCGGTATGCTGGGTCGAACTCGAGTGGATGGACGCGCCGGTGAACCTGTCGAATGCCGTGCACAGCCTGCTCGGATTCGTACTCTCGCTCTTCCTGGTTTTCCGGACAAACACCGCCTACGACCGGTGGTGGGAGG
>JBIIRP010000252.1:0-2631 GCA_044341475.1 Flavobacteriales bacterium | reverse complement strand
AGCAAAAGATCCTCCTCCAGCCCCCGCACTTTCAACACGTTGATGATTTGGCCCATTCCCACTCCCGGGTGGCCTTGCTCGATTTTCGTCAACGTCGTCCTTCCCATTCCAGCACGCTCCGCGACCTGGGCGGCGCTCAACTTCCTTCTCAGCCGCGCTAGGCGGATGTTGTCCCCGAGTTCTTCGAGAATACGCTGTATCCTAGGGAGCAAGGCCGGAGTCCTGTTCGCCAGATTGCTTCTTTGATGATCCAAAAACACGCATTTATGTGCCTCTAAACGTGCATTATCTACGGCGACATCCAGTTGATCCCCTTCGGCAGTGGCTGCCATCTTCTCGCCCACACGTCACCGGTCCTACCACGACCCGTGCAGCTCAAGCGGCCCGCGTTGGTGGCTCAAACGCGTGCCGGGTTGAGCCCGAAAACTGCTCAAATTGAGCTTGAAGTCCTCGTCACAGATTACAATAACGCCCAGAGCACGTGCGAGTGCAGCTCCTAAACCACTCGAGACGGGCTCATTGCAATCGGCCGGTTCCCTGCACGCCCGCCCGAGCACCGCACCTCACTCCAGCTTCACCTTGCACTCCGCAGGCAGCAAAGACGGCAAGGCTGCCCGTGCTTCAGGAGTCAAGGGATTTCCCCTCAAGTCAATCATTTCGAGCGACTTGCACCCCGAAAGACCGGGAGGAATGTCGGTGATGGCGTTGCCTTTCAGGTGCAGCTTTTCAAGCGTGGGTACCTGGCACACCGCCACCGGGAAGGTGGTAAGCGCGTTGCCGTCGAGCAGCAGCGTCTTCAGCGACGTCAGTCCGGCGATGGCCGCCGGCACTTCCGTCAGGCCCATGCGGCTGTAGTCCAAATACACCAACCGGTCCACCGCGAAAATCTCAGGCTCCATCGGCTTGCCCACCCGGGCGCCATCGACAAGCGGATTGAAGCGGAGCATGTACCCTCCCGTCGCGGGCTCGAGGCGGGAGCCGAGTTCCTGGGAGGTGGTCCGTGCCGCTGCCGTGCTCGCGGTGGCCTCCGGCGCACTTCCCGAGAGCGTGGCCTGCCACGCCGACAGCGCCGCCCCTACCTCCGCGTACCGGTCCCGTCCGTCGAACAACTGCAAATCGCGGTTTTCCGAACGCCTTCCCAGCAACTCCTTCATATCCGGGGCCTTGAAAGTCGGCGTTGCCGGGGCGACAGCCGCATGCGCGGCGTTGTACAGCTGGGCCTTCCGCCGGCGCATGAGCAAATCGGTCATCGCCTCCAGCTGCGCCCATTCCGGGTCGGTGGACCGGGTCATGCTGCGGACCTTGCTCAAATGTTCGGCGGCGGCATCGAATCCACCCCGGTAGATGTGGGCAACCGCGAGGTTCAGGTGAAGACCGCGGGTGACATCGGTGTTCACCTCCGCCTTCGGGTTGAGCAAGTCCGACTTCGCAAGCCACGTCGTCCAAACCCCCATCGGCCCCTCGAGTCCGTCCCACTGCATCCCCTTGAACGCAACCAAGGCCGACTCCTGGGCAGCGTCGAGTGCCGTGTAATCGAAGTTCTTGCCCTTTGCCGTGGCGATGTCGACCTTCACCGTTTCGCGGCTGAAAAACAGCCGCGGCTCGAGCTGATCGATCATGGCGCTCAACTGCATGAGGATGGCCTTGCGGCGCACAAACCGCTGGCCGTCCTCGGTGTCGAGGCCTTTGCGCAGCTCCGCCTCGCTCCGGTAATCGAGCTTGCTCGTGGTGTAGGAAATCCCCGTTGCGGTCTTGTCCAGCGTCGAAATGGGTTCGTTGCCGTACTGCACCTTGACCTCGCCGCGGAGCTCGAAACCGTCGAGCAGGGTCCCGTCCGCGCGGACAACTTGCACGCGCACAGGAAGGCTGTAGGGAATCTCTGCCCAAAACGTGATCTGATCGCTCCCACTGCGGACCGGACCACTCTTAACCGTGGGCGAACCCTGTTTGCCCGGTCCCAGGGCCACCTCCACCCGCAAATCCGGTTCCGCGTTTACCCACGCCATTTCGCGCTCGAGCGTCCAGTACGCCATGCGCTGCAGCCGTTCCGCATCCGACTTGAGCACCGAGATGTTCCCGCCCCACCGGCGCATATCCTCCTGGGTAAAGAACTCGGGCGTGCAATGCACAACGAACTGCACATCGCGAACGAGCTCTTGAGGAACCGTGGGCCGCTCGAGGTACTCGAATTTGGCATCCGCAAAACTGGCCCGCTGGGCAAAAAGGCTCGAGGACCCTGCCGCCCACGCTGCGAGGCAAAGCAATCCGACACGAAAATGAAATTGTCGCATGCCGGCAAATTAGCTATAGACAAACAACCAGTGTGTTAAATTCTCATGCCATGCATCCTCCCACCGCCCATCCTGCCCAGCTGACCCGTTTCATACCGTGCGTTTCATGGAAAGGCAACGTATATCGCGCTCAGTCCTCCACGACTTCTGAGAGGTCGTCCTCGAGCAGACCGGCCGGCTCGGGCAACTCGAGCACCGCCCGGCTTTCCCGGTCGTCGAGCGTGCCCACGCTCTTCAGCGAGCGCTGCATGACGGTGGTGCGCGTCGTGCGCAGCTTCTCGAGCTCCCCGCGGGCCTTGTCGAGGCGGTCGTCCACTTTGTCGAGTGCGTCTGCGAATTT